>CBINOW010000038.1:0-32672 GCA_966252395.1 uncultured Oleiharenicola sp. | reverse complement strand
TACGGCCTCGCGGGAGCTCGGCCCTCCCCCGGAAAGATCTCCGGAGCTCCACATGCGGGGCTGATGGCCCGCGTGGGAAGCAGGTTGCTCCACCTCAGGCCGGCGGAATGGGATGTGTTCAATCCAAGCCTGCGGCGGAGCGCGGGCTCCACCTGAAGAATCAGGGCAAAGAAAAGGCCGGCACCCCCAACGGTGCCGGCCAGAGGGCACCCCGCCGGTGAAGGCGGGATGCGTCCACCAAAACGGATCAGTGCTTGTAGGTGACCGAGAACTTCAGGTTCAGCGGGTCGCCAACCATCATCGAGTTGCGGTTGATGCCGCCGAGGATGTAGTCCTTGTCGAGGGCGTTGTTGACCTGCAGGCGGGCGGTCCACTCCTTGGCGCGGTAGGTGAAGCCGAGGTTCACGATGGTGCGCGGGGCGATCTTGAAGCTGGGCTGCTGCGGCACGAGCTGGCCGTTGGCGAGCGGCTTGGTCGTGGTGAAGGCGTTGACGTTCTCGCCCACGAGGTCGCTGCGGTAGTCCACGCCGACGTTCACGCCGAAGCCGGCGAGCGTGCCCTCGTCGAAGCGGTAGTCGGCGTAGAAGCCGTAGCTCGTGTCGGACACGCCGCGGAGGCGCACGCCGGTGGGCTGGCGCATCTTGTAGTCGGTGTAGTTGCCGATGAGCGTGAGGTTCTTCGTGGCGGTGTAGCTGCCCTCGAATTCCCAGCCCTTGGAGGTGAGGTCGAGGTAGAGCGGGTTCTGCAGCGCGTTGGCCTCGGCGAGTTTGCCCTGGGCGACGAGCACGTAGTATTCGCTGTTCGGCACCGCGTAGTTCGACGAGGTGATGTTGAAGTAGGCGAACGAGGCGGTGAGCTTGCCGTCGAGGAACGAGGTCTTGATGCCGTATTCATCCTGGTCGCCGACGGAGGCGCGGAAGGTCGGGGCGACGTTGCCGGCGCTGAGCGAGCCGGGCATGGTGCCGCCCGAGGTGTTGTGGCTGTAGAAGAGCGAGACTTCCTTGATCGGCTTCACGACCACGCCGTAGCTCTTGGCTGTGTCGGCCAGGCTGTAGCTCGGGAACGGCGTGGGCTGGATGCCGGTCATGTCGGTGCGGGTCAGCTCGCCCTGGAAGCGGGAGACGCCGCCGGAGACGATGAGCTTGTCCTGTAGCAGGCTCAGGTTCTCGAAGACGAAGAACTGGTAGTCGTGCTGCTTGGCGCGGCGGTTCTGGCCGTTGGCGGGGACCGAGGGCTGGGCGAAGGACCAAGCCGGGTAGGTGATGCCCGCGAGGTTGTTGTTGGCCACGTTGCCGCGGTTGTAGGCGGGGAAGCTCTTCCAGTGGGTCTTCACGGCGTTGGCCGCGAGACCGGTGATGGTGGTGGACTTCCAGCCCTCGCCCTCGAACTTGATGGCGTAGTCGTTGCGCAGGTGCAGCTCGTTGTAATAGAGGTGGTCGCTGCCGGCGGTGCGGCCGTAAACGTAGGTGCTCGGGTCGGGCAAGGGGACGTTGGTGGACGACGGAATCGCCACCGCGCCGGTCTGATCGACGCTCCAGACGACACCCGGCTCGTATTTGCCGGTGGTCGGGTTGCGCGTGATCGTGATGCCGTTGATCGAGCCGCTGGTCGTGCCCTGGTCCTCGCGCACGACGTGGTTGCCGGTCAGCTGCAGGCGGGAGCTGACGTGCTCGCCCAGCTCGGAGAGAAGTTCCATGGTGAGGCGCTCGGTCTCGCGGTCGCGGCGGTCGGACTCGTCACCGAACGACCAGTCGCGGGGCAGGCCCTTGGCGATGACAGCGTAGCCGTCGCTGCCGACGCTCGGGTCGATGGGCAGGAAGACGCCGTTGGTCTCCTGGTTGCGCATGAGCTCGCCCTTGAAGGTGAGTTTGTGCGCCGGGGAGAGCTGCAGCGAGATGGACGGGGCGACCATGTAGCCGTCGCGGAAGTAGTTCTTGGAGTAGCCGTCGTTCTTCCAGACTGCGCCCACGACGCGGGCGGCGATGCCTTTGTCGGCGAAGACCACGCGGTTCACGTCGAAGCTGAAGGCGTTGCCCTTGTATTGGGCGAGCTCGAGCGTGTAGGACGCCTGGTCCTTCATGATCGGCGACTTGGTGATCGGGTTCATCTGGCCGCCGGCCGCGCCGCCGGGGACGAGGATGGCATTGGGGCCCTTGATGACCTCGATGCGGTCGATGTTGTAGCTCATCATCGAGGCGCTGTAGCCGTCGGCGCCGGAGATTTCCATGCCGTCCACGAATTCGTGCGAGACCTGGAAGCCGCGGATCGTGTAGCGGTCGCCGCCGGTGGGCAGCGTGGACTCGGTGACGGGCGTGACGTATTTCGCGGCGTCGAGCATGCGGAAGCTCATCGAGTCCTGCATGAAGTCGGCGGTGACGACAGACACCGTCTGCGGGATGTCCTGCAGGTCCATCGCGACGCGCGACGACGAGAGCGCCTGCTTCGAGACGTAGGGATTAACCGGCTCCTCGGTGATGGTGAACGTCGGGAGGGTGACGACGTCTTCCTTCTTGTCGGGGGCGGTGGTCTGGGCGTGGGCCAGGACGGCGGAGCTGAGCAGCAGCGCCGCGGCGGTTGCGCGGGGCAACAGGCGGGGTTTGGTCGGGTTCATGTGGTTTGGGTTAGTAGGATGCGGACCACCCCGGATCCCTGGGGCACGGGAGACGCCGAAGCGCCGCCAGCGGGCCGGTCGGGAGGGGGTAGTCGGGTAAGGACACAACCGGGTATGGTTGCTTAACTGTCGCCCATCCGGCCGGGGTAAAGTTCCCACCGCGCTCCGAAAATTGCACAAAACGCGCATGGCCGCTCGGGGAACGGGAACACCCTCATCGTGTTCACCGATGGATAAACGGACCGGATGGTAGGGGCCGACCTCCGGGCGGCCCGGGAGGGTTGGCGATGTTCGCCGGCCCGCCCGGAGGTCGGGCCCTACCCGCCACAACAAGCTAGAGAGAGAAGAGGCATCAGTGGCGCCGCCCAACCCGCTGAACCGTTTACACCGGCCAGGGTGAGCCGGGGGCGCCGAAGCGGGTGCCGGCGGGGAAGCGCAGGTCGAAGTGCTCGGCGAGCACGGCGAGGAGTTCGTCGGCACTGGCGATCTCGCGCTTGTCGGCCCGGCCGTCGCGGTGGCGGAGGGTGAACTCGCGGTTGAAGAGGGTGCGGCGGCCGTCGGGCGTGGCGCGGGCGACCAGCAGGTTGTTGCGGAAATGCGCCTGCGCGTGTGTGTGGCTATACCAGTTGCCCATTTCCAGATCCACGGCCGCGGCGGTCTCGGGCCGGAAGTGATGCACGTCCTGCCACTCGCCGCCGAAGAAAACCTGCTGCGCCAGATGGTCGTCGCGCCGCACCAGGCGGCGGCGGTCGTGCGGGGTGTCCTGCTCGAGGCCGTCGCGCATCTCCAGCGGGGCGGTGAGCGAGAGCGAGCCCATACCGGCGTCGGCGAGCCAGTCGCGGCCGTCGAGCGACACGCGCACGAGCATGTGGGTGAGCCCGGTCACCGCCGTGGCCGGCACCAGCCAGCGCACGCGGGCGATCATCGGCTCCGCGGTGAAGCCCAGCGCGCGCAGCACGTAGAGCAGCAGGTGATTTTGCTCGAAGCAGTAGCCGCCGCGCCGGTCGTGCACGAGCTTGCGCAGGACCGATTCCGCGTCGGTGCGGATGGGCCGCCCAAGCAGGACGTCGAGATTCTCAAACGGGATCGTCTGCACCTGCGCGCGCAGGATGCCGGCCAGCGTTTCCCGGGACGGCGTGCGCGGCCCGGTGTAACCGAGGCGGGCGAAATACGCGTCGAGGTCCACCGCGGGAGTCAGTCCGCCGGCACCAGGCGGATGATTGAGCCGGGCTCGTTGATCGCGACCCAGATACTGCCGTCGGGCGCGCACTGGACGTCGCGGAGGCGGCCGATGTCCTTGAGGATGACTTCCTGGCTCACGACCTTGTCGCCGGAGATGACGAGGCGGCGGAGTTCCTGCTGGGCGAGGGAGCTGACGAACAGGTTGCCCGTCCATTTCGGGAAGAGTTTGCCCTCGTAGAAATCGATGCCGCACACGGCGATCGACGGCACCCAGTAGGTAACGGGCTGCTCCATGCCTTCACGGGAGGTGTTGGCGGTGATGGGCGAGCCGTCGTAGTTCATGCCGTAGGTGATGACGGGCCAGCCGTAGTTCACGCCGCGCTTGATGAGGTTGAGTTCGTCGCCGCCGCGCGGGCCGTGCTCGGTTTCCCAGAGCAGGCCGGTGCGCGGGTCGAAGTCGAGGCCCTGCGGGTTGCGGTTGCCGTAGGTCCAGATCGAGGGGAAGGCGCCGGGCGTGTTGACGAACGGGTTGTCGGCGGGGATGCGGCCGTCGTCGTGGATGCGGTGAATCTTGCCGTTGGGCCGCTTGATGTCCTGCGCCTCGTCCTGCCGGCCGCGTTCACCATGGGAGAAATACAGGTAACCCGCGCCGTCGAAGGCAATGCGGCAGCCGAAATGCACGCCGCCACCCGGACGGTAGAGCTCCACCGGCGCGCGCCAGATCGTCTGCTGGTCCACCCAGGCGCCGTCCTTGATGCGGCCGCGGACGATCATGGTGAGACTGACGTCCTTGCCGTCCTTGTCCTTGGCGGGATCGGAGTAGGCGAGGTAGATCCAGCCGTTCTTGGCGAAGTCGGGATGGGCCGCCACCTCGAGCAGACCGCCCTGGCCGGCGTCGCGCACCTCGGGCGTGCCGGTGATGGCGGCGCTCTGGAGCTTGCCGCCGGCGATGACGCGGAGCCGGCCCGTTTTCTCGGTCACGAGCGTGCGGCCGTCGGGCAGGAAGGCGATGCTCCACGGCGTGGAGAGGCCCTCGGCGACGGTCTCGATGCGGAAGCGGTGGTCCTGCGTGGCGATGGCGCCGTCGGGCAGCTTCTGGGTCGCGCGCTGACGACGGTAGCTGGCGCGTTGCTCGCGGATGAAGATCACCATCGCGCGGACATCGGCCTCATTCATGAGCGTGTGGAAGGCGGGCATGCCCTTCTCGAGCACGCCGTCGCTGATCACGCGCGAGAGGTCCGCGTCGGTGCCGGTGCCGTTGGCCCACTGGTCGTCGAGCAGCGAGGGGGCCTGGCCGCCCTCGAGTTTCGCGCCGTGGCAGTTGGCGCAGATCTCGTTATAGATCTTGGCCACGTCCTTGCGGGGGGCGGGTTGGGCCGGCAGGCTGGTGGCGAGGCCGCAGGCGGCGAGGGTGAGGAGAAAGCGGGCGGAGTTGTGCATGAAGCGGAAAGGGGCGCACCGTGCGCCGGTCGGGGGATTTCGCAACGGGAAAGGCGGGGTGTTGGCGTGCGATTAGTAGAGCGGACGGGCTCGGGCGGCGATGTGGTCGTCCACCACGGTCTCAAGCACGGCCAAGGGCACGGTGCCGGCGCGGAGCACGGCGTTGTGAAAGGCCTTGAGGTCGAACCGGTCGCCGAGCGCCTGGCGGGCCTTCTCGCGCAGCTCCAGGATCTTGATCATGCCGATCTTGTAGGAGCAGGCCTGGCCCGGGGCGGCGACGTAGCGGTCCACCTCGCGCGGGAGCATGCCGTAGTCAATGGCCTGCTGGCGGGTCCACTTCATGGTGTGCAGCCCGGTGTCCACCACGAGCCGGCGGGCGCGGAAGAGTTCCGCTTCCAGCTGGCCGATCTGGCCCACGGGGTCGCCCTCATACCAGTTGTTTTCGGCGGCGAGTTGCTCGGCGTAGAGCGCCCAGCCCTCGCCGTGGGCCGAGATGAAGCCGAAGATGCGGTCGCGGCGGAAACGCGGGAGCTCCGTCAGCTCCTGCTGGAGCGCGATCTGGAAATGGTGGCCGGGGATGCCTTCGTGATAGGTGAGGGTGCGCATGTAGGGGATGCGATAGACCGGACCGGCGAGATTTGCCCAGAAAATGCCGGGGCGCGTGCCGTCCTTGGCGGGCGTGGTGTAGTGGTTGGCGGAGTTGCTCTCGGAGAACGGCGGAATGCGCCGGACGACGCAGGGCGCGGTCGGCCGCAGGTCGAAGAGCGACTCCGAGCGTTTCACGGCGTCGGCGAGGATTTCCTCGTGGCGGGCGAGCAGGGCGGGGCGCGGGTCGGGCGCGGCCGGGGGCTGGAGGTCCTGGTTCAGCCGGTCGTAGCGCTCCTTGATGGAACCTTCCTTGTAGCCGAGGGAAACGAACAGGCCGTCCATCTTGGCTTCGATCCGGGCCACCTCGGCCAGGCCGAGGGCGTGGATCTGCTCGGGCGTCAGGTCGGTGGTGGTGTAGTGCCGGAGGCCCGCGAGATAAGCCTCGCGACCGCCGGGCAGGCGCCAGAGACCGGCGTCGTCGGTGGCCGCGGGCAGCTGGGCCGCGAGCAGGCTGCGGATCCGTGTGAAGGCGGGGAGCACGGACTCGCGCACGATCCGGGTGGCGGAGGCGACGAAGGCCGCGCGTTCGGCGGCGGGGAGTTCCTTGAGCTGGCCGGCGCGCTCGTCGAGCGAGGTCACGAGGATGTTTTTCTCCGCGCCGCCCTCGAGGAACCGGTCAATCTGGTCCAGCGTAGCCGTGAGGATGAACTTCGGGGGCAGGAAACCGCGGTCGCCGCGGTCTTTCGCCTGCGCCCGGGCTTCATCCAGGTAGCCCGCCGCCAGCTCCAGCCGCGCGAGATAGTTTCCGATGTCGCGGCGGTTGCGGATGGGATGCGTCTGGCCGAGGAAATCCACCAATTCGCGCTGCGTGCCGGAGAACTGGTTGAAGACAAAGGCTTGGTCCGAGTAGCGGGCGTTGCGGATGACCGTCTCGAGCTGCCACGCGAGCATGTCGGCCGAGACGCGCTGCGTGGCGTCCAGCTGCGCGCGATCGAAGCCGGCCAGGCGTTTGAGGCCGGCTTGGGCGCGGGCGACCTGGTCGGCGCGGGCCGCGGGGGAGTTGGGCGTGAGCTGGCGGTCGAGGGCGTCCTGCTCGGCGCCGCTGAAATACTGGGCCTCGGTCGCGGCCATCGGGTCGGCGCGCATCCAGTCGGCGGAAAACTCGTCCACCCAAGCGTCGAACGCCGGATCGCCGGCGAGGGCGGTGACGGCCGACAGGAGGAAAACGGCAAGCAGGCGGGGTAATCTCATGCGGCGGAAGCTAGCGGAAGGCGGGGGGTTGTCCAGTGACCAGCGGGTGTGCCGCCCGACTTGCGCCGGGGCTGGACCTGCGCACGCTGGCGCCATGCCCCGTCAACCCCTGCGCGCCCTGACGGCGTGCCTGTTGCTCATGACTGCTGCCGCCACTCCCGCCTTCGCCGACAATCCGCCCGCCCTGAGCCCGTCGAACGGGCCCGCTCACCTGAAGATTTTCCTGCTCGTCGGGCAGTCCAACATGGCCGGACGCGGCAAGGTCGAAGCGGAGGATCGGGTGCCGCATCCGCGGGTGTGGGTGCTGAACAAGGAACTTGCCTGGGTGCCGGCCGTGGACCCGCTCCACTACGACCGACCCGAGCGCATCGGCACGGGCCTCGGCAAGACTTTCGGCGTCGTGATCGCCGACGCCAACCCCGAGGCAGTCATCGGCCTCGTGCCCGCGGCCTTCGGTGGCAGCGCGCTCGACGAATGGGCGCCGGGCTCGCCGCACTACGTGAATGCCGTCACCCGCGCCCGCGAGGCGCTCAAGCGTGGGCAGCTCGCCGGCATCCTCTGGCACCAAGGCGAATCCGATCGCGCGCCGGACAAGGCGGCGACCTACGCCGACCGTTTCGGGAAATTCATCGCGCAGCTCCGCGCCGACCTCGGCGCGCCGGAGGTGCCGGTGATCGTGGGCGAGATCGGCCGGTTTTGTCCCAACGAAGGCCCGGTCAACGCCGCGCTCCGCCGCCTGCCCGCGGTCGTGCCGCGCTGCGCGTTCGTTTCGTCGGAAGGACTGCCCGGCCGACCCGAGGAGCCGGAGGTGCTGCACTTCGAGTCACCCGGCTTCCGCGAGCTCGGCCGCCGTTACGCGCAGGCGTGGCGGGAAATGAATATTCAGAGATAATTTTTTCCGGCGCGGGGCATTTTAGCAAAAAAGCCGTGGCCATGCGGCTCGGCGCGATTTTACCCTCCGCGCTTTATGAATCCCAAAATCGCCTTTGTCGGAGTCGGTCGCATGGGGGCCAACATGGCCCGTCGCCTCAAGGATGTCGGTTACGCCGTCACGGCGGTTTACGACGTGAACACCGCCGGAGCCGCCGCGCTCGCGACCGAACTCGGCGCGGCGCACGCGACCAAGCTCGCCGACGTCACGGCCGCGGCGGATGTGATCTTCACGGTCGTCACCGACGACGCGGCGCAGCTGGCCGTGTTCGCCGGGACGGGTGACTCGCTGCTCACCGGCGCATGTGGGAAGATCTTCGTCAACTGCGCCACGATCACGCCGGCCACGCACGTCGAGGTCGAGCGCCGGGCCAAGGCCGCGGGCGCGGTGTCGCTCGAGGGCTGCATGGCGTCGTCCATCCCGCAGGCGCGCAACGGCACGCTCTACCTCATGTGCGGCGGCGACCGCGCCGCGTTCGACCGCGTGCAGCCGGTGTTGGAAAAGCTCAGCACGGCGCTGCGCTACATCGGGCCGGCCGGACAGGCCGCGCAGGTGAAGGCGCTGGTGAACATGGTCATGAACATCAACACCGCCGGCTTGGCCGAAGGGCTCGGACTCGGTGCTGCGCTCGGGCTGAATCTCGACATGCTGCGCGAGGTGTTCGCGCAGACGGGCGCCAACTCGCAGGTGCTCAAGACCGACGGCGAGGACATGCAGAACCGCGCCCACGATTGCTATTTCTCCGGCGCGCACGCCGCCAAGGACTCGGGCATCGCCGCCCAGCTGGGCCGCGATGTCGGGCTCAAGCTCCCGCTGGCGGAGGCCACGAAGGCGCAGTTCGACCGCATGGTGGCGCTGGGCATCGGTGGTCTCGACAAGAGCGGCGTCGCCGAGCTGACCTTCAAGGGCCGGCACGGGTAGGACCGGAATTTATCCGCGGATCGCGCGGATCAACGCGGATAGAACGAACACTGACGAAACTTGTGTCCGTTGGGTTGGGATTCGTCTGAATCCGCGGCATTCGCGTCATCCGCGGAGAATTCCTCCGCTTCTGTTACATTTCTGCGCGGAAGATGAAAAAGATGGCGGCGCGGAAAAACGTGCCGATGAAAGGGACGTTAGCAGTAGGTTTGTGTGTCCATCCGGCTGTTAGGGGTAATAGCCGGAAGCTTCCCGCCGGGAGTCCGCCACGGACCCCGGCGGTGCCATTTTGCGGGGTCTTCTCCGACGCTGCAGTCCGACGACTCAATGGGCCGGGTTCTCGGGCCGGAGGTGAAGCCCGGCGAGAGGCGTCAGGTCGAGCGCGAGATCCTGGGTGATTCCGTCTGCGCCGTTGAGTTGCAGAAACAAGCGCGTGGGACCGGGTGTGACGGGGAAAAACAGGCTGCCCGTGCGGGTCTCGCCGGGGGCGAGCGTCAGGGGCAGGGCCAGCCGCCGACGGTCGAACTCCTTGGCGACGGCGTGGCGGGCGACCATGGTGCGGACGCCGCTGCCGAGCAGGACGAGTGGAATGCCCACCATGCCGGCTCCGCCCGCGGCCACGGCGGTGGCGTTGGAAGCGCCGCCCCAGATCGTGATGTTGGACGCCACCAGCGCGAGGGAGCCGACCCACGCGCCCGTCAAGCCCACGCCCAGCGCGATGTTGCGGCCGGTGCGCTTCGCCACTTTCAGCCGTTGCCGGCTGACTTTCTCCAAGTCCCACGGATCGCGGCCCGGCCGGGTCTCATGCTCGGTGACGCTGAACAGCGCCGCCCGGTCGAGGGTGAGCGGAACCGCGGAGGAATTCGCCAGGCTGACGATATACTCGTCCCAATAGGCGTCCTTCTTCCAAGAGCCGGGTCCGTGAAACACCACGACCGTGTGCACCGTGGCTTGGGCCGAGGGGCTGGCTGCCGTGATTTCCAGGGCGGGCGGAGGCGGCGTGGTGGCGGGAGACTTTCGCGCCAGCTTGTATTTGGCGGAGACGCAGCCGGTGAGGGTCAGCGCCGCCGCGACGAACAACGGGGCGAGCAGGGCGGGGCGGGTTTGCATGGTGGGGCGTGATGTTCGGTGCGGTCCGGGTCTCACCAGCGATAACCCGCCTGCACACCCCAGCGCCGGGGCGCGCCGGCCACGAAGGTCGGGATGCCGAACGAGCCGCCGACGTTGCCGGCGTCGATCAGATAGTCCTCGTCGAAGAGATTCGTGGCCTGGACGACGACCTCCCAGCGATCGTCGGCCGAGCGCCAGCCCAAGCGCACCCGAGCGACGCCATAACCGTCCTGCCGCAGCCGGCCGCCGAAGGAGGTGTTGTTGTCCTCGAACCACTGCGCCGATTTGTAGTGGTAGCTCGGCGTGAGGAAGAACCGGCCCGAGCCCGCCGGCAACGTGAGCGTGCCACCGAACGAGAAGGCGTTGCGCGGGGTCAGGCGGAACGTGTAGCCCGCGTAAGCCTGCGGCTGACCATCATCACCCGTGTCGTCGAAGGTGGCGTCCGTGTAAGCGTAGGTGGCGAACACCGAGAGGCGTTCGTTGACGACGCCCTGCAGGGCGAACTCGAAGCCGCGGCCGGTGGCGTTGCCGGCGTCGAGCACGGTGAAGCGGCCGAGGCTCAGCACGGTCGTTTGGAAATGCGCGTAGTCGTATTGAAACACCGAGGCCGACCACTGCAGCCGGCCCTGGCCCAGCGTGCCCTTGAGGCCGGCCTCGTAGTTCCAGACCTCTTCTTCACCCGCCGTGGTGACGGTCGTCGAGTCAACCAGCAGGCTGGGCGCCCGGTGGCCGCGGCTCACGCTGGCGTAGGCGTTGAGCGCGGGCTGGACCCGGTATTGAAGGACGAGCCGGCCGTCCCAGGAGGAATGCGAGTCCGTCGCCTCGCGCTTGCCGCCCGAGGGCAGGTAGGGGTAGCCGGGGATCGCATTGAGGATGAAACCGAGCGTGGAGGGCGGCGTGCCGTTGAGCACTTCATAGCCGGAAAGCAGTTTCTCCTCGGTTACCCGCAGGCCGGCGGTGATCTCGAGGCGGTCGGTGGCGCGCCAGGTGCCGTCGGCGAAAACATCGAAGGCGCGCGTGCGGCCCGACTGGGTGTATTCGTCGGTGTGGCGGCCCTGCAACGGCGCCCCGGCGAGGAAGGCGAGGCCCTGCAGCGACGGGGGCAGTGCGGGATTGGCGAAGGCGGCGAAGGTCGGCGGCAGCGTGGCCTGCGGCACAAACGGGTGCATCGCCGGCACGGCAAAGTTCACCAGCGCGCCGGGCACGCCGGCTTGGACCAGCCCGCTGGCGAAACTGCCGGAGAGAAAGGGCCAGAGCTGCCGCTCGTCGGTCGAGAAGGGCACGCGGGCCGAGCCGTTCTCGCGAAACCAGCTGGCGCCGAGGAATCCGGCGAAGCTTCCGCCCGCGTCGTAGTTGAAACGCAGCTCCTGGCTGAGCTGCCGGCCGCGCGCGTCCTCGGCGAACTCCAGCAGGTAGAGACCGGAGCCGTCGGCGTCGAAGGCTTCGTAGGAATCATACTCGCGCCAGCCGGTGATGCTGGTGACCGACCAGGCCGGGTTCAGCTCGTGGGTGATGATGCCGGTGAGTCCGCCGACCGTGCGATCCACGCCGAGGGCGGAGCCGCGGTTCAGCTCGGCGGCGCGGAAGGGATCGGTGTCGCCGCGTGAGGTGGGGATGACGCCGCTCTTGAAGGCCGTGCCCGGTGGTGTGTCGTGCTGCCAGTTGGCGATCAGGTCGGCGGTGGTGCGGTCGGTCGGCTGCCAGCGCAACGAAGCGCGCAGCGCGGTGGTGTTCTTGCCGTTGAGGTCGGAGCCGTCGGCGAGATTGGCGACTGTTCCGTCGTGCTGCACGTGGGTGAACGCGAGGCGGGCGAACAGCTTGTTGTCCACCAAGGGTGCGTTGAGGTGGCCCGCGGCGCGGTATTCGCGGTCGCTGCCGAATCCCACCGTGAGCGAGCCGGAGCGCTCGTTCGCGGCCTTGCACTGCACGATCGAGACGGCGCCGATCTCGGCCCCGCGGCCGAAGAGCGTGCCCTGCGGCCCCTTGAGCACCTCGATGCGCTCGAGGTCGAACAGCTCGACCACGCTGGCGCGCGAGCGGCTGATGGAGACGCCGTCCTGGAAGAGGGACACGCGCGACTCGGCGCGCGGATCGCCGCTGTCGGTCGTGATGCCGCGGATGTTGATTCCGGGATTGTTGGGCGACTGCTCCTGGATAAAGAGCCCCGGCACGTAGGGCGCGAAGGCCTCGTAGCCGCTGACGCCCTGCTGCTCAAGGAACGAGCCGATGTAGGCGGTGAGCGGGATCGGCACCTCGCCGACGGGCTGAACGCGTCCCTGGGCGGTGACGGTGAGCTTGTCGAGTTGGAGAGTTTCCTGGGCCGGGAGAAGCACAGGCAGGAGGGCAAGGATCACCCCGAGGCGGTGGAGGAGGCGGGTGGTGTTCATGATGTGTGTGCGGAGGACGGGACGGAAAATCTGAAATGGCAGGTCACGGCCCGATCCCGGTGCCGGGGCGATCAATCCATGCGCTCGAGGCCAGCGAGGCCTCCTGCGGAAGGTGGTCCATGAGCGACGCCGCCGGGATAAGGGCGGCGGAGGCCAGGCCTCTCGGTTGCGAGCCCCACCACCTGCTCGGTCCGGTAAAATGCCGCGGGAAATGAAGATGGGTGAGGTTGGGCTGCGCCAAGTCCGAGCCGCCGGTGGAGGAGTCCTTAGCGCAGGGGAACAGCCCCGCGCCGAAGTCAGCGGGCAGCCGCATCGCCAAGACGGGGATAATGCCAATCAACCGCAGGAGCGCGTTCATGGATTCAGGCGGCTTCGTGTTCGTCGAGGCCGAGCAACAGGACGAGGGCGGAGAGGATGATGACGACGGAGATCACGCCATCCAGCCTACCAAGACCGCGGTCCTGAGCGTTAATTGATAAACCAAATGCGCGCATTGAGTGAACCAATGCGCTGGAACGGAATTGCCCTGCCGCGCCGGAACCCCTAGTTAGGGTGCGGGCCGATGAACATTCACCACCTCGAGTTGTTCTACTACGTGGCCTTGCATGGTGGAATCAGCGCTGCGGTCCGGCGCATGCCTTACGGCATCCAGCAGCCCGCGGTGAGCAGCCAGATCCTGCAGCTCGAAGAGGAGCTCGGCGTGAAGCTGTTCGAGCGGCAGCCTTTCCAGCTCACGACGGCGGGCCAGGAACTGCGGGAATTCGTGGAGCCGTTCTTCGGCAGCATCGCCGCGGTCGCCGCCGAGCTGCGCGCGGGTGCGCGGCCGGACCTGCGCATCGGCGGTGCGGAGCTGGTGCTGCGCGACCATGTGCCCGCCGTGATGGCGAACGTGCGGGCGCGCTACCCCGAGGTGCGGTTGAGCCTGCATTCGGGTTACCAGTCCCAGGTGGAAAAATGGCTGCACGACGGGCAGATCGACCTGGCGATCACCTCGGTCGGTGCCCGGCCGCCGGTGCGGCTGCGGCAGCTGCGGCTCATCCGCATCCCGCTTGTGCTGCTCGTGCGCGAGTCGGCGCCGTGGCGCAGCGCGGAGGAGGTGCTCGCGCGAAAAAAGATTCCCGAGCCGCTCGTGGCGCAGCCGGCGGAGACCAGTTTCATGCTGGATTTCCAGCGCGAGCTGAAACGGCGGCGCATCACCTGGCCGCAGGCGGTCGAGGCCACCTCGGTCGAGCTGGTCATGCGCTATGTGCTGAACGGGGAGGGCCTCGGCATCGTGAACCGCGCGGCGCTCGCCAGCATGCCGGCGGCGGGTATCCGCGTGCTGCCGCTTGACGGGTTTGAGCCGCTGACCATGGGAGCGCTGTGGCGCGGCGAACTCACGGATCTCCTGCGCACCGTGATCAACGAGGTGCGCAGCTACTCTCACCGGACTTTTCCGGATTGGGCCGTGTCCGACCAACTGGACTGAAGCCGTGGCGATGAACATCCATCACCTCGAGTTGTTCTATTACGTGGCCCGGCACGGCGGCATCAGCGCGGCGGTGCGGCACATGCCCTACGGCATCCAGCAGCCGGCGGTGAGCAGCCAAATCCTGCAGCTGGAGGAGGACCTCGGCGTGAAGCTCTTCGAACGGCAGCCTTTCCGGCTCACGCCGGCGGGCACGCGGCTGTTCGGATTTGTTGAACCGTTCTTCTCCAACCTGAAGGAAACGGCGTCCCGGCTGCGCCAGCATGCGGCGTTGCAGCTCCGCCTCGGCGCACCCGAGAACATCCTGCGCGAGCATCTGCCGGCGGTGATCCAGCGCGTGAAGCAGGAATACCCCGAGCTGCGGCTCGCGCTGCGCTCCGGCCTGCAGCTGCAGTTGGAGGGCTGGGTGCGGGACCGCGAGATTGACCTCGCCGTCCTGCCGCTCGCCCGACGGCTCACGCGACCGCTGCGCTTCCACCTGCTGCTGCGGCTGCCCCTCGTGCTGCTGGTGCCGCGACGTTCGCGCTACAAGACCGCGGCCGAACTCTGGGCCCGCGGCCAGCCCGCCGAGGCGCTGATCAGCCTCCCGGAGTCCGACGCCATCTGCCAGCTGTTCGAGCAGGGACTCAAGCGCCACAAGGTGGTCTGGCCAACGGGCATCGAGGCGAGTTCGCTCGGTCTGGTGACGCAGTATGTCGCCAACGGCGAGGGGGTCGGGGTCAATATCGGCGTGCCGGCCCTCTCCCAGCATCCGCAGGTCCGCGCGCTGCCGCTGGACGACACTTTCAAGCGAATGGAGCTCGTGGCGGTGTGGAACGGCGACCCGTCCCCGATGGTCCGCGCCGTCGTGGCGGAGATGCAGCGTTACGCGCAGCAGGTCTGTCCCGACTGGGCCAACCCGGAGAGGCTGAAGTAGCTTTCCCGGGCACGCCGCCTTCCTTCAACTGCATCCAACCTTGGTGAAACACGGCGGCCAGCGCGCCGGCAACGTGTGCGCTCCAAGCGGTGCGCACGGCGGGCACATCGTAGCGGGCAAAGCCCGCGTCGCCGAAGCGCACCTCTGCGAGAATCTTGGCGGCGACGAGCGCCAGCACACTGATCCACAGCCAGCGGCCGGCCCTGGCGGCGCGGAACTGGTGCAGCGCGAGCAGCACCACCACACTGGTGGCGAGGGCCGACAGGCCGCCGTAGGTCTGCAGGTCGGGCTCCAGCGTGAGAATGGCGCAACTGACAAGCGGTGTTGCGACCAGCACGTGCCGCCACAGCAGTCCCGGGCGCAGCCGTTCCAGCCACACGCCGACCGGGATCAGCACCGCGAGATTCCAGAGCAGGTGCGAAGAGGAGAAATGCACCCAGTGGCCGGTCCACAGCCGCCAGACCTCGCCATCGGCGACGGCGTTGCGGGTGAGCACGAGCTGGCCGTGACGCGCGGCCGCAAACGCGACCAGCACCGTCGGCAGGGCGAAGAGGAGCAAGGGCACGCGGAGGGTTTTCATAGGAATCTTAACCACCGAGGCACAAAGTTCACCAAGGAGAGTGTCATCGGGACTTAGTGCCTTGGTGTCTTCGTGGTTCAACCGGCTTGGGATCACGCCTTGTTGCGCAGCTGCCGCACCGCGGCCGTGCCGAGGGCGATCAACAGCACGAGCGCGAAGCCGGCGTCGAGCGAGCCGCCGCCGGTGTAGCCGGGCTTGTGCTCGATCTTCACGGTGTGCGGTTCCTCGCGGGCGCGGACCTTGAAGAGCTCCAGCTCCTGCGCGAGGTTGGTGGTCATCTGCGTGGCGGCCTCGGTGAAGCTCCGGGCCGAATCCTTGCGCAGCTCGGAGCTGTTGCGGATCAGGGTGGCGTGGCCCTTGACCGTGCTCGTGCCCGGGGCGCGGAAGAGCAGGCTGCGGCTGGGGATGTCGTAAACGACCGCCTCCATCAACGTGTGCGTCGCCTGTGACTGGGCGGGGATGACGTAGGCGCCGACAATCGTCCAGTAGGCGAGGCTGGCTTCGGTGTCGGTCGAGGTCTGGGCCTGGTCGTAGGCGATGAGGGCAATGACATCGATGCCGAGCATGGCGCGGAGCTGGTCGAGGTTTTCAAAACCGCCGCCCGGGCGCAGGTAGGTGGCGGGGATGATCTCGATGGCCTGCACGAAAGGCAGGGCCTTGAACTGGCCTGCGACCTGACGCATGAGCTCGGTCTTCTGCTGCTCGGTGAAACCGGCCTCGATGGGCGTGAAGCCGTGGCCGCCGGAGGGCACGAAGGCCACGCCCACGCGCAGCGGCAGGCGCAGCGTGGGAATCTCCGGCTGCACGAAGGGCAGTTTGTCCGGGTAGAGGAACTGCACGACGCTGCTGGCCTCGTGGTGGCGGCGCTGGCCCCAGAAACCGGCGCAGCCACTGAGGCTGAGCAGGAGCGCGGCGGCGAGGCCGGCGCAGAACAGGCGGGAAACGGAACGGCGGAGGTGAGGGACGGAGTTCATGCGGCGACTCTACCCGCGCCCGCCCGCGCCGCGTTAGTCGATAAACCTGATGCGCGTTATCAGAAAATATTCCGGAGGACACAATGGCGGTCCCGCGGGCTCCGCCGGCCTGACGGTCGGGCGCAAAAAAGGCCGCGGCGTGAACCGCGGCCTGAGATCACGAAGAGTTGCAGGATCAGAACTTCACGCTGAGGCCGGCGGAGATGGCGATGTCGTCGCCGACGGCGCCCTTAGCACCGAGAAGCTCCACCTCGTCGATCCAAAAGTATTTGGCCCCGACGTGGAAGGTGGTTGCGGCGGAGGCCTGGTAGCTCAGACCGACGAAGCCCTGAAGCGCGAGAGAAGTGCCGCTGTCGGAGACGTTCGGCACGCCGCTGCCAGCGACCTTGATGCTGACACGGGCGAAACCGGCGCCGGCGCCGAAGTAGTAGCCGAGCTTGTTGGCGGTGATGGACTCGGCGCGATAGTTGAGGGCGACGGGTGTGATTTTCCCGGTCGCCGTAAAGGGGGCACCAAGCGGGGACATGGTCTCCGATTTGGAGGTGTGCCCGATTTCCAGCTCCACCTGGTGCGACAGGGAGGCGTCGGTCTTGAAGGCGTGGCCGAGGCGGGCGGAGATAAACTCTTCCTTGTCGTCGAGCAGGTAGCCGATGTCGGCTCCGACGATGAGAGCCTTGGCGGAGACCGCGAGGCTGGCTGCAATGAGGGCGATGGATGCAAACTTTTTCATGTGTAGCATTTGGTTTGGATTACCCCGTTGGCCCGACGGGGGAGGAGTAGCCAAGCAAGGCGCGGTATCCCGACTCAATGATTTTCTGGCCGGTGAAGGTCATGTCCCATCAGCCATGCCATCCGGGGCGATGCCTTGGGAATCCTCGGCGTGCGCTCGGTCCGGCAGGAACCGCTGACGATCTGGCCGCGCAACGGATTCCGCCCTCACCGCTTCTTCGGCGTGAAGACGATGGGCTCGCCGAGGAGCGCGGGGTTGGCGAGGTTTGCGGTGATGAGTTTCCGCACGGCGGCGGCGTCCTTGAGGTCGCCGGAGACCACGCGGGACTGGACGGTGCGCAGCGTGAGCTGCCGGCCGTCGGGTGAGAGCGTCCACACGCAGTAGGTGAACTTCCCGTAGTCGTCGCCGGCCTGCAGGTTTTGGACGCTGACGAAGGCCGTGCCGGCGAGGTCGGAATGGCTGACGCGGTAGAGATCGCCGTCGAAGGCGACGACGTAGGCGGTGGCATCGAGGCGGCGGACATGCAGCGGTCGCACCTGCTGGTCGTCGGGGTCGTAGGACACCCAGTCGCCGAGCAGGCGCGGATCGAGATTTTGGGTGGGCTGGTCCGTGAGCGGGAAGTCGTAGGTGCAGGCGGTGAGCCCGAGCAGCACGACCGCGAGCAGCCCATGCGACAGATTCAGGGCAGGCGCGAGGGAAGGGAAACGGAATTTCATGGCGTTGCGGGGATACGGCAAATTACTCCCACGCCGCGCCCGGCACAAGCCGGCCGTGCCACCCAGAAGGAAGGCGAATGACATGAAACGCGGGGAGTCGCGACGGGCTAGCTGATCGCGCCTCGAACCAATCGGGGTCGCTTCGCCATCTCCGTCGAGCCTCCGTCGGAGACCAAGCCTTACAACTCCGAAACCGGGGTGGGGGCACCCCGGCTCCAGTTCAAGCGGGCGGGAGCGTCAGCTCTTCTGCATCTGGTGCTCGACGACTTCGCCGTCCTTTTCGTTCACGGGGATGCGCATGCCGTAGAAGCTGCGATACACGAAGACGAGGCCGACCACGAAGATGGCGCCGCCGATGGCCGTCTTGAGGCCGGTGGGCATCTTGACCGCGATCTCCACGGCGAGCAGGCCGAAGAGCGTGGTGAACTTGATGACGGGGTTCAGCGAGACCGACGAGGTGTCCTTGAACGGATCGCCCACGGTGTCGCCGACGACGGTGGCGGCGTGCAGCGGGGTGTTCTTCATCTTCAGCTCCACCTCGACGATCTTCTTGGCGTTGTCCCAGGCGCCGCCGGCGTTGGCCATGAAGATGGCCTGGAAGAGCCCGAAGAACGCCATGCCGATGAGGTAACCGATGAAGAAGAACGGATCGAAGAACGCGAGCGAGAGGCTGAAGCAGAAGATCACGATGAAGATGTTCACCATGCCGCGCTGCGCGTATTGGGTGCAGATGCGCACGACCTCCTTGGAGGCCTCGGTCGCGGCGGTGGCGGCGTCGAGCTTCATGTTGTCCTTGATGTAAACCACCGCGCGGTAGGCGCCGGTGACGACGGCCTGCGTGCTGGCCCCGGTGAACCAGTAGATGACCGCGCCGCCCATGAGCAGGCCCATGATCGCCTCGGGGTGCACGAGCGAGAGCTTCTCGATCGTGTCGGGGTAGAGCGCCTTCAGCATCATGATGATGCCGAAAACCATCGTGGTCGCGCCGACGACGGCCGTGCCGATGAGCACGGGCTTGGCGGTGGCCTTGAAGGTGTTGCCCGCGCCGTCGCCCTTTTCGAGCTGGTGCTTGGCGTGCGCGAAGTCGGGCTTGAAGCCGAAGTCCTTCTCGATCTCGGCGGCGATGCCGGGCTTGGCCTCGATCTGCGAGAGCTCATAGACCGACTGCGCGTTGTCGGTGACGGGTCCGAAGGAGTCCACCGCGATGGTCACCGGGCCCATGCCGAGGAAGCCGAAGGCCACGAGGCCGAACGCGAAGATCGGTGCGGCGAAGCGGAAGGCCTCGGGCATCATCGCCTGCAGCGCCGCGCTCTGCGAGAAGTGGTAGGCGCCGAACATCAGGGCGAGGATGCAGAGGCCGGTCCAGAACGCGGAGAAATTGCCCGCGACCAAGCCGCTGAGGATGTTCAGCGAAGCGCCGCCCTGGCGGGAGGAGGTGACGACCTCCTTCACGTGGCGGCTCTCGGTGGAGGTGAAGACCTTGGTGAACTCCGGGATGAGCGCGCCGGCGAGCGTGCCGAGCGAGATGATGGTCGAGAGCACCCACCAGAGGTCGGGATGGCAGGCCTCGTGGTTGGCGAGCAGCGCGTAGCTCGCCGCGTAGGTCACGCCGATGGAAACGGCGGAGGTGATCCACACGAGGTTGGTCAGCGGCTGCTCGAGGTTGAAGTCCTTGGAGCCGCCGTAGAGCAGCTTGCTGTTGGCCTCGTTGATCAGGTAGCTCACGAGCGAGGTCACGACCATGAGGATGCGCATGGCGAACAGCCAGACGATGAGCACGGCGCAGAGCGCGGGGCTGGTGGCCAGCGCGAGCGCGAGGAAGGCGATGAGCGCCACGCCGGTCACACCGTAGGTCTCGAAGCCGTCGGCCGTCGGTCCGACGGAGTCGCCGGCGTTGTCGCCGGTGCAGTCGGCGATCACGCCGGGGTTGCGCGGGTCGTCCTCGGGCAGGTTGAAGACGATTTTCATGAGGTCCGCGCCGATGTCGGCGATCTTCGTGAAGATGCCGCCGCAGATGCGCAGGGCCGAGGCGCCGAGGGATTCGCCGATGGCGAAACCGATGAAGCAGGGCCCGGCGAGGTCCATGGGCAGGAACGCCAGGATGCAGATCATGAAGAACAGCTCGGTGGCCACGAGCAGCAGGCCGACGCTCATGCCGGACTTCAGCGGGATCCCGAGCGTGGCGAGCGGGTTGCCGCGCAGGGCGGAGAAGGCCGCGCGGCTGTTGGCCACGGTGTTGATGCGGATGCCGAACCACGCGACACCGTAGCTGCCGAGGATGCCGAGGATGGACGCCAGCAGGACGGCCACGACGTGGACCGCGGTCATGTGCGAGAGCACGCCGAAATAATAGACCATGCAGAACGCGATCAGCACCCAGAGCCCGGTGAGGAACTTGCCCTGCTGGAAGAGGTAGGTCTTGCACGTCTCCCAGATGATATTGGACACCGCGCCCATGGCGGCGTGCACCGGCAGGTTCCGCGTCTGGATGTATTGCAACCAGCCGTAGATGACGCCGAGCGCGCAGACGACAAGTCCAGCCAGCATGATCTGCATGCCGTTCAGCGCGCCGCCGAAGAACAGCACGCTCTTGATGTCGGGGATTTTGATGTCGGCTTCGCTGGCGAGGGCGGGAACGGCGGATGCGGCCAATGCGGCGGCCAGCACGCCCACTTTCTTCCAAGTGTGAGTGTTGAACATAGGGGTAGGATTGATTGGCGGCGAAAGTGTCATAAACGCGTTTCGTGGCCAGTTCAAAGTCCCTGCCGGCGAGGCGGTAACATTTGACGTTTTGCGCGGGCTGGCTTCGCGTGATGATTCTAATAACCGCCCCATGCCGCTGCTCACTGTGGAGAATCTATCGAAGGCCTACGGCCCGCATCGGGTGGTGGACGTGCCGGCGTTTGCGCTGGAGGCGGGCGCGCAGGTCGCGCTGCGCGGTGAGAGCGGCTCGGGCAAGACGACCTTCCTGCACCTGATCGCCGGCATCCTCGCGCCCGATGCCGGTCGCATCGAGCTCGCCGGCCGCGACATCGCGGCGCTCGGCGAGGCCGCGCGCGACCGCCTGCGCGCCGAGACCATCGGCTACATTTTCCAGACCTTCAACCTGCTGCAGGGACACACCGTGCTGGAGAACGTCGAGCTCGGCATGGCCTTTGGCCGCGGCGTGGATCGCGCGCACGCCGAGGCGCTGCTGAAACGCGTCGGGCTGGGCGACAAGCTCGGCCATTACCCGCGTCAGCTCTCCACCGGCCAGCAGCAGCGCGTGGCCGTGGCCCGCGCACTGGCCAACCGGCCCAAGCTCGTGCTCGCCGACGAACCCACCGGCAACCTCGATGCGAAGAACAGCCGCGAGGCCCTCGCCCTCATCCGCGAAGTCTGCCGCGAAAACGGCGCCGCGCTCCTGCTCGTGAGCCACGATGAGGGGGTGTTGGCGCAGTTCGAACAGGTGCGGAATTTTTCGGATTTAAACCGCGCCGGAGTGGCAACCGACCTATGAAATTTCAAACGCCAAAGATCCAAACGCCAAAAAAGACGGACGAAATTCCGAAATCCGAATCCGGTCTTATCTTTGGATTTTTTGACCCTGAGATTTCTTTGGCGTTTGGGATTTTCCAAAAATGATTTGGAATCTCATCTACCGTTCCCTCCGCCAGCACGCGCTGTCCACGCTCGTGACGGCCGGGAGCATCGCGCTCGCCGCGGGCCTGCTGCTGACGGTGTGGGTGGTGAAGACGCAATCGCAGGCCGTGTTCTCGTCCACGACATCAGGCTTCGACGCCGTGCTCGGCGCGCGCGGGTCCAAGCTGCAGCTGGTGCTCAACGCCATCTTCCATCTCGAGGCCTCGCCCGGCAATCTGCCCGCGGCTGACGTTGCCGCGATCAGCCGGCATCCGGCCATCAAGACCGCCATCCCGATCGCCGTCGGCGACAACTTTCAAAGCTGGCGCATCGTCGGAACGACGCCGGCCTACTTCGACGTCGAATACCTGCCCGGCCGAAAATACGCGTTCGCGGCCGGCGGCAAGTTGTTCGCCGAAGGCACGCGCGAGGCAGTCGTCGGCGCGTATGCGGCGCGTCAACTCGGTTGGAAGGTAGGCGACACGTTCAAGCCCTATCACGGTCTCGCCTTCGACCCGCAGGCGCAGCACGAGGAGGTTTACACCGTGGTCGGAGTGCTCGCACCGACCGGCACGCCGGCGGACCGCGTGATCTGGATTCCGCTCACCGGCGTGCAGACAATGAGCGGGCATGATGTGCGCGCGGCGGCCGATGTGAGCGCTGTGCTCATCCAGCTGCGCGCGCCCACGGCGGGCCTGATGCTCGACATGATGCTCAACAAGCAGGGCAACAAGATGACCTTCGCCTATCCCATCGGCGCCATCGTGGCCGACCTCTTCAACAAAATCAGCTGGGTGGACAAGGTGCTGACGCTGCTCGCCTGGCTCGTGGCCGCGGTCGCCTCGGCCTCCGTGCTCGTGAGCATCTACAACTCCATGAGCGCGCGCCAGCGCGACATCGCCATCCTGCGCGCGCTCGGCGCCCGCCGGCGCACGGTGTTCGGCGCTGTGGTGGGCGAGGCGGCTGTCATCGGCCTGCTGGGCTCCCTCACCGGCCTCGCGGTCTTCGCGGGTTTCGCCGCCGTCGTGACCGGCATCATCCAGGCGCAGACCGGTGTCGTGCTCGAGCCGCTCAAGTGGAACCCCGTCTTCTGGTGGGGCCCGCTGACCTTTGTCGGGATGTGCGTGCTCGGCGGCCTCGTGCCCGCCGTGAAAGCCTACCGCGTCCCCGTCGCCGAGACGATCGCACCGGTGTCGTAGGATTTGGAAACACGGCGCGGTCTTGCAACGGCCGGCCCGTTGACAGGTGGAGTGGAAAACCGCAGCGTTTCCCGCACCTACCACCCCATGAAGAAATTCGCCCTGCCAGTATTTTTCTCCGCACCGTCGCTGCTGCTGGCGGCGGATTTTCCCCTGACATCAGGTTGGCATGCCCAGTCCTTGGGCCAGGCCATCGGCTACATGGTGCTCTTCGCCCTGATCGGGATCATGCTGGCGATCCTCGGCTATCGGATTTTCGACAAATGCACGCCGGGCGATCTTCACCGCGAGATCGTCGAGAATAAGAACATCGCGGCGGCTATCGTGGCAGGCGCAGTCATTCTTGGGGTCTGTGTGATTGTCGCGGCTGCGATGCTCGGTTGAGCGGCGCCGTGCGACGGTGAAAAGGAGTCACAAAGTCAGTCTTGTCCTGCTGGGCAGCGTTTCGTTGGGCGCCCTGACCGGTTGCGCACCCGACAACACCGGGATGGAGCCGCGCATCAGTCCAGCGAGCGTTTACGCCAACAACCACTATGTTGGCGGCGCGGGCTACTACCACGCGCCGTTCCAGGCGTTTTTTCCGCGGCCCTACAACTACTATGATGCCGGTCTGCGTCAGTATTTCTACGGCGGGCACTGGGGTGCCTCGCCCCATCGTAGTGTCATCAACGTCTCCGCGCCGACGGAGACGGCCGCCCGGATGGCGGAGGCGGCGCGCGCGGCCACGGTGCAGCGGGGCGGATTTGGCAGCACGTCCGGCGGACACCGCCTTTGGTCCTGATGAAACGCCATGCCTGTCTGCCCCGCCCGGAGTGGCGCACCACGGTCGAGTCCACGGGACTGACCTATCACACGCACGAGAGCGGGCCCTACTGGGACGAGTCCGCGTGTTACGAGCTGACTGCCGTCGAGGTGGACCGATTGGAAAAGGCGGCGCACGAGCTGCATTACCGCTGCATCGATGCGGCCGAGGCCGTCATCCAGCGGGGTTGGTGGTCGCGGTTGGGCATCCCTGAGCAAGCCGTGCCGTCGATTCTTCGCTCGTGGGAGCGCGACGACTTCAGCCTGTATGGAAGATTCGACCTGGCCTTCGACGGGACAAATCCACCCAAGCTGCTCGAATACAACGCCGACACGCCGACGGCCTTGGTCGAGGCCGCGGTCACCCAGTGGTTTTGGTTGCAGGACACCCATCCGGGCGCGGACCAGTTCAACTCCATTCACGAACGCCTGATCGAAGCTTGGCGCCGCTGGGCTGGTTCCCAGGTTCATTTCAGCGGCATCAAGGAGCATGCCGAGGATGCCCAGACCGTGCTTTACCTGCAGGATACCGCCCAGCAGGCAGGGGTCGTGACGCGCAGCCTGCACATCGAAGACATCGGCTGGGACGCCGGTCGCGAAAGATTCGTTGATCTCGACGGCGCGTGCGTCGAGCGCTGCTTCAAACTCTACCCTTGGGAATGGATGTGGCACGAGCAGTTCGCGCCGCAGCTGGCCCGCGACACGGTGCAGTTCGTCGAGCCCGCCTGGAAGATGCTGCTCAGCAACAAGGGGCTTCTGCCCGTGCTGTGGGAGCTGTTTCCCGATCATCCCAACCTGCTGCCCGCCTACGAGACGCCGGAGCCCCTGCGCGACCGCTATGTCCGGAAACCCAAGCTGAGCCGGGAGGGCGCCAACGTGACTTGGATCGAGGGCGGTGTGGTCGTGGAGGAGACAGTCGGTGACTACGGCGAAGAGGGCCACGTCTTCCAGGCGATCGCTGAACCGATGAATTTCGGCGGCAATCATCCCGTGTTCGGTGTCTGGGTGGTTGACCATGAACCCGCCGGACTGGGCATACGCGAGGATACCGGACGGATTACAGGCAACCTGAGCCGGTTCGTGCCGCATTTTTTCCACAACCCATGAGCAAGCCCGGAATGATCAATCCCACGGCTTTGCGGATCGGGCACGCCGGCTTGCTGGAAGGCCGGCGTTGGACCGTCTTGGGGCGGGTCGCCTTGCGCTCGCACGACGGTTACGCATGGCAGGAATTTTATCTTGGCACCGCGGAAGGCGAGGCGGCCACTTTGGTTTACGAGGAGGAAACCTGGAAGCTGTTCAAGATGCTTGAACCGGAAAGCCCACTCACGGCGGCCGAGGCGGCCAAGCAGCGCGTGGGTGACACGGTGTTTACGGCTGGGAAGGGAGCGCAGATTGATTACACGGGTGGATCCTGGGTCACGCACATCGAGGGTGCCGCTCCTGAGGGCGTGGAAACCGGTGACTATGCCCGTTACTTCAACGCCCAGCAGGACGACGGCATGCTCGTGGTGAGTTGGACCGGAGATGAGGTGGAGTATTTCCACGGACGGGAACTGCCCTTCAACGCCGTTGAGAAAGCCTTTGGCCTGCCGCGGCGCAGCCAGTGGTCTCGCCTTGCCCCGACTGGATTCAGTTGGGCTTCTCTCGATGCCAACCATGTTGTGGGCGGAGTAATCGTGGTGGTGCTGGTTTTGGTCGTTGGGGCTATGCTTTTCGACGAGATGGCCGTCCCGACTCCGCCCGAGCCACCGGCCAAGGTGGCGGCTACGCCCGTGCGTTTGCCCGATCAAGCCAAGGGCGCACTGCAGGGTCATGCCTACACGGTTCGCGGCCATGCGGTGGTGGAGATTTCCAGACCGGGCAGGAAATTTGACCGTCACGAATACTTTCTCACAGACGAAACCGGTGCGACCGCGCTCCTGGTGCAGGGCTTGAACGGACTTTCCCAAGAATGGCACCTGCTCAAGCCGGGTAGTTTTCCGGCGAGCTTCACACCCTATGAAGCCGCCCAAGTCAAAGCCGGGCCGACGACCACGCCCGATGGCAAACTCAGCAAAGTGGCCTATCTTTTCCAGTCAAAGGCCTACGCGGCGGACGGCACGATGGCCCTGCGCCCGTGGCCAAATGAAGCCCAGTATGGTTTTGTGCTGCAGACACCGGACCACTGGGTGCTGGCCCGGTGGACCGAGCGGGAAATGCAGGTTTACAGCGGACTCTGGGTCAGTGTGAAGGAAGTCGCGGCGGCCTTCGGCCTGAAGGCTGAGGATCTCGGCCGGCAGTGATGGTGTCGGCAATTTGAGGGGACGCATCCAAGGAAAGTTTTCGCTCCTCGAAACCATGGCGCCGGTGTCGTAGGATTTACGATTTACGAGTCATGACTTGCGATTTGAGTCAGCGGCGAACGCCGATGCTACGGAAACTCCATGACAACCTCTGGGTCTGCCGCGTGCCCTATTGGGCGATGGGCATGCCGCTGGGGCGGCAGATCGTGGTCGTGCGGTTGCCGGGCGGGGGCTTGTGGGTGCATTCGCCCGTGCCGATGACACCCGAATTGCGGCGTGACCTTGCGGCGCTCGGCGCGGTGCGACACGTGGTCGGCCCGAACCTCTGGCACGACGAGTGTCTGCGCGAGTTCCAGGCGGAGCATCCGGCCGCGCTGTTCCACGCGGCACCCGGCTTGGCCGCGCAGAAGCGTGACGTGCGCTTTGGCGCGGAGCTGTCCGACACGCCGCATCCGGAGTGGGCCGGCGTGCTGGAGCAGCACCTCGTGCGCGGGATGCCGAAGATGAACGAGGTCGTGTTCTTCCACCCGGCCTCGCGCAGCCTGCTCATCGCCGACCTTGCGTTCAACCTCGGCCCCGAGGGCCCATGGTGGTTCGCCCTGATGATGCGCGCCTACGGGGCGTGGAACCGCTTCGGCCCGACGCCGCTGGAGAAGATGCTGATCAAGGACAAAGCCGGTGTGCGCGCCTCGCTCGACCGCATCCTGCAATGGGATTTCGAGCGGATTATCGTCGGCCACGGGCGCAACGTGGAGACGGACGGCCGGCGCGTGTTCCGTGAGGCGTATGCGTTTCTGCAGTGACGGACGCGCGAGGCACGCCGGGTTTCAGAGCAGGCTTTTGGCCGCGGCGATGATCTCGGCGCTTTCCGGCCGGTCGCGGTAAGACTCGCGACCGAGCTTGGCCCGGATCACACCGGCCCGGTCCACGATGAACACGACGGGATGAGGGATGCCCGCGCCCCGGCCCTGGGCCTCGTGGTTGCGGATGCCGTAGGCGTCGATGACCTTGCTGCCCACATCGGAGAGCAGCGGGAATTTGAGGCCAAGTTTCTCCGCCGCCGCCGCGTTGGTGGCCGGGGCATCATAGCTGAGGGCGACGAGCTGGAGGCCGGCGGCCTCGATGTCCGGGCGGGCTGTTTCCAGGTTCTTGAGCTGATTCCGGCAGAACGGACACCAGTCGGCCGAGCGCACAAAGACCAGGGCAACCGGACCCTCGGCGAGGACGGTCTTGAGGCTCAGGGATCCGCCGGTGGAGCTGGCCAGCGCGAACTCGGGCGCGGTTTCCCCGACCTTGAGTCCGGGCAGGTCGGCGCCGAACAGACCGGGTGAAAGGAACAGGGCTAGGAGGGCGGAACAGATTCTCATGGTGCAGAGGAGTGGGTGGAGGTGGATTCAAGATGGAGGCCCGGCGCAGCAGGTTATTCCCGACAAGGGGGCTTGACGACTTTGCTAGGGTGGGTCCGCCTAGACCTTCGCCCTCATGGATCTCGCCGCCTTCATCACTCTCGCCGCCACCGGTCTCGCCGTGGCGTTCATCCATGCGGCGATCCCGACCCACTGGCTGCCCTTCGTGGTCGTGGCCAAGGCGCAGGGCTGGTCCCGCGGCCGGGCGCTGGCCATGGTCACCCTCTGCTCCGGCGGGCACATGCTGGTGATGACCGGCCTCGGCGTGGCGCTGGCGTGGTTCGGCCTGCAAATTGACGAGCACTGGGCGGAGTATTTTCCCTACGTGGCCGGCGGCGCGCTGATTGCGATGGGCGCGATGATTTTGTTCCGCCACTGGAAGGGCTGGACCCACGGTCACGGCGAATGGATCGAGGGCCACTGCCATCACCCGGGGCACGACCATGACCACGAGCCGGCCAAGCCGGTGGCGCGCACCAGCGACTGGGCGGCGGTCGGCGGGCTGTTCACGATGCTGACCTTCTCGCCCTGCGAAGGGTTGTTGCCGGTTTACCTCGCCGGCGTGCAATTCGGCTGGGGCGGCGTGTCGCTGCTCAGCCTCATCCTCGCGGCGGGCACGTGGGCGGCGATGCTGATCTTCACCTGGCTCACGCTGCTCGGCGTGGAGCGCCTGCGCTTCAAGTGGCTGGAAAAATGCGAGGCCCCCGTGCTGGGCACGCTGCTCGTGCTCTGCGGCATCGCCTTCATGGTCGCGGAGCATTTCCACTTCCATCCGGACGTGCACTGACGCGGGAGTTGACACGCGTTCCCAGTCGCTTCCCTTTCGCGCCATGTCCCGCCGTCCCGCGTCCCTGCTGACTCGCGCCACCGCCCTGCTGGCGGTGGGTTGCGTGCTGGTGCTGACGGTGCTGGCGGTCAGCCCGGACCTGCATGCGGGGCTGCACGCGGCGGCCGAGGCCGCGCACACCGATTGTTCCCACCACGAAACGGATGTCCCGGTCGGGGATGCCGGCCACAGCTGCGTGGTGACGCTTTTCTCCCACGGGGCGATGGCCCTGCTGGTGTTTTGCCTGCTTTTGCTGGCCCGGCCCACCGTGGCCGGCCTGACGCTGCGCGCGACCGACGAAATCATCGTCGCGCAGCCCCGCTACCGGCTCGTGCCGTCGCACGCGCCGCCGGCGGCCTGAGTTGAACTGAACCGGCTCGTTCCGCGTGCGGCGGCGTTCGTCGCGCGTGTTCCCCCCTCCCTGCCTTGGCTGCGCTTTTCCGCGCGCCGGCACCTCAACTCCGTTCGCCATGCATTTCCGATTCCCTTTCCCACTTTCCCACTTCTGTCATCGCGAGCCCGGCTATGCCGGGCGTGGCGATCTATCCAGCCGTTTCGACAAGCTCAAGGCCCCGAGCCTGTCGAGGGGCTGGATTGCTCCGTCAGCCCGCCCAGCGGGCTTCCTCGCCATGACATTATTTGGGGCCGCCCTCGCGTCGGCCCAGACCGCGCCCGCCGCTCTCGCGCCGGACGACGATCCGCTCCATCTCGACCACCTCGTCGTCACGGCCAGCCCGCTCGCCCGGGCGGCCGATGAAATCAGCGCGCCCACCAGTGTGCTCGCCAGCGATGCGCTGGCGCGGCGCCAGCAGGGCACTCTCGGCGAGACGCTCGCCGGCCTGCCCGGCGTGGACGCGACCTATTTCGGCCCCGGCGCCAGCCGGCCGGTGATCCGCGGCCTGGGAGGCGATCGCATCCGCGTGCTCAGCGGCGGCGTCGGCACGCTCGACGCCTCGGTCGTGAGCCCCGACCATGCCGTGAGCCTGGATCCGTTGCTCATCGACCGCGTCGAAGTCGTGCGCGGCCCGGCTGCGTTGCTTTATGGGGGCGGCGCCATCGGCGGCGTGGTGAACGTCATCGACGGCCGCATCCCCGAGACGTTGCCCGCCGGCCCGGTCGCGGGGCGTTTCGAGTTGCGCGGTGACACCGCGGCCGACGAGCGCACGGGCGCGGCGGTGCTGACGGGGGCGGCCGGCAAGTTTGCCTGGCGGCTGGATGGTTTCCGGCGCGAGACCAAGGACATCGCGATTCCCGGGTTCGCCGAGACAGCGGCCTTGCGGGAGAGTCATGAAGAAGCCGAGGAAGGCCCGGCCGCCTTCGGCACGCTGCCCAACACGGCCACGGAAACCAGCGGGGGAGCCTTCGGCCTGAGTTACATCAACGGCCAGGGTCACCTCGGTTTCAGCTCCAGCGGCTTCGACTCGCTCTATGGCGTGCCCGGCCACGATCATCACCATGCAGCAGCCGAAGCCGGGGAGACGGCGGAAGGCTCCGCCGGCGTGCGCATCGACCTGCGCCAGCACCGCTGGGACCTGCACGGCGAGTGGCTGGCGCCGGTTGGTATCCTCCGGTCCGCGAAGTTCCAGCTCGGCGCGGCCGACTACCGGCACACGGAGCTCGAGGGCGACCAGATCGGCACGCGTTTTACCAACGAAGCCCATGAGGGTCGCCTGGAGCTGCTCCACGAAAAGATCGGCGACGTCGAAGGCGCGCTCGGCTGGCAGTTTGCCCGCAGCGACTTCGCGGCCGTGGGCGACGAAGCCTTCATG
The DNA here is from genome assembly GCA_966252395.1 of uncultured Oleiharenicola sp. Classification (GTDB taxonomy): domain Bacteria; phylum Verrucomicrobiota; class Verrucomicrobiia; order Opitutales; family Opitutaceae; genus Lacunisphaera. Next base: position 2,960 of record CBINOW010000038.1, on the reverse strand, counting down.
CCGCCCTCCGTCACGCGTCAGCAGGCCCTCTTCCTCTATGAGGAAATCGTCCGCGGCGACTGGACCGCGCAGTTTGGCGCCCGCGTGGACCACCAGAAAATCACCCCCGTGGCCGCCTTCGGGTTGCCGGCCCGGAGCCACACTGGCGAGACCTTCACCGCCGGCCTGATCTGGCGGCTGGGGGCGGGGAGCAGCCTCGCGTTTTCACTGTCGGCCAACGAGCGCGCGCCCAACGCCCAGGAGCTCTACGCCGCCGGCCCGCACGCCGGCACCGGGGCCTATGAGGTGGGCGATCCCTTGCTCGGCGTGGAAAAGTCGCGCGGGCTCGACCTCAGTTACCGCATCCGCCGCGGCCTCGTGACCGGCGAGGTCAGCGTGTTCCTGAACCGCTTCGACGGCTACATCTACGAGGAGGCCACCGGCGCCGAAGAGGACGACCTGCCCGTCTTCGCCTTCGTGCAGCGCGACGCCCAGCTTTACGGCGCCGAGGCTGAATTGGTGTTTCACCTGCACGAAACGAAGGAATCCGTGGCGGACTTTCGCGTGTTCGCCGACAGCGTGCGCGCCACCAACACCACGGCCGACACGCCGTTGCCGCGCACCACGCCGGTGCGCCTCGGGGCGGGCTTCGACTGGCAGCGCGGCCCCTGGTCGATCAACGCCGAGTGGCGGCACGTGCTAAAGCAGGACCGGCTCGCCCCCCACGAGACCGCGACGCCCGGCTACGACCTGGTGAGTCTCGGCGGCGCGTGGCGGTTCGAAGCCGGCCGGGCGCACGCCGAACTCTTTGTGCAGGGCCGCAACCTTCTCGATGAGACAGCCCGCGTCCACGCCTCCTTCCTCAAGGACGTCGCCCCGCTCCCCGGGCGCAACCTTACGGCCGGTTTGCGATTTTTCTTCTGACCTGAAAATCTCCAAGAGGTCTGAAATCCTATCGTCCGTTGTCCCCGCCCATGTCTGAACCGACCCAACCCCAGCCCTTCGACGCGCAGCACGCGGCGAACTACGACGACCGCTGGGCGCCGCTGGCGCCGCTGCGCGACAGCCTGCACCTGCAGATGCGATTCATCCTGCAGGAGCTGCCCACCGAGGCCCGCGTGTTGTGCGTGGGCGTCGGGACCGGGGCGGAACTGCTCGCGCTGGCCCGGTTTTTCCCGGGCTGGCGCTTCACGGCGGTGGAGCCCTCGGCGCCGATGCTGGAGGTCTGCCGCCGCAAGGCGGCGGAAGCCGGCATCGCGGAGCGCTGTGAATACCACGTCGGCTACGTTCACGAACTGCCGCCGCTGGCGTCGTTTGATGCGGCGACGTCGGTCCTTGTGTCGCAGTTCATCACCGACCGGCCGCGCCGGATGGATTTCTTCCGCGCGATCGCGCGTCGGCTGCGTTCCGAAGGTCTGCTCATCACCGCTGATCTCACCACGGCTCCGACCTGCCAGCACGAGAGGCTGTTGAGCGTGTGGTCGCAGATGATGCGTCACATCGGCGCGGGCGAGACCCAGATTCAGACGATGCTCGCCAGTTATGGCCGGGATGTGGCGCTGCTGCCGGCGGCAGAACTGGAAGAGATGTTGACCGAAGCCGGGTTTGACCGGCCGGTGCGTTTTTCCCAGTCCCTGCTGATCCAAGCCTGGTTTGCCCGGTGCGGAGACACCGGCTGATTTCCCCGAGTCTCATTTTCCATGAAAACCAACCTGTTGTTTTTGCTCGCCGGCGTGCTGCTGGTGCTTGCCGGCTGCGCGAAGAAGGAGCCGGCGGCCCAACCGGCCGGCCACCACCATCAAGCTCCGCACGGCGGCGTGCTCGTCGAGTTGGGCGAGCACCAGTTCAACCTCGAGTTCAAGTTCGACGAGGCGCGCGGCATCCTGCAGGCGTGGGTGCTGGACGGCCACGCGGAAAACTTCGTGCGCGTGCCCGTGCGCGGCTTCGAGGTCGAGGCGGTGGCCGAAGGCCGGGGCCGGCTGCTGGACTTCGTGGCCGTGGCCAACCCGATGACCGGAGAGACCGTGGGCGACACGGCCTTGTTCGAGGTGGAAACTGCCTGGCTGCGCACCGCCAAAGCCTTTGACGGACGAATCAAAGCGATTACGGTCCGGGGCGTCACTTTCACCGACATTGCCTTCCGCTATTCCGCCCAAGATGAGGATCATGGTCACCAGCATTAATCTGCGCCCGGCGCTCGCCGCCGGCTTTGGTCTGCTGCTGGCCGCGGGTGTGGCCCAGGCCCAGCCGGCGTGGTTGCGCGACCTGAATCCCAACAGCCACGCCTTCTGCTGCGGGCCCAAGCCGGACGTCAGCCTGAACGACGCGATGGCGTCGGCCGAGATGCTCGCGCCACGCGACATCCTGCAACCGGCCAAGCCAAGCGAACCGCAGGCGCTCGCTCGCGTTGGCGTCGGCCCGGCGGCCTCGGTCCCGAGCGAGGAGGTGAAGCCGGCGGCCCAACCCGATGCGGCCGGCGTCTATCAGGTCACGTTCGAACACCTTTCCGCCTTTGAGTTCGTCGCCCCGCCGGACGAGAAGCAGGCGCAGGAGGCTGAGAAGCAGATCCCCGCGCCCGTAAAGGCCCTCGACACCAAGAAGGTCTCGGTCACGGGATTCATGCTGCCGGTGAAAATGAACGAGGGCCTCGTCACCGAGTTCCTGCTGGTGAAGGACCCGATGGCCTGCTGCTACGGTGTCATGCCGCGAGTCAACGAGTGGGTGGTTGTGCGCATGAACGGCAAGGGCGTGCCGCCGCTCATGGACGTGCCAATCACCTTCGAGGGCACGCTGAAGGTCGGCCAGATCTACGAGGGCGGCTACCTCACCGGGCTTTACCTGCTGCAGGGCGAGCGCCGGGTGGAGAGCAAGGGCTGAGCCTGTAGACCTGTAGGGGGGGGGCAGCGCACCCCGCCGGTGTTCACATAGCGGTGCGCGTGGCGGGGGTGGGGGCGCCCCCCCCCCAAAGAAGCCACAAGGCA
>CBINOW010000037.1:0-33060 GCA_966252395.1 uncultured Oleiharenicola sp. | reverse complement strand
AGGCAGGGCGCTTGGAAGACCACGCCGCGGTCGGGGCCTGCGCCAGTGACTTCCTTGCCGGCGAGCACGATGCCACCGCTGGTGACGTCGGTCAGCCCCGCGAGCATAGAGAGCACGGTGGACTTGCCGCAGCCGGAGTGGCCGATGAGGGTGATGAACTCGCCCTTGCGGATGCGCAGGTCGAAGTTCTCGACGATGACGGCGGGGCCCTTGGGCGTGTCGTAGATTTTGCCGAGCTGGGAGATTTCGATGAAGGAGGACACGGAGAAATTACGGTTTACGAATTACGATTTCCGATTGGGTGACCGGGTGGAGTGCGAAGCCTCACTGGCTGTCATTCTGAGCGGAGCGAAGAATCCAAGCGCTTGTCCGTATCCGGCCGTTTCCTTGGATCCTTCACTGCGTTCAGGATGACAGGGAGCGGGCATGGATTTCTGGGGGGATGGCTTCATGAGTTGAGAGAAACTTCCTCCTCCTTCATCTCACTCGGGCGGAGCGGGCGGCGGTTGACGCGCGGGAGGTCGAGGTTCTCGGGGAGAATCTCGGGCAGGATGAGTTTCTGCTTCACGGTGGCCTTGCGGCGCTCGTTGTAGCCGAGGAGCTCGTTGGTGATGAGGGAGCGGAGGCGTTTGAACTCCGGGTCGTGGTTGAGCGACTTGCGATCGCGCGGACGGGCGAGTGAGACGGGGAAGGACGGTCCGAGGGTGGCACCGGGCCCCGGAGTGAGCGGGATAATGCGATCGGCGAGAAGCAGGGCCTCGTCCACATCGTTGGTGATGAGGACGACGGTCTTCTTGTCCTTCTCCCAGATGCGTTCGAACTCGTCCTGCAAAGTGGCGCGGGTTAGGGCGTCGAGGGCGGAGAGCGGCTCGTCGAGCAAAAGGATTTGCGGATCCATCGCGAGGGCGCGGGCGACGGAGACGCGCTGGCGCATGCCGCCGGAGAGTTCGCGCGGGAACTTGTCGCGAGCCGGCGTCAGGTTGACGGTGGCGATGGCGCTGGTGACGAGCTGCGCGCGCTTCTCGGCCGAGTGGTTCGGGAAGACCTGGTCCACGGCGAGGGAGATGTTCTCAAACACCGTGAGCCAGGGCAGCAGCGAGTAGTTCTGGAACACGATGCCGCGGTCGGGTCCGGGCGCGGTGATCTCAAGGTCGTTGAGTTTGACCGTGCCGGAGTTCGGCCGGATGAGCCCGGCGATGAGCGAGATGAGCGTGGTCTTGCCGGAACCGGAGTAACCGACGATGGCAACGAACTCGCCGCGGCCGATGCTGAGATTGATGTCGGCGAGGACCGGCTGGTTGCCGCCAAAGGATTTGCTGACGTTGGTGAGTTCTAGGAAGGGCATCGGCACTGATGATTTATGACTGATGACTTATGATTTGCTCGGGTCTGCGACGGCTGGCAGTTAGCTGGCGCCATGACTAACGAGGAACTCAAAGAGAGAACCGTTCAGTTCGCGGTGCGGGTGATGAAACTGGCCGATTCGTTGCCGCGCTCCGCTTCGGGAAAAGCAATCGCCAACCAGGTGGCGCGCAGCGGCGGGTCGGTGGCTGCCAACTACCGGGCGGCGTTGCGCGGGAAGTCGCGCGCCGACTTCGTCAACAAAATCACCATCGTGCTCGAAGAAGCTGACGAAACCGACCTGTGGATTGAAATCGCCAAACGATGCGGCCACATCCCGGCCAAACGAGTCGCCACGTTGCAGGCTGAGGCCGTTGAGCTCACGAGAGTATTCAACGCCACGCGTGTGTCCGCGCTCAGTCGTAAATCGTAAGTCGTCAGTCATAAGTATAGCCCGCTTTCAGTTTACGGGTTGTCGGGCGTTTCTGCCTTGATGTGCATCAAACACTCTTGAAGCGCCTTTCCAGCAGGCTCATCAGGCGGTCGAGAATGAAGCCGACGAAGCCGATGGTGATGATGGAGAGGATGATGTGCTCGTAGATGAGCGCGTTGTATTCCTGCCAGAGGAAGCCACCGGCACCGGGACGGCCGGTGAGCATCTCGGCGGCGACGATGGCGAGCCAGGCGATGCCGAGGGAAAGACGGAAGCCCGTGAACATGTAGGGCAGCGTCGCGGGGATGAGGATCTTCGTGAGCGTCTTCCAGCGCGAGAGCTTGAGGACCTTGCCAACATTGAGGAAGTCCTGCGGCACGGCGCGGACACCGACGGCGGTGTTGAGGACGGTCGGCCACATGGCGCAGACGGCGATGGTGAAGAGCGCACCGTAGGTGCCGGCCTCCTTGCCGGCGTTCATGAAGAGCACGAGACCGAGCGGCAGCCAGGCGAGCGGCGAGACCGGGCGGAGGATCTGGATGATCGGGTCCATGATCTTGGTGAAGGTCTTGGACAGGCCGAGGCAGAAGCCGAGCGGCGTGCCGACGATCAGAGCGATGGCGTAGCCCTGCGCGACGAGGATCAGCGAATACCAGGTGAAGCGGAGGATGCCCTGGTCCATTTCGCCGCGTTTGGCGAAGGGCTCGAGCACGTAGTCGCGGCTGGCGATCCACGTCTGCGTGGGCGACGGCAGGTTGGTTGCCCAGGTGCGGCTGGAGAAGGACCAGAGCGCAAGCACGGCGGCAAAGCCGATGAGCGGGAGCAGGAGCCAGTCGAGTTTGAACGATTTCATGGTTCGGAGCGGGAGCGGTTCTCGGCGTGGGTCGCCGCGGCGGAGGCGAAGGCGATGCCGAAGGAGAGGAGCGGGGACAGGATGGATTTGATGATCACGCCGGTGGTGACGTGGCCGCTGAGCCAGTGGTCGCCTTGGTTGAGCGAGACCTGGATGAGCCCGACCACGAGCCCGAGTCGCGCGGCCCGGGCCCAGACCGCCGGTTGGCGGCAGGCCTGCCAGTAGGGCGGGCGCGGGCTCGTGCGGGATGTGGTCATGCGGGCGGGAGCGGAGGCGGGGCCGGTCGGAGACCAGCCCTACCGGTCAGCCCTTGAGGTTCTTGACCGCGGCGCTGGTGGCGTAGGCCTCCGGATTGGCCGGGTCGAAGGCGATGCCGTCGAAGAGCGTCTCGGGCGAATTGTCGAGGCCGCCGTGGGCGTAGCCGATTTCCTTCATGGCCTCCTCGTAGAGATCGGTGCGCATGACACGCTTCGCGACGCCCTCGTAGTCGGGCGTGCCGGTCACCATGCCCCAGCGGCGGTATTGCGAGAGGAACCACTTGGCGAACTTCGGCTGCGGGTAGTTGCAGTTGCGTCCACTGAAGTGCATGTAGTGCGGGTCTTCCTTCACGCGGCCGTCGCCGTAGTCGTAGTGGCCCTGAAGGCGGCCGAGGATGATTTCCTTCTGGCAGTTGATGTAGGTGGCCTTGGAGACGATGTCGCACTGTTCGGGGCGATTGTTCATGTCGTCGAGCCAGACGCTGGCCTCATGGAGGGCCTTGAGGACGGCCTTGACGGTCTTCGGGTTCTTCTCGGCGAATTCCTCGGTGAAGGCGCAGACCTTCTCGGGGTGGTCCTTCCACATGTCTTGCGTCGAGACGGAGGTGAAGCCGATGCCGTCGGCGATGGCGCGGGCGTTCCAGGGTTCGCCGACGCAGAAGCCGTCCATCTTACCGATCTTCATGTTGGCGACCATCTGCGCGGGCGGCACGACGATGAGATTGATGTCCTTGTCGGGATTGATGCCGCCGGCGGCGAGGTAGTAGCGCATCCACATGGCATGGGTGCCCGGCGGGAAGGTCTGGGCAAAGGTGAGCGGTTCGCCGAGTTTGTTGGCTTGGTCCACGAAGGGCTTGATGGCTTTGGGGTCGTTGGTGACCTTGCCCTTCCACTCGGTCTTGAGAGAGATGGCCTGGCCGTTGCGGTTCATCAGCCACGGGATGACCATCGGTTTCTTCGGCGAGCCGGCGAGGCCCATGGTCGAGGCGAGCGGCATGCCGATGAGCATGTGCGTGGCCTGAATGGAGCCGGTGGAGAGGTTGTCGCGGATGGCGGCCCAGTTGGCGCCCTTCGTGACCTTGGAGTTGATTCCGTATTTTTTGAAGAAGCCCTTCTCGTGCGCGATGACGATGGGCGAGCAGTCGGTCAGCGCGATCATGCCGAAGTTGAGATCGGGCGTTTCCGGCGCTTCGGAAGCCGAGCCGGCCGTGGCGGCCCAGCTCCTGGAGCCGAGGGCGGCGAAGAGGGCGGCGGCGCCGGTGAGCTTGGCGCTGCCGGCGAGGAATTGACGGCGGTTAAGCGGAGACGAACGCTCCGCCGGGGAGCTTGAGTTGCTGGTGTGCATGAGGGTCGAGGTTGGCGGTGGCTTCGCGATGAAGGTCCTCGCGAAAAAGTCGGCGCGGCAGGCTGGGGTTGAGCAGCGAGCGCGGGAGGAGGCCGGAGGCGACCAGCTCGTTCTGGAGCGTGGCGGCGCGGTCGGCGGTCGGGGCATTGGCCTGGCCCCGATGGAAAACGAGAAAGTCCGGCACCGACTCGGTTGTGCCGTGGCCGGTGGCGAACCGACCGAGCAAAGCGGGCTCGATGGTGGTGGCGGGCAGATTGAGGTAGGCCGGGGCGGAGAGCATCTGCGCGAGCGCCGGGCGGTTGGCGGGCTCGTCGCACCAGGCGGCGGCCTCGGTCAGTGCGGCGACGAGCGCGGCGTGCTCCGCGGCGCGACGCTCGGCGAAGACGCTGCGCACGAGCAGGACTTTTTCGACGTGGCCCGGGGCGAGGGCGGCGCTCCACGCGGGGCACCAGCCCTGGTTCTGCTGGACGGCGAGGGTGTTCCAAGGCTCACCGGCGCAATAGCCGTCGAGGGTGCCGGCCACGAGGTTGCGGAACATCTGGGCGGGCGGCACGACGGCGATGCGCACGTCGCGCTCGGGATCGAGACGGGCGTCGCGCAGCCACTGCCGCAGCAGCACGTGATGCATCGAGTGCGGGAACACGATGCCGAACATCAGCTTGTTCTCCCCGCGGCGGCGCAGCGCATCCTCGCGGAGCGTGGCCGCGTCGCGCACACCGGCCTCCCAGAGGCGGATGGAAAGCGTGAGGGCGTTGCCGTGCAGGTTGAAGAGAAAGGCCGTGCAGACATCGGCCGGCGCGCAGCCGAGTCCGAGCTTGGTGGACCAGAGCATCGGCGCCGGGGCGTGGGCGCCGTCGAGTTCACCGTAGGCGATCTTGTCACGGATGGTGGCCCAGCCGACCTCGCGGCAGAGTTCCACGGTGAGGCCGCGGCGCGCGAAACTACCCAGTTCCTGCGCGGCGATGAGCGGCGCGGCATCCGTCAGGGCCAGAAACCCCACGCGCAGCGGGCGCGAGTTGAGTGACGGCGGTTGGTTGGTCTGCATGCCACCGTATCAGCGCGTGACATGCCAGCCGTGCCAGTTGGCCCGATTACTGCTCAGCAAAGAATTCATGGCTGGCATGAACCCCGTTCATTCCGGCCCCAAAGTCCCACGCATGAAGAACAACGTATTCGACACGCGACAGTTGCTGGCCTTCTCCACCCTGGCGAGGCTGGGCAGCTTCACGCGCGCCGCGCAGGAGCTCTACCTCACGCAAGGTGCTGTCAGCCACGCGATCAAGGCGCTGGAGGAGCAGGCCGGCTGCCGGCTCTTCGAGCGCGCCGGCCGGCGCGTCGCGCTCACACAGTCCGGCGAACAGTTCCTGCGCCATGTGGACAAGATCATGGCCGAGATGAAGACCGCGCGCCGCGGCCTCGACGAACTCACGCGCTGGGGCCACGGCCGCCTGCGGCTCGGCGCGAGCACGACGGCGTGCCAGTATATATTACCGACGGTGCTCCGTGAGTTTAAGCAGAGTTTCCCGAAATGCGTGATCTCGATCGATCCCGGCGATCACGGACGGCAGGTGGATCACCTGCTCGGGGGCAGCATTGATCTCGCGATCATGCTCGAACCCGAGGGCATGAAGGAACTGGCCTTTGTGCCGCTCTTCGAGGACGAGATGCGGTTTCTCGTGTCGCCCGGGCATCCGTGGGCGCGCGAGGGACGCGTGCTCCGCGACGGATTCGAGGAGGAGACGCTCATCGTCTACAATCACACGAGCTACACGTTCCGTTTGGTGAAGGACTATTTCCGCTCCGAAGAGCTGCCGCTCACCAACATCCTCGAACTCGGCAGCATGGAGGCGATCAAGGAACTCGTGAAGATCGGGCTCGGCGTCGGCGTGCTCGCGCCCTGGGTCGCACGCAACGAACTGGAGTCCGGTGCGCTGGTCTCGCTGCCACTCGGGCGGAAGAAATTGCGCCGCAAATGGGGCGTCGGCCACATGCGCGGACGCCGCCTCTCGCTGGGTGAGGAAACTTTTGTCGGTCTGTGCCAGAGCGTGACGGCGGAACTCGCGGGCCGATCCGTGGCGGTGGCGTAGGGCCAGTCTTCGACAGGCCTTCGGGAAGTGTGCCGCGAGGGCAAGGGTCCGTGTGCTCCCTAACCCGCCGGTCGGAGACCGGCCCTACCGGCCAACAAAAAGCCCGCGCCGGTCGGGCGCGGGCGGGGGGCGACGCGTAGCGCGGGCGACTCAGCTCTGCGGGACGATGCGCACGCTCTTGAGCTCGACGCGGTCGATGGGGGTGCTGGGTTCGCCGCCACCGTTGCTCTTGACCGGCACGTTGGCGATGCGCTCGAGCACGTCGTCGCCGGCGCTCAACTGGCCGAAGGCCGTGTATTGGCGGTCGAGGAACTTGGCGTCGCCGTGGCAGATGAAAAACTGCGAGCCGGCGGAGTCGGGGTGCGCCGAGCGGGCCATGGAGATGACGCCGCGGACGTGCGACTTGGCGTTGAACTCGGCCTTGATCTTGTAGCCGGGGCTGCCGGTGCCGGGCATGCCGGTCTCGCCGGCCTTGGTGTTGGGGCAGCCGCCCTGGATCATGAAATTCTTCATGATGCGGTGAAACGCCGTGCCATCGTAGAAGCCCTCGCGGGCGAGTTTCTTGAAATTCTCGACGGTCTTGGGGGCCACATCGGGCCAGAACTTGATCGTCATGTCACCGTAGCTGGTGGTCAGCACGGCGACTTCGGCTTGAGGAGGAGTGGTGCTCATGAATCCGCCAACAAGCCCGGCCGGAGAGCCGGTCGCAAGAACAATTCCAAGGCGTTGGGCGGTGGCCAGGCCGGTCACCGCCCGCCGGCCTCGGATCACCAGTTGAAGCTCTCGCCCTTGGACAGGGACTTGGCGAAGGCGGCGAAGAGCTTCACGCAGTCCTCGACGTCCTGCAGGTCCACGACCTCGCTCGGCGTGTGCATGTAGCGGAGCGGGATCGAGACCAGGCCGCAGGCGACGCCGCCGCGGGCCATCTGGATGGCGCGGGCATCGGTGCCGGTGGGACGGGGGTCGGCCTCGAGTTGGTAGGGGATCTTGAGCTTCTTGGCGACGGCGACGAGGCGGTCGAAGACCTTGGGGTTGATGTTCGGGCCGCGGCAGATGATGGGGCCACCGCCGAGCTTCGTCTCGCCAAACTTGCGTTGGTCGCAGTCGGGATGATCGGTGGCGTGGCCGACGTCCACGATCAGGGCGACGTGCGGGTCCACGGCGAAGGCCGAGGTCTGCGCGCCGCGGGTGCCGATCTCCTCCTGCGTGGTGGCGACGGAGACGAGGCGCGCGTTGAGCTTCGCCTTCTCCTTGGCGAGGCGGACAAGGGCCTCGCCGACGATGTAGGCGCCGACCTTGTTGTCGAAAGCGCGGGCCGTGCCGATGCTGCCGTTGATCAGTTCGAACTCGTGGTCATAGGTCGCCACGTCGCCGATGGCGATGCGCGTGAGAGCCTCGGCCTTGGTCTTGGCGCCTATGTCGATCCAGATCTCGTGGATTTCCGGGACCTTCTTGCGGTCGGACTCGTCCATGAGGTGGACGGCGCGCTTGCCGGTCACACCCTTCACCAGGCCGTTGGCCGTCTGGATGATCACGCGGCGGCCGGAGATGATGCTGCGGTCGTGGCCGCCGATGGTGTCGAAGTAGAGGTAACCGTCCTTGTTGACGTAGGTGATGATGAGGCCGAGCTCGTCCATGTGGCCGGCGAGCATGAGGGTGGGGGCACCCTTGGCGTTGAGCGTGGCGATGCGGTTGCCGAGCGCGTCGTTGGCGTAGGCATCGGAGTGGGGCTTCACATGCGCGTCAAAGACGGCCTGGGCCTGTGCCTCGGCGCCGGAGGGAGACTTGGCGCGCAGCAGTTCAGTGAGAAAGACGGGAGCTTTGAAGTCAGACATGACTCCTATATGACATGGCACACGAGGCCGGCGCAAGTCTGGGGCGGTGGTTTCAGGGCTTATGAGGCCTGTCATCATCGCCCCAGCGCCAGCGTGGCGCCTCACCCTTGGCGTAGCAGATGCCGGTGAGAATGGCACAGACGACAAAAACGTAGCCAACATAGACGGGCACACTGCGCGGGGCCAAAAAAATGCCGCCGAGAAACAGCGCAACGAAAAAGCCGATCATCACGACCCAGCCCTGCCAGCGGCAGGGGAATCCCCAACCCCAGCCGTAGTTTTTTGCGGGAAACCAAGCTCGGTCTTTGGGCAGGGGCATGATGGTCAACGCGCCAGATGTTCGAGGTGCTTGCGTATTTCAGGGGCCAATGTGTCCAGCGCCTTGGCGCAGGCGCGGACTATTTCTTCGCCACTGGCGTCGCCTTGCAGCAACCAGACTTCGGTGTCCTCGCGGACCACGGCGCTGACACCCTTCACCTTTTTCAGCGCGGCGGTGACGTCCGCATCCAAGCGGGAGGCAAGGGGATCGCCGCGCACGAATTCGGCCGAATTGATAAAGATCTGCCAGTTCCACTTGGTGCGCTTCAACCGGCCGGCGCTGACGCCGTGAACATCCGGTTCTGAAGTCACGCGTTCCCATTCCTCGGCCACTTCGTTGTCTTCGGGTGTGATTTTCCGGACCTCGACGGGAGGTGTTTTCTCCTTGGCCAGCAAGGGCACGGCGATGGCGGCGGCAACCACCAGCACGACTGCGATCCAGAGCACGGCTTTCATGGGGAGATGAAGTTGCAGCCGAGCGAACTGCCCGGCCTTGGTGGGTGGCCCGTGCGCTGAAAGAGCCGCATTGTCCTGAGCGCGGCAATGCTGAATTGCGCGGTCCTGTGTGGCAGCAGCTATCCCGGCAAAGGTGTAGCCGCGCTTGAGTTGCAGACGAAAGCGCGGAGGCGGACCACTTTGTCGCTGCGCTCCAAAGCGGCTACAGTTCGATGCCGACTTCCGCGGCTCCGCACTTTTGCCTTGGAAGGCGGGATTCGGAGATCCCGCCCTACATCGGCGCGTTACTTGCCGGCGATGCGCTTCGCCACCCAGTCGATCGTGGCTTCGTCGTTGTCGCCGTTGCGCCAGACGAGGCTCAGGAACTCGGCCGGATGGATGTCGTGCGTGCGGAAGAAATTCCGGTCGCCGCCGCAGGAATACATCAGGCTGGAGGGCAGTTCGCCGCGGAGCTTGGCCTTGGTCTTGGGGATGAGGCGCGGGAGCCACTCGATGCCGCGCACGGCGTCGGTCTTGGCGGGCATCTTCGCTGCGTCGAGCACGGTGGTCGAGGCCTTGCCGCCCTGCACGTTCAGGAAGTAGTCGCGGCGGACGGTCTCGATGGCGAGGGCGCGGTCGTAGCCGGGTTCGCCGTAGTTTTGCTGGTCCTCGGCGTAGTCGAACATGTTTTGGACCGTGATGCCGTTGGCGGCGAGGAAGGCCTTTTCGTCGGCGGTGAAATAGGTCGCCTGGTCGGTGTTACCCGAGGCGTAGAGCTTGGCGGCTTTGTCGTAGAGAGCGCGAAACTGGTCGGCGAAGTCGTAGTGTTTCATGAGAAATGGTTTTGACCACCGATGACACGGATCATCTCGGATGGAAGAGATTTTCAGGGAAGACGCAAAGCCCAGAAAAGCAAACCGTAGGGCATACAGTCCTTCTCACATTCGACTATCCGGGCCCATCGGTGCGATCCGTGGCGAAAAGACCGGTCGCTAGGGCACGGTGAAATCGATCAGGCGTTTCTGGCGGTCCACTTTCATCACGACGACCTCGATCGGGTGGCCGAGTTCGAACTTGCGCTTGGACTTGCGGCCGATGAACGCGGTGCCGGGGCCGTTGAGCACGTAGAAATCGTCGCGCAGCGAGGAGATTGGCACCATGCCGAAGGCGCCGGCGTCGGGCACCTCGATGAAGAAGCCATGGTTGCGGACGTCGGTGATGATGGCCTTGAAGACCGTCTTCCTCTTTCGCTCCGCCTCGCGGTCGAAATACTCCATGAGTTTCACCTTCTGCGAATCGCGCTCGGCCTCGGTGCTGTTGATCTCGGTGAGGCTCAGGTGCTCGGCGAGCTGGTCGGTGTGCGCGGCGCGGTAGCCGGGCTGCTTTGCGAGCCAGGCGGCGAGCACGCGGTGGACGACGAGGTCGGCGTAGCGGCGGATCGGCGAGGTGAAGTGCGTGTAGTCCTTCTTGTTGAGGCCGAAATGGCCGTCGTGGCTGGGCCGGTAGCAGGCCTTGCGCATGGAGCGGAGCACCTGCGTGCGGAGGACGTAGCCCTGCGGATGGTTTTTCAACACGCCGAGCAGGCGCACCAACTCGTCGCGCTCGGTAAGGTCGCTGACCTTGATGTTGAAGGTGGCGAGGAACTGCCGGAGTTCGGCGAGACGCGCCTCGTCGGGATCGTCGTGCACGCGGTAGAGCGAGGGCAGGCGTTGGGTGCGCGTGAGCTTGGCGATGGCCTCGTTGGCGAGGAGCATGAACTCCTCGATGAGCTGGTGACTCTCATCGTTCTCGATGCGCTCGATGCGGTCGGCGTAGCCCTCGGCGTCCACGAAGATCTTGTTCTCGGGCATGTCGAGGTCGAGCGAGCCGCCGGCCATGCGCTCGCGGCGGAGTTTGGCGGCGATGACCCAGAGTTGGCGCACCCATTTCTGGAGGTTGGTCAGCTCGGCCTGGTCGAGGCTGCTGAGGGCGCGGCCGGTGGAGCCGGTCTGGTGCGCGGCGGGCAGGGGCAGGCGGCGGATGGCGTCGTGGCTGTCCGTGAACATCAGCGCATAGGCCTGCTTGTAGGTCAGGCGCTTGATGCTGCGGATGACGGTGTTGGCGAACTCGGTGTGCTTGAGCGCGCCGGTGCGGTTGAAGGTGAAGATCGCCGCCTTGGTTAGCCGGTCCTGCGCCTCGACGAGCGAACAGAGGCCGTTGGAAAGTTTCTCCGGCAACATCGGCACGACGGTGCCGACCAGGTAGGTGGAGTTACCGCGGCGCTGGGCCTCGCGGTCGAGCGCGGTGCCGGGCTTCACGTAGTGGCTCACGTCGGCGATGTGGACGCCGACGCGGATGTCGCCGTGGTCGAGATACTCGATCGAGAGCGCGTCGTCGAAGTCCTTGGCGTCATCCGGGTCGATCGTGAACGTCGGGATGTCGCGGAAGTCGAGGCGGCCGGTGAGGTCGGCGGGCTTGACCTCCGGCGGGATGGCGGCCGCCTCGCGCTGGACGGGGTCGGGGAACGAGGTCGCGAGGTTGTATTTGTGGTAGATCGCGGCGAGTTCGGCGCGCGGCTCGAAGGCGCGGCCGAGGCGCTGCGTGATCGTGCCGTCGGGGTTGAGGTGGCGCTCCTTCCACTCGTTGAGCTGCACGACGACCTTGTCGCCGACCATCGCGGGCGGCTTCACGTTCTGCCCCGGGCGCGTGGGGTCGGGCACGATGATGTCGTGCGGGATGCGCGGGTCGTCGGGCGTGACGTAGAAAAACGTGCGGCCGCGGTGCAGCGTGCCGGTGACGGTGGCGGCGCCGCGCTCGAGGATCTCGATGACGCGGCCGGCCTGCTCGCCGGGTTTCAGGAAGAACGGGAAATCGCGCTCGCGCGGCGAACGCAGGCGCACGACGACCTTGTCGCCCTGGAGCGCGGTGCCGGTGTCGGCTGCGTCGATGTAGATCGCCGCCTCGCGGTTCTCGGTGGCGCGGCGTTCGGGCGTGACCATCGCGGAGCCCTTTTGCCGGAAGTTGATCGTGCCGGTGACGAGGTCGGCCTCCTGCGGGATGCAAAGACGGTCGCCCTTGATGAGCGCGAGCCGGCCCGCGCGCACGAGCTGGCCGACCTCGTTCATGAACGGGCGGCGCTGCTTTGTGTTCAGGCGCCATTCCTTGGCGATGGCGGCGGCGGAGGCCGGGACGTAGTTCTTGCGCGAGAGGTGGGCGAACAGGCGTTCGGAGAAATTTTTCATGAGGACGGGACCGCGGGACCGGCTGGGGGGATCGGCACGCCCCGCTGCGCGGGGCTCGCGATGACGGATCGGGAGCAGGATATTGTCGGGATTTTCTGGTCGCAACGTGCGCATAGGGTTGTAGGGTTGCAACATGCGAATTGCCCATGCCGCCAGCGAAGTCTTTCCCTATCTGAAAACCGGCGGCTTGGCGGACATGGTGGCGGCGCTCGGGGGCACGCTCGTGGACCGCGGCCATGAGGTGGCCGTGTTCATGCCGGGCTATCTCTCGGTGTTTGATGGACCGCACGCGAAGGGCGCGGAGCTGACGCATCGGCTCAAGATCGAGATGGGCGACGCCTTTCTGGCTGGCGACGTCTATACCCTCAAGCCACGCGCGGGGCTCACGCTGCACCTGATCTGCCGCGAGGAATATTTCGACCGCCGCCTGCCTTACTGGACCGGCGAGCGAGATTACGACGACAACGACGCGCGTTTCATTTTTTTCCAGAAGGCCGTGGCCGAGCTGCTGCGGCTGACCGATTTCAAGGCCGACATCGTCCACTGCCACGACTGGCAGGCGGGCCTGCTGCCGCTGTTCCTGCGCTATGCCGAGCAGCGCTACGGCGTCACGCTCGCGCTCAAGACCGTCTTCACGATCCACAACATCGCCTACCAGGGCATCTTCCCGAGGAAATCTTTCGCGCTCACAAACCTGCCCGAGGAGCTCATGGGCATCGACGGCCTAGAGTATTACGACCAGATGTGCATGATGAAGGGCGGCATCGTCTTCGCGGACCTCGTCACGACCGTCAGCCCGCGCTACGCGCAGGAGATCCAGACGCCGGAGTTTGGCAACGGCATGGACGGCATCATCGGCACGCGGGTGGCGGACCTGCACGGCCTGATCAACGGCATCGACACGGCGGTGTGGAATCCCGCGACCGACGCCAGCCTGCCCGCACGCTTCAGCGCCGAGAACATGGCCGGCAAGGTGCTGTGCCGCGAAAAACTCCTGCAGGAATTCGGTTGGGCGCCTAAACCTCCGTCACGACGCCGCACCGGCAACACCACGCCACCCATGCCAGTGGCCACAGCCACGCCCAACGGCGGTTTCACCGGGCCTGTTTTCGGCATGGTTTGCCGTTTCACGCCGAGCAAGGGCCTCGACCTGCTGCTTGGCGCGGAAGATTTCTTCGCGAAGGAAGACTGCCGGCTGGTGGTGCTGGGCGGAGGCGAGAAAAAATACGAGGAGGCGGTCCGCGCCCTCGCGACCCGTCATCCCGACAAGATCGGCGTGTGCGTGAAGCTCGACGAAGCCATGAGCCACCTTGTCGAGGCCGGCTCCGACTTTTTTCTCATGCCGTCGCTCTTCGAGCCCTGCGGCCTGAACCAGATGTATAGCCAGGCCTATGGCACCGTGCCGCTGGTGTCGCGTGTCGGCGGGCTGGTGGACACGGTTCTGGACGTCGATGCCGAGCCGGCGGCGGGCACCGGCATCATGTTCCCGCCCACGCAGGAGGCCTTCAACGCCGCGCTGCGCCGCGCGTTTGCGCTCTACGCCGACAAGACGAAATACGCCGAGGTCCAGCGCCGCGCCATGCGCCGGGATTTTTCGTGGAAGACTGCGGTTGCCGCCTACGAGAAGCTCTACGCGAACGCGTTGTGAGGGCAGGTGGAACCCGGCCTCCGGACGGGTTGGGTTGAAAACGTTAATGCGAGCCCGCTGGAGGTCGGGCTCCACCTGCGATGCAAAACATGCGCATCCGTCCGACCTGCT
Source organism: uncultured Oleiharenicola sp. (assembly GCA_966252395.1). Lineage (GTDB taxonomy): Bacteria > Verrucomicrobiota > Verrucomicrobiia > Opitutales > Opitutaceae > Lacunisphaera. The sequence continues at coordinate 19,176 of CBINOW010000037.1, read as the reverse complement.
CATGCGTTTAATCATCAATGGCATCGGCTTCAGCTCACCCAACCATCGTCTGGTTTCGTCAGGACCTGCGCCTGCAGGACAATCCGGCGCTTGCGGCGGCGGTGGCGCGGGGTGGGGCGGTCGTGCCGGTGTTCATTCTCGATGATGCCGTGGAGGGACGCTGGCCGATGGGCGGGGCCTCTCGCTGGTGGCTGCATCACTCGCTGGCGGCGCTCGATGAATCGCTGCGTGAGCGTGGCTCCCGGCTGGTGCTCGCGCGCGGGGACAGCGGGGCGGTGTTGCGCGACCTGATCAAGGCCACTGGCGCCGACGCGGTTTACTGGAACCGGCGCTACGAGCCCGCCGTCATCGCACGCGACAAGGAACTGAAGGCCGGTCTTGGTGTGGAGGCAAAGAGCTTCAACTCCGCACTGCTGTTCGAGCCGCACACCGTGCAGAACAAGGCCGGCGGGCCGTTTCAGGTCTTCACTCCTTTCTGGAAGCACTGCCTGAGCCTGAAGGTGGATGAACCCGTGCGCCTGGCGCTCAAGACGCTGCCTGCGCCCGAAGCGTGGCCCCGGTCATTGGCGCTGGGCGAACTGAACTTGCTGCCGCGAATCACTTGGGATGCCGGGTTTGCCCAAGTGTGGGAACCGGGCGAGGCTGGCGCCCAGCGTCGGGCGAAGAAGTTCATCGCATCCGCGATGGAAGCCTACGGCGAGCAGCGCAACCGGCCCGACATGGACGGCACCTCGGCGCTGTCGCCTTATCTGCATTTCGGCGACCTCGGGCCGCGTCAGGTCTGGGCCGCGGTGAAGGCGTCGGCGAAGGGCAGCGGCGTGTTTCCGCCCAGCCGCGGCGCGCAGGTTTTCCTGAGCGAGGTGGGCTGGCGGGAGTTCGCGCATCATCTGCTGTTCCATTTCCCGCACACGCCGGAGGCACCGTTGCGCACGGAGTTCGCGTCGTTTCCGTGGCGCGCCGACGCGAAGCAGCTGCGCGCCTGGCAGCGCGGGCGCACCGGTTACCCGATCGTGGACGCCGGCATGCGGCAGCTCTGGACGACCGGCTGGATGCACAACCGCGTGCGCATGATCGTGGCGTCGTTTCTCGTGAAACATCTGCGCCTTTCCTGGCAGGCCGGCGCGGACTGGTTCTGGGACACGCTGGTGGACGCGGATCTCGCGAGCAACACGCTTGGCTGGCAGTGGACGGCGGGTTGCGGGGCGGACGCGGCGCCATATTTCCGGATCTTCAACCCGATGCTCCAGGGCGCGAAGTTCGACCCCGAGGGCGCGTATGTGCGCCGCTGGGTGCCGGAGCTGGCCAAGCTGCCGACGGAGTTCATCCATTGTCCTTGGGAGGCGCCGCTGCATGTGCTCGCCGAGGCCGGGGTTACGCTTGGAAGCGAATACCCGCAGCCTGTTGTCGATCATGGGGAAGCGCGCGCTGCGGCGCTGGCAGCCTTGCAGGCGATCAAAACGCCGAAGCTCTAAAAAATTTCTCAAATCAGGGCTTCCCAAACGACCTGCCGGACCTATGTTCGGCGGCTTATATGCAGAGAACATTCGTCATCTTTAAGCCCGACTGCATGGAACAACGCCATGTGGGCAACGTGCTTAATCGCTTTGAGCAGGCCGGCTTCACCATCGTCGGTTGCAAGATGGGCAAGCTGAGCCCGGAAAAGCTGCGCGAGCACTACGCTCACGTGGCCAGCAAGCCGTTTTACCCGGAGATCGAGGCTTTCATGAGCTCCCGCCCGGTCATCATGATGGCATTGGAGGGCGACAACATCGTCCAGAAGGTCCGCGACCTCCTCGGCCCCACGGACTCCCGCAAGGCCGCCAAGGGCACGATCCGCGGCGACTTCGGCACCGAGATGATGAAGAACGTCGTCCACGCTTCCGACAGCGACGAGAACGCCAAGATCGAACTCGCTCGCTTCTTCAAGGCCGACGAGCTCTACAGCGTCTGATTTTCGACTGCGCGCTTGACGGCCGGCCGTTGGGTGCGCTTTTTTGTTCCTTCGATTTTTCGCCCCTATCGTCTAGCGGCTAGGACGGAAGATTCTCATTCTTCAAACCGGGGTTCGATTCCCCGTGGGGGCACCACTCTAAAAGGCCCGCATCCAAGTGATGCGGGCCTTTTTATTGCGCCAGAATTACCTCCTCATGGGCGGTGCGGACGCTCAAACTGCGGCATGGCTCAACTCGGCAAACGTAATCTCCTGACGGTCGTCCGCTCGGCGGCGCCGGGGCTTTATCTGGATGGCGGGGCGCGGGGCGAAATCCTCCTGCCAGGGAAATTCATCCCGACCGGGGCCGTCGTGGGCGGGAAGGTCGAGGTCTTTGTCTATCGCGACTCCGAGGACCGCCTCGTGGCGACGACCGAGCAGCCGCTGGCGGAACTGGGCGAACTCGCCTATCTCCGCGTCGCGGGTATCAATCCCCGCGTCGGCGTGTTCCTCGAATGGGGCCTGGAGAAGGACCTCCTTCTGCCGATGCGCGAGATGGACGGTCCGGTCAACCCGGGTGACCGCGTGGTCGTCATGATCGTGCTCGATGAGCGCACCGACCGCCTGATCGCCAGCGCCCGCTTCAACCGCCGGCTGGACCAGAAGCCGCCGCATTACCACGAGGGCGAGTCCGTCAGGCTGATGGTCGCGAGCAAAAGCCCGCTGGGTTTCAACCTGGTGGTGAACAACGCCCATCGTGGGCTCATCTATCACACCGACATCATCGGTCCCCTGAAGGTCGGCGACGTGGTCCCGGGCTACATCCGCGCCATTCGTCCGGACGGGAAGCTCGATCTGGCTCTCGGCCAGGCCGGCCATCGCCGTATCGGGCCGATGAGCGAGAAGGTCTTGGAAGTGCTCACCGCACGCGGTGGACGCCTGCCTTACCACGACAACAGCCTGCCGGAGGAAATCCGCGATGTCTTCGGCATGAGCAAGAAGGCCTTCAAGCAGGCCATCGGTGCCCTTTTCAAGGAGCGGAAGATCGTGATCGACCCGGATGGAATCAGCTTGGTCAGTCCGACGAAAGAGGAGTGAACCACGAAGGGGAGAAAGGTTCGGACCCAAGGCAGGTTTAAACCACGAAACACACGAAAGTAGAATACAGGTTAGCCACGGATGGCACAGATTCACACGGATGGAGAGACTTGGGGGAACAGGAAACCGGATTGATCAGTGTTCATCCGCGCAATCCGTGGCTAAACATGGATTGAGGTCGGCCCCAAGGCCGATCCTACAGGCGGTGATCCGACTTTTCGTGTCTTCCGTGTGTTTCGTGGTGACCCCGGCTTTGCGAATTGGGCTTTGTGCCTTGGTCCCTTTGTGGTTCAACCTCCGGGCATGACCCAAGCCAAGTCCTCCGCCCCTCGCGCCGTCAGCGTGCGCGAGATTCCCATCGAGCTTTGCCAGCTCCTGAAGTTTGGTGGCGTGGCCGAAAGCGGCGGCGAGGCCAAGCAGCTGATCGGCGCGGGCGAGGTGCTGCTGAACGGCGTCGTTGAGACGCAGAAGCGCAAGAAGCTCGTCGTCGGAGACCGCGTCACCGCGCGCGGCCAGACGCTGGTCGTGCAACTGGGCTGACCCGTTTTCCGCATGTCATTTTCCGAACTGGGCCTGAGCGAGCCGCTGTTGCGGGCGATCACCGAGCAGCATTTCCGCGAACCGACCGCGGTGCAGGCGGAGGCGATTCCGGCGGTCCTGCGCGGGCAGGATGTGCGGGCGCAGGCACCGACGGGCTCGGGCAAGACCGCGGCCTTCGTGCTGCCGCTGTTGCAGCATCTAGCAGAAGGGCGGAAGCAGCGCGGGCGTTTTGCGCGGGCGCTCGTGCTCGCGCCCACGCGCGAACTCGCCATCCAGACCGGCGAGACGTGCAAGCGTTTCAGCCGACACCTGCCGGTGGCGACGAAGACGCTGGTCGTCTATGGCGGCGTGTCCATCAATCCGCAGATGATGGCCCTCGGCGGTGGTGCCGACATTCTCGTGGCCACGCCGGGCCGGTTGCTCGACCTGATGGAGCAAAACGCGGTGTCGTTGTCCGTCGTCGAAACCCTCGTGCTCGACGAAGCCGACCGGTTGCTCGATTTGGGTTTCGCCGACGAACTCAACCGCATTCTCGCGCGGTTGCCCGCGCGGCGGCAGAATCTGCTGTTCTCCGCCACGTTCCCGGCCGACGTGCAGGCGCTGGCCGCGGAGCTGCTGCGCGAACCGGTGCTGATCGAGGTGGCGGCCGTCGCCGCCGCGCAGCCCGACATCGAGCAGCGCGCGATCGAAGTGGACGTGCCGCGCCGCACCCAGCTGCTGCGGCATCTTGTGCAGGAAAATAAGTGGACGCGCGTGCTGGTCTTCGTGGCGAAGAAGTATGCGACCGAGCACGTGGCGGAGAAACTGCGCAAGGCCGGGATCGCCGCCGCGGCGTTTCATGGCGAACTCAGCCAGGGCGCGCGCATGGCGGTGCTGGCGGACTTCAAGGAATCCCGCGTGCAGGTGCTGCTCACGACCGATCTTGCGGCGCGCGGCCTCGACATCGTCGAGCTGCCGGTGGTGGTGAACTTCGACCTGCCGCGCTCGGCGACGGATTACACGCACCGCATCGGCCGCACCGGCCGGGCCGGCGCGCGCGGCTTGGCGGTGAATTTCATCAGCGCGGAGACGCACCAGCACTTCCAGCTGATCGAGAAGCGCAACCGCCTGAGCGTGCCGCGCGAGCAGGTGCCCGGTTTCGAGCCGGAGGAGTTGGAAGCGCCCCCGCCGCCGACGGGTGGCATCAAGGGCAAGCGTCCGAACAAGAAGGACAAGTTGCGCGCCGCGGCGGCGAAAGCCGCCGGATTACCGGCACCGGATTTCAAACCGGCCGCGCCGGCCGAGAAGAAATTCTCTTGGCCGCGGTTGCGTTAGCTGTAGGGCGGGGTCTCCGACGGCGTCTTCCTGTCGAAGCAGACAACACAAAGAAGCCAAGCAGCCAAGAGACGTAGCGAATAGCCTAAATCCTTAACTGCTTCGCTGCTTTGTGTTCTCCTCCTGCCGGCCGAAGCAATGCGGGCAGGATTTCTCCGGCACGTAGTGCGGATGAGCCTGATCCGCGGCGGAGAGCGGCATGCGGCATACGAAACACATCACGGTGGACGTCTCGCGCAGGGCCGGGTCGAGGCCGACGCGTCCGTCGAACACGAAGCACTCGCCCTCGTAGTGGGCGCCGCCGCATTCCTCGAAATATTTCAGGATGCCGCCGTCGAGCTGGAAGACCTGCTTGAAGCCGACCTGCTGCAGGTAGGGCGCGGCCTTTTCGCAGCGGATGCCTCCGGTGCAGAAGGTGACGACGGGCTGGTCCTTCAGTTCCGCGGGCAGGCGGTCGGCCGCCCGGGGAAAGTCGCGGAAATGGCGGATGCCGGCGGGTCGCGCGCCGCGGAAGGTGCCGGCGGTGACCTCGTAGTCGTTGCGCGTGTCGAGGAGCGTGACCGGACGGCCCTCGTCGAGCCACTGCTTGAGCGTGCGCGGCGCGAGCCGCGGGGCCGGATGGCGCGCGGGATCAATGCCGGGCACGCCGAAGGCGATGATCTCGCGTTTGATCTTCACGAGCATCCGGTGGAAGGGCTGGCTCGCGCTGACGGACTCCTTGGGCGTCACATCGGAGAGACCGGGCACGGCGCGGATGGCGGCGAGCAACGAATCGAGTGCCGGGCGTTCGCCCGCGACGAAGAGGTTGATGCCTTCGGTGCTGAGCAGGATCGTGCCCTTGAGTCCGCCGGCGGTGGCCACGACCTTGAGCCGGTCCTTCAGCACCGGCAGGTCCGCGAGCGGCGCGAACTTGTAGGCGGAGAAGTTGATGATCTCAGGCATCGGGAGAGAAGTGCAGAGGCGGGCGGGTTTTGTTCAAGTGCAGATGCACCGGATGGGTCGGAATGGAGGAACCGGCTTGCAGGCTCGCAATAGCCCAAGCACCACGGCAGGGGCGCCCCGGCTCCATTTCGATGCGGGATGAGTGGAGTTTTATCCGGCCGTGCCGACTACCGCTTGGGCGATCAGCTGTTGCAGGCGTTCGGGGGCGTGGGCGGAGGTCTTGGCCACGAAGCCGCGGGCGTGGGCGAAGTGGACATCGGCCTCGCGGGCGATCCGCGTGAAGTCGAGTGACGGGTGGTCGCGGAAGCGTCCGAGCCCGTAGCCTGCGCTGCGCCGGTCGGGATAGATCAGGCCAACGATCTCGCCGGTCAGCGCCTGTTCCTCGATGAATTCATCGAGGCCGAGCGAAGGCTCTTCGGGCAGCGGGTCGGTGCGCGGAAGAAAGAGAATTTTACCCGCCTGGCCGGTGGATTCGAGCGGCCAGAACTGCGCATGCCGGCCGATGAAACCGAGCCGGGCGCGCAGATTGCGCACGTAGCTGACGAGATCCTCGCCGACCATGCGCATCATCTCCCAGAGCGGATCGCCGGGTGCGAGGTGCTTCGCGAGGGCGAAGCGGCGGAGCAAAGTGACGTCGATCGGAGAGTTGAGCTTCGGTAGCACGTCGTCGGCCACGCCGAGCCAGCGCGCGGTGGTGACGGCGCCGCGGCAATCGAACCACTCGGCGGATTCCAGCCACGGGCAGAACTGGCGGGCGTCGGCGTAGAGGCCGAGGTGCTGGAGCACGAGCGAGAGCGAGCAGGTGGGCGGGTGGTCCTTGGGCAGCTGGTGATGGTCGAAATTGTTGCGCTCCGGGGCGTGCTCGTGGCCGACATCCACGACGCACACGGCCGGGTCGGCGAGATCGGCGGGCGTCGGCTCGCGGCGCACGACCGGCACGGGGTGCAGGGACAGGAGCACGGAGCAGGCGAGAAATTCGTCCTTATGGGCGCCGCCGGGATGGGTGAGAAGGGTGGTGAACGGAATCATGAAACGGGTCGCAGAAGAGCGCGGCGATTCCGGCCGGACGCGAGGGAAAAATGCCGGCGACGGTGGCTGACGGTGCAGGGGCCTGGCTCGTCAACGCGCTGCGGCCGCGGTCATCAATCGGGCGCGCACAAGGCGCGCCCCTACAGTGGCTTCACCGCCCTCAGTAGAACACGTTGCGGTCCAGCGAGCGGTATTGGATGGCTTCGAGCAGGTGGGGTTGCCGGATGGTTTCGGACTCGGCGAGGTCGGCGATGGTGCGGGCGACCTTGAGGATGCGGTCGTAGGCGCGGGCGGAGAGCGAGAGCTGTTCCATCGCGTGCTGGAGGAGGTCGCCTAGAACCGAGTCGATCGGGCAGAAGCGCTTGATCTGGGAAGGCGTCATGCGGGAGTTGGCGGTGAGCCGCGTCCCGCGGAAGCGGATGAGCTGGTGCTGACGGGCCACTTCGATGCGTTCGCGCATCGCGGAGGAGGTTTCGCCCGGTTGGGAGGAGCGCAGTTCCGTGATCGAGAGCGAGGGTGCTTCGACGTGAAGATCAATGCGGTCGAGAAGCGGGCCGCTGATGCGGGCGCGGTAGCGCTGGATCTGGGCGGGGGCGCACCGGCACTCGTGCTTGGGGTCTCCGAGGTAGCCGCAGGGGCAGGGATTCATCGCGGCGACCAGCATAAAGTGGCAGGGCAGGGTGACTTTGCCGGCGCTGCGAGAGATGGTGACGTGGCCGTCCTCGAGCGGTTGGCGCAACACCTCGAGGGCCGAACGTTTGAACTCGGGGAGTTCGTCGAGGAAGAGCACGCCCTGGTGGGCGAGGGAGATTTCGCCGGGGCCGGGGATGGCGCCGCCGCCGAGGAGTCCGACGTCCGAGATGGTATGGTGGGGTGCACGGGAGGGGCGTTGGAGGAACTGGAGTCCGCCCTGCATGGTGTGGCCCGCAGCGGAGTGGATGCGGAGGACCTCGAGGTATTCATCGAGCGTGGGCTGGGGCATGATGCCGGGGATGCGGCGCGCGATCATGGATTTCCCTGAGCCGGGCGGCCCGATCATGATTATGTTGTGTATAGTTTTACTAGGCGGCGCTTTTCCGACGCGCCCGATACTGAGCAGCGCGATACTCTTCCCAGAGGTCACTTAGGTCTGGGCTAATTGAAGCCCATTTTGGGTTAGCGCCGGTGTTCTCTAAACGAACGCCAGATGCTATGCTGCCCGTAGGGACAAGATTCACAACAGAACCAGTCCTAAAGTATACTCGAATGAAGCGCCCTTCTTTTGACATGCGCCGGGCCAGCACGAATTTTGCAAACTGCTGTAGGTCCTTCTTCTCGTCTTTGGTCAATTTATTCGAATCAAGTATAGCATTCACGAACTCCCCTATGGCATCGCCCTTGTCGTCATGAAGCGCACCTTTGGCGCTGCGGTAGGCTCTAGATTGCGAAGGGCTGGCTACTTTATTGGGCGTGGCAATGCGCTGCCGCCGCTGTGGCTCATACTCAGCAAAGTGGCCAACGGCATAAATATCTACCCTCTGTATAAGGTCTTTAATATGTCTCTGAAGTTGCATACGGGCCTCCACTGCGTCCTCAGCCCGGATGAACTCGGACAATCGGCTTAGATCCTTTTGCCAAATAGCAAATGACCGCGAGTCGCGTTCAGCTTCAACTAGCTGGCGCACAAGCTGGCCTCTTTCGCTTTCAATCTCAGTCAGTCTTACACCATGCACATGCAGTTGCTTGTTGAGCTCGGCAAGAGCGGTGGGATGCTGTTTCTCAAGGCTCAGTTGAGTCCCGCGTTCGATCTTACTAGCGAGTTCTTTGTGTTCGTTTTCCAGTGCCCGCTGTTTGGTTCGTATGTTTTTGCAGAGGATTGCTTGATGCTTGGGGTCAGGCAGGATCATTGCCGGAGCTAAGCGGCGGCAGTTTTCAAGCACCGTGTCTTGAACCTCGTTATACCTTATGGAATAGCTAGAGCACACTGGCCGCCCTTCGTTACGCACGCCCCTGCGCCCATTATCGCAGACTAGATAACGTCCACCTTTGGGTAGTGGGCCCTTGTCAATAAATGCCATGCTGCCGCCGCAATAAGCGCAATGGACGACGTTCTTGAAAATATTGTTGGCCCTGCCGGTTCGCCCCCCAGAGCCTTTGTTGCTCTTGATTATTTCCTGAACGGCACGGAAAACCTCAGGCGCAATTACTGCGGGGTAATAAGCTGATATCGCCTCTCCAGATGGCACGCGTTTGCCTGCAACTAGAACGTGAGGTTGAAACTCACCAATGACTGCCCGGCTGGTAAGAATTTTGAAGATGTAGCTTTTCCGCCAGCCAGCGCTGCGTCTTCCTTTTCTCCCGGGAGGCATCCACGGCGATTCAGCATTAAGCTTTGTTACAAGCCGTGTCTGTCCAAGGGTTGGCATGAGGCTGAATATCATCTCGATAGCTGCACGAGCTTCGGGAATCACAACAGCCACCCCATTCTCCATTTTCAGCCATGCAGGCATGCGCTGCGAGACGTGCTCATTGCGCCGCATCCGCTGGCGCTTGTCTTCGCAAACGCTCTTTAAGCGAAGACTCTTCTTTTTGCTCTCGCTGTGGGCGTTCTCCAGTTTTCCGATAAGTCTCCAGATTGCACCGTTGGATATGCTCTGCTCGTCATACGTGCAATCGGGCGTGGCAATTTTGATGCCGCGCTTAAGAAATCCCAATAAGATCATATCCAATGCTGTTAACATGGATTCGCGACTAAGGCGGTCGATGTCCTCCACAAAAATAACGCTGCCCTTGGGTATTTCTCCGGCTTCGGCACGTTGAAGTAATCCAGCCATACCGCCCTTATTTCGATGGGCTCCGCTAAAGGCACTTAAACCATCGTCCCTAATACACTCTTTGAATACTAGGCCCTGATCTGAGGCATATTTTTGGGCGCGTTGGTCCTGTCGGCGTTGCGAGTCGCCTGTAGCCTGCTCGTGCTTTGACCACCGCGCATAGTAAATCAACCAAGGTGTGTCTTCTTCAGGATGGAGTGAGAGTTCAGTTCTCATAACTTTGGGTCCCTTGTATGTGTCGCCGATATTTTGGATATTTTGCGGGCAAGCTTATTATCGGAGCAGCCAAGCCAGCGGCTATGCGTAGGCACAGTTATACTCAGGCGGGCCAAACATGCCCGGGGAATGACGCGCTTTAGAAAAGCTAGCGCTATACTTCTTGCACCACGGCGAGAAACACTCGCGCCACTGGGACTTCTTTTACTCTGCAAATAGCATACTGAATCTTGCAGCCTTTGACTAGCAAAACTTCGCCAGTAACGCGTATCAAACGTAAGGATAGCTATCGCATGGTATGGGGCCTGTGTGACGGACTGCGCGGCCCAAAGGCAATTCGCACCATTTAGCGGCATCTCGATCACGGGAGTGACGCGTCTAAACAATCTAACACATGCATTCATAAATTTAGTTTTAGGTTAGCTTCATCAATTTCGTCCTGCTCAATGCCGATGTAACGCAGGGTGATTCTTTGGCTGCTGTGGCCGAAAACCTTCATCAAGGTTTCGATACCTACACCCCTCTGGCGCAGGTGATATCCATAGGTTTTGCGAAGAGTGTGCGTTCCAAAGTGGCCGGATACGCCCGCTTCATTCGCCCACATGTTGATCAATTGGTGCAGGCGCTGAATAGTCAGCTTGCCGCCCACCGCGTTTGGGAAAACATACCCGTCAGTAGCCGGAGCAATCGCCTGCCATTTTTGAAGCGCGTCCTGGGCATTTGGTTGAAGCGCCACCGCCCTCTCTTTCTGGGTTTTGCTTTCCGTGATGGTGACTTTGCCAGCAATGCGCCCATCCGCCGTAAGCACATCTGGCCAGCGCAAGGCCAGTAGATCACCGCCCCGAAGGCCCATGTGTATCCCCACGACAAAGAGGGCAAAGTTGCGCGGGCTGTGCGCTAAACAGCCTTTGATTGCATCTATGTCCTTTTTCCTGCGGATCGGTTCGACAGTTGCACTGCCACTGCCCGTCCTCGGGGCCCTGCCTGTAGTTGCATGCCACCCGCGCTTGCCTGCTGGCGGGCTGGCTAGTCCGCCCGGTGCATCGGGCCCAATAGGCGCAATAGCAGGTTTAGGGGTAGCCTTGGTATAGGCCGGGGGCCTCTCGGCCCGTAAAGTGGCTGGAAATGGCCTTGCTGGGCCGCCTGCCACGGCAGGTTTAATTGGTTCGTTAGCTTTTGGCATAGAGCACTTTAGGTTACACACGAAAAGTGCCGTGACCTAAAGGTGCTCGCAACGAAAGAGCACCCGCCAAACCAGTAGGAGCTGCCCACAAGCTCCTTACGCAAGACGCCGCGTTTTAGGTTCTAACAAAAGCTAAACCGGAGGGCCCTTGCTAGGCTTCTAGTGCAGCCGCATGTTCGAAAGGGGGGGGATTTTTGTTAAGCCTCCCTCTTCGGCCCGGGCCTAGTTTCCATCAACCGAAACAGGCCGACAATATTTAGCTTAGTCGCGTTCCACTCGCCCGATCACGAATTATTCACACATCCGAATAGTCTGATATGGGACATTAGCCCATGTGCTATGTGTGACAGTGGTTCCACGCATGCGGCCAATTTGGCACAGATCACGTCTCCCTTTATTACCGGTCGGAATCAGGCCAATTCTATAAGTTCCTTTCCTCAATGGAATAAGGTGTCTCTCCTTTTTCTTGGCACAGGCCCAGCTTAAGCCGAAGGAAAAAAGAGACCAACCTAGTATTAAGCAACATAGCACAAATACATGGCAAGTCAAATTTCCGAGTTCTTTGCGTGGGGGCTTCTGCCGCCACTTTCTCATCGTTGCCGTAGGCTAAACCGCTCCGCGCGTCGTCCAGACCTCCTCGCAACCTAACAGCTCAAGCAAACCGCTCAGTGGACAACGCCGGAACTATATCGCCTATGAACATTAGAGTCTCAGCTAACAAGGTCGCCGACTTCATCGTCGCGAAGACCCCCGAACGCCGCCGGAGCATTGTGCGGCAGGTGATGCGTGCACGTCATCAGAACAAAGGATTTGCGCCCTATTATTCCGCCTTCCGCACTCCGGCCAGGAAGTTCCTGGAAGGCGGCGCAAACAGTCCCTCCATTATCGAGCGCGCGATCAAGAAGCTGCCGGGCCGTGCGACCACCAGCCCGACTCGTGATTGGCTCGATATCGACAACCGCATCACGCGCGAGGCGTTTCTTGCCTTGCTCCAGCTCGCCCCGAAAATCCAAGCGCAGAATGTCACCTTCAGCACGCCGCCGTCCAAGCTGAACGCCACGTTGGATTTCCCCGACATCGCCGTTACGGTCACGCCCGACCTCATTGTTCACGGTGAACGCAACGGAGTGCCGCTGGTGGGCACGGCAAGGTTCTACCTCGCCAAGGATTATTCCTACCAGCTCGGCAAACGCGGGGCTGAGCTCGTCGCCACGATGCAATACATGTGGTGCCTGAAAGCCGCCACCGGCAAGCGCGCCCCCGAGCATTCCATCTGCATGGTCATGGAGTGCATCCAGCAGCGCGTTACCATCGCCCCCGATGATACCGCCGCCTACATCGCCATGATCGAACGCGGGTGTCGCGAGTTCGTGCAGGTCTGGCGCCAACTCAGCACGGAGGAGGCCGCCTAGCATACATCCCCGCAAAGTGAGCGGACATCAGACCCCTCTCACTTTGCCGGGGTGCCGGAGCCAGCAGCCTCATTGGCTTTCTTTACCGCCTCTTCCTTCTCCTTGAGATAGTTCCTTTCCCACTCGCTGATGATATCGCGGATGTTGGCGTTGACGCTCTTGATGGCAGAAAACACTTCGACGATTATTCCGAAGATGACGAAAAATATAGCGATGGTAGCCACCTGATAGACAAGGAATCGCCACGGGAAGGCCCCAGCGAAGGTAAGCGGGGCGACAGGATCGTTCCATGCCTTCCACGAATCCCAAAGGGAAGATCTCAAGCTCGACCATTCTTTGGGCAAAAAGGAAAAGCTGAGCACAAAAAACAGAGTTGCGAAGCAAAACAGGCAGGTGCGACCAACGGTCGTATCAAGCACGCGGAGCGGCTCATAGAGCTTCATAGTGTAGGCACCTTCCGCTTGGAGCTTTTCAACCCTCTGCCGGTATTCCGGCCTGCCGTAAACCAGCTCATTCAATTTGAAAGTGATGAATGTGCGAGCCGTGAACATAAAACCTGTCAGCGTAAGCAGACCGGTAAACACCGAGTTCAATGCCACCGCGTGACCAAGCACCTTCTCGCTGCCGTCAATTACAACGGCGCTTCCGATGATGGCCAAAACCACCAGCGCGAGAATGACGCGGTGCCAGATTTTCATGCCTTACGGCGTGAACAATACAGCACCTCGGACTTTTAACAACATCTGCACAAGGCACGGATTCTGAGCGAGATTGGCGACGTTGAAGTTACCGATCTCATCATAATCGAAATTCAGATGGTCCTCGAGGCTGTGCGCAAACGGGATGGTCAGCTCACTGCCATCACTTGTTTTACCTATCACTGAGCCGGAGAAGGAAGTGCGCCCGCTTTTGAGCAAACGCGTGGCAGAGCGCTTCTTTCTCAGAATCCAGTTAAACAACCGACGATCCATCCCCTGTTGGCCTTCTTCGAGTCGATACACCTTGTGGATGTTATTGATGCGATGCCCGACCGGACGATCGTCGGCCGCATCAATGTTGTAAGTCGTCATGCGCACCTCCTCCACCTGATTGAGCTGCTGAATCAGATTTTCAAATGCCGTCGGGGTGTAGAGCGGGGCATATTTTGCTTTGCCGCGAAGGGAATACGGCAGCTCGGCCTCGTAAATGTCATCTTCGTCGAGATCCGGATTCTGGGCCTGCAACCCGGCAACATGCGTAGCCCGGGTCTGATGGACAAAATGCCGGTAAGCGCCCCACACGTCATTCAGGAATCCGTTGAACGCATACGAGCCGTAGTAATTAGAGTAAATGCCCTTGTAGCTGTCCTTGCGGATGCAGAAAAAATTAACTTCCACTGGGGGATTCGGCCCGACGTGCTGGGTGACGACGTTCACGACGTTGCCGACCTGTTGGACATAGTGATGAAACTCCGTGGCACGACCTGATAGCACGACACCACACCATGCGTCGTTGAGTTCGTTGAGAAAAAGGCGGCGCCTATAAGGATAGCCGTTGATAAACGGGCGCTGCGGTGGCCATTGATTATCAGGCGGCAGCGCGGCAAGCGATTGGAAGAACGGGATAAATTGCGCGTTGGCCGCTTCGGCTTGATTGCCGAAGAAGAATGCGCTTCCGAGGACTTTCATCTGTGGGGGGAGTTACTGAGTGTGGCGGCCCGCTCGTCCTAGGTAGGTCCTAAGGCCTTATGGCTCAATCCAATTCAGTAGATTTGAAGCCGCCACCTGTAATTAGGCGGTTTGGGCAGATGGCACGCTCAGAGCTAATGAAATGGCGTAGCGCATTGATTCACCCACAGACGCCTGAGGCTCACAAGCGCGCCTTTTTTAACTGAGACATTGATAGTTGGTTCAACTTGGAAAGCGGTGTTCACTATTCTTGGCCCTAATTTGAACACACTATCCTACCGTTAAGGCCCACATAGGTCTCGCTCCCTCCCAAAATGCCATTAGCGGTAATTGCGACGGGCCATAACAAAGCAGGAGGGTAGCAACTTGAAATTGAATCTTTGGTTTGTGCGGCGCATTGTCGTCATTCTTTTGGCCAGCGCCGTTTGTGCGGTAGCTGTTAAGGCGGCTGAGTTGGCAGTGCATTTCATCAATGTCGGGCAAGGGGATTGCACGCTCGTAGTGTTCCCCAGTGGGAAGCGCATGCTGGTGGACTGCGGGACAACTGGTGGCGATTTCGATGCAGACAGGGTGCGGGACTACATCAAAGCACACCTAGATCAGAACAATCCCAAGATTGATCTGCTGCTGATAACGCATCCCGACCAAGACCACTATAACAAGCTGCCCGAAGTCTTGGGCGAAGTGGATGATCCACTCATCAAGGTGAACAAGGTCATGTATACTGGCAACAAGTCCGAATACGACGTGGCCCACGTGGATACATGGCTGGACTCCTTTCCGTCATCGCGACGCATCGTAGTCACCGCCGATAACTACAACGTATATCCGGCCAAGAAACTCCCGGGTTTTGCCAATGACGGTGTGCTGGTATTGGCAGCCAACGTTGATTCAGATTACAGCTCCGCCAATGCGCGCAGCGTTGTCCTGAAAATATCCTATGGCGATTTCGACGTGATGCTTACCGGGGATGCCACCCTTGATACCGACGAATCAATCCTAGACCGCTTTCAGAACAACCTAGGTGAACTTGATGTGGAGGTTTGGAAGGCCGCACACCATGGCGCACACGCCACCGCCACCAAAACAACGGTCTGGGCCGATGCGGTGAAACCCGAGGTAGTCGTTTTCAGTTGCATGGCCGAAAAGAAGTTTGGGCATCCCAACCGTAATCTCGCTATGAAGTTCAAGGATTACACCGTCGCGGCCGACGACCACCCAATCAGGATGTGGGAAACCAAGAACAAGGAATCCACGGCGGCGGAAACGCAGCCTTACCGGACAGAGGCGATGTATCAAACTTCAACAAATGGAGACATCGTTATCAAGTCCACCGGGCAAATCGTCGGAGGTAAGTTGTGGACCGTGACGTTCAACCCCAACTGACCGGCTAACTTTGCTCGCGAAGATCGATACAGTGCCCGCCAGTTTGCGGAGGGTTGTAGCCATGCTCGACCCAAAGTCGCGCTGCGTGCATTGCGGGGTGCTTCTGTTCACCGGCGGCAAGAAGACCAATCTGCCGCCTGACCTGGAAGCGAATTTCAATATCCTGAACGAGCGGATCGCGTCTTGCGAATGCCGATCCTGTGGGAAAATCAGCCCACTGGCATTCAAAATATAGAGAGCCCCGACAGGCCCCGAGGCGATATGCGTGACCTCTTCCTGTCGGGACTGCACCTCAAAGTGGCCCCTTGGGGATGCGCCGCCAAGATGCCGAAACCGGAGCGTATGAACCGCGTTTGAAACCACCTAAATTTAGGTAGCTATCCCCTCTAGGCAGGTAACTAGATTAAGCAGCGCCGGTTTGCCGTCTCTAAACATTCAACCCTAACGAAAGAGAGTGGGATACAGCTTTTCCAAATGCTGAAAAAATTCCGAGGGTGTCACTCCCAGAGACCGACAAATTTGTATCAGAGTGTAGACGCTAGGCAAACTATCACCGCGCTCGATGTTTCCTAATGCATTGATGTGAAGATCGGCATCCGCAGCCACCTTCATTTGGCTAAGGTCTCGGTCTTCGCGTTTTCTGCGGAGTCCTTTTCCCACGACACGTTGTATCTTTTCTTTGGACAAGCACACATTCTACCGAAGTGGGTTGCCCTAAATCTACCCATTGAACTACACCCATCACACTGTGTTATTTCGGTTGATTTGATGTTTAAAAAGGCATGCTATTGGGGCACTATGAAACACTTGCTTATTGTCATAGTAGCCTTGCCTGTAATTGTTTACGCAGCGCAACTCAAAGTGCTTCGTGTTCGGTCAGACCTCGTAGCCAAGCGGTTTAATACGATTACTTCAGAATACAGTGATCGCCCCACTTTCGTTGAAGTGGCATTTACAAGAACAGGCAAAGAAGTGCTCAGTGTGCAGATCAATCCTTATAAGGGGGACGCTCTCTACGTGATGTTCCTGAAGAAGAATGTGCCAGAATATCTGAAGGCTATTGATAAATACTTGGAGTGGGCTGCGTTGGCGCGGGAAAGAAAGGACGCATTCACGAAGGAAATTGCTGTCGTTCCTACGGCACAGGGTGTTTCGCTTAAGTTCACGTTTCACTCCGGAAATGAGAGCGCGCACTTCTTGAACATTAACCTGCGGTCTGGTGGTTTGGTTAAAATCGACGTTCCTGAATTGGCCGAAGTTTATGATGAAGCTAATGCCAAAAAACTAAGAGACATGTTGAAGGCGTTTGCGGACGGCAAGCTAGCCCCCTCGACGGACATTGACAGCATCTACAAATGAGAGGCTAGCAAGTGTGCAGTCACCGCCCCTTTGCACTGCTGATGTTACGAAGCATCACGCGAGGCTGTCCCATCAAACGCGCGACATCTGTTAGACACAGGACAATCGCATGTAAAGTAACGTCCACGTCTCTCGCTAATGCGTCGATCCGTCTAGGATCCATTTTCTGCATGATCTGCAACTGAAGGTCAGGTCGATGCTCGCGGTGAGCAGCTACTACATGCCTTATTTCACCGAGCTCCGCTTCGTGTTTCTTGCGTAGGGCATTCAATTGTTTCGTGCATTCCCCGAGCCGTTGAAGCACTTCCGGCTCGTTAGTGAAACTTTCGACAGCGCTCCGGAGCGGCTTCCCCAGCACTACCACCAAGTCATCCAACCCTTCATAAATTAACAGACTAAGCTGCCGCGCATATAAGTTTTTCCGCGATAGTCTCAACTCAGACAAGCAGTCTGCTTGCAGCACCGTCAGGTCATATGAAAACAACACCAAGAATAGGGTGGCGTCATGCACCGCCAGATAGTTGGGCATCCCAAGCCTAATAGACCGCGCACGCTCTTTCTCAAAAGTCCGAATGGTATTTTCTAAAGTGGTGAGCTTTTGATTTAGTTTCCTTCGCATCCGCCAGAGATGAAACGCGAGCACGGTGTTCAGAAATACTCTTCGCAATAGGGAATCGCGAAAGTAAGTCGGAGCATTTTCAAGATGTTCGTTGTCGCTACTCACAGGGTCCGTCTATCAAGTAGCCTCTTTCGGTAGTAGAGCGCAAGTAACACTAGGGTGGGCCATTTTTCCTCGCCCCGCTGTTAAAACGCGACGGAGGTTAGTGTAGGGTCGTTGCTACGGTGCCTTGCTGCATGGTAAGCTAAGCCTGCCACGCTGTGCGTCTGACTCTCCAGCCAACCAAGTAAGGTTCGTTTTGGGTATAGAGCAGTGGCCACTTTTTCGTTGTCGGATCAATTCCATGCCCTAACTGTGCTATGCATACGGGCCAACGGACTCGCTGGAATCCGGCGAGTTGTCTTCATCTGTAACCACCGCCCTAATAGGGCAGAATCATATGTTCCGTATGAGCACTGTAGTCAGAATAGCACCCGCATCCGCGAGAGGGTGGTCTTTAGTGAGGGTTAAATGGACGCACGCAGAAAGCCTCTACAAGCACTTCCGTGCGATTGGCGGCGTGGGATATACTTTGCTCAAAGATTCGGACTTGGACGAAATTTGTATCGAAGCGGATGCCCAAGGGGAAATGCAGGTTGTAACTTCAGAACAGGAATATCAGTCCTTTGAAGTGCAGGCGTATCCCAAGTCACTAGCGCCTATTCTCATGAACTGGATCCGTAGCCTGAAATGAGCTGCAACACGCAGTGGTGCTATTTGCATGTGCGGTTTTTTGCCGGTCTCGCAGTGTGAATCTCGTTTTAATGGTCAGCATGGCTAGAGCTTAATCCAGTCCCGAACAGTGCCCCACGGCACATTCAGTAATCTGCCAATGCGACGGTATCTTCTGAAAGATCACGTGACACTAGCGCCATGTTTTTTCGCACAACCACGCCGAGCAACTGTAAACGCTCGCGGGACCTAGCCCCTGCCACTCGATGGTTTGTTTACGCCACTGCTCCCGTTGGGACGCGCCTCAATAGAGGATGCCCTTGAATGGCTCCTGCGGATTTCTGCTGGCGGTGAAGGCCTGAACTCTGAAATATACATAACAGTGAATCCGAATAGCCAACAATACGATCCAGCAACAATTCAAGATTTGGCACAGAAGCTGTGTGCTCGGGCTCAATCTGCTATTTGGATTTACCCACTGTCGGGACTTTTCCTCGGATTCATAATCGGAGTCGGCATTGGAGGAAGTGC
The DNA here is from genome assembly GCA_966252395.1 of uncultured Oleiharenicola sp. Classification (GTDB taxonomy): domain Bacteria; phylum Verrucomicrobiota; class Verrucomicrobiia; order Opitutales; family Opitutaceae; genus Lacunisphaera. The sequence continues at coordinate 426 of CBINOW010000037.1, read as the reverse complement.
ACGGATGCCACTTGCGCCTCTTATTTGTGCCGGCGGTTTCTGTATCATCGGCGTGTTTGTGGGCGTAGAGAGGGCAGCTCTACTTCGGCTACAGGCGCAGGCCGCACTTTGTCAGGCGAAAATTGAGTCGCACGCAAGAAAGCTTCGGGACGCGTAGCCCTGAAGGTAAAAGAGTTCTTCAGGCTTCCGCCCGTCGGAAAATTGCAAAGCGTCAAAGAGGGTTTAAGACGTTCTGCCGGGTGAGCTCAATGCTGTGGCGCCCACTTAGCGCATCGGCGAAATCGAATTATTCAAACTGTTCTCAATGCAGGAGGGCGTGCGGCGACCAGTCGCCATGGCGACAACTATGTATCAGTAGCATTCAATATAGCCGAAACTTGAATCGGAATGTGGCCAGACACGTCATGGTTAGCCGGCGGTTAGAGA
>CBINOW010000036.1:0-33323 GCA_966252395.1 uncultured Oleiharenicola sp. | reverse complement strand
CCACGGCACAAGTCACCAACAGGAACTGGAGAACCGGAAGCATGCTTTGCCTATCGTTTGAGCTCAGACATGAGGGCCGAAGGCCCGAGTTGTCTGTGGCGATTGGTTGGGCCTTCTTTTCATCGGTTATAGAAATAAAGAATCGCGAGCAGTGCGATGATCGACACGAGGAAAAGTCGTCCTGTCCAAGACTCTATCTTTTCCGGGTCGACACCGCTTGACGATGCCGTCGGTTCCGGCGGCACGATATCCGTCGACGATCGATAAGTCTCACCATCGTCACCCTGGGTCGTCGCATTCAGCTTTGCTGCTATGGAGACCATCTTGTCGACGAACACGGCTTCTGGGTTCTTCGTGAGGATTCGCCCATCAAACCACTGTAGCCAAGTTGTGTAGCCGCCGGACGGACTCATCCAATCTGCGAAGTCATCACCGCCTTCCCCGGGATATGAGAACTCTGGGTCAAAACGCACATAGGCGACGAACTCCTCCTTCGTAATGTCGTCACCTTCATCGAACCATTGCTTACGTCGTGTGATGTGGAGCTCGTATCCCATAGTTTGCCCAGCGTTTCAGGTCAGCCACGCTGGGGCGCAGCCCCAGCGTTGGCTGTGCCGCCTGGTTCTGCCTTCTTTCTCTTCCGCCGCTCATCGAGTTCCTTGAACTCGTATTCGAGCAGGTCGAAGAATGTGCCATCGAACGGCTCGAAAAGATCACCTTCGTGCATCCACCGCTGAATCTTCCCTTCGGGATTGAAGCAGTAAACGTCGGCGTCACCGATGACCTTCAAGATGGGGAGAACCTTGTGCCCCATCTTCGCGAACTCTTCAGCTGCGGGACTGATCTGCATCCAGTCCGGAGCCTCCTCGCTGTAGGCATGGACGAACAGTCCATACAAGAAGCTCCAGAATGGACCAACGTCGCCTTCCTTGTGTCGCGGCCATAGGTGCTCTCGAACCTCAAGATACGGAGAACCCCACTGACCGGTAGCTCCGACTCGAATTCCGCCATATCGCGATATCTTTCTCTTCGGTGAGCCTCCGCGAGCGGAATCCAATCCACGAGATACACGCGCGAATCCGGGCCGAGGCAGAGAGCATCCAGACCCCACGAGCCCAACGGCGTGTAGCCGGGTAGCAAAGTGCTGAAATCGTAGACCTCTGCAACGCGTGCACGGTCCGACGCAGCGTAGATGCGCACGTAATCTTCACCGAGCCAGCCTTCGCGCTGTGACTTCATGTTCTGCTCATCGTTCAAGATGAGCCATGCCGCTTTAGCGGCATTGGCTCTGGCGGCTTCCATGAGAAGGCGTGTCGAGGGTAATGTTTAAAATGGTTCACCATTTTTCTGGCTGGTCTTGGGTGGCCGCGGCCCTCGGCTTCCCGGATCGGTCAGGCTTCCATACGCACTCGGGGTGGCGGCGTCAATGTCACCGGTGAAGGAGAAATCCTCCGGTGATCCGAGAGGGATGCCTCAGGCCGCCGGCTGGGGCTTCTCGGTCATGACTTTCCAGAAGACGCCGAAGCGGTCGGTCACGAGGCCGTAGCGGGTGGCGAAGAAGGTTTCCTGCAGGGGGAGCCCGACGTGGCCGTCGGCGCTGAGGGCGGCGAAGCAACGCTCGGCATGTTCCGGGGTGGCGGTGCGCAGGGCGAGGGCGAAACCGGCGAAGCGGGCGGGGGTGGACGGATTTTCGCAGCCGCAGTCCGAGGCCATGATCTCCGTCCCACCGACGCGGAAGGTGGCGTGGAAGATTTTGTCCTCGAAGCCGGGGCGGCGTTGGGCCGGGTCGGGGCAGTCGCGGAAGCGCTGGAGGAAGACGGTCTCGACGCCGATGGCCCGGGCGTAGAAGGCGAGGGCTTCCTCGGTGCGGCCGAGGAAGCTTAACGTGATTTGGACGTCCATGGGGGGCATGCGGGACTCGATTTAACCTAAGGTGGAGCGACCTGCTCCTCAGGGCGCTTGCAGCGGAGCGGACATCCTCAGCGCGTTGAGGGGCAACGCGCTCCACCCAGAATTAGGAGCGGGTTCGTGCGATGGCGGGGTTCTGAGACCCCGCCCTACAACAAGTCAGGCCTTGGCCTTGGCGGTGTAGAGGGCGACGAGGGCGGCGCCGATGGCTTGGGAGAGTTCGCCGAGGGTGGCGGGGACGACCTTCAGCTTCTCGGCCTGCTTGGGCCAGAGGTAGGGCAGGGCGCTCTCGCGGATGATGCGCAGGTAACGCTCGCGGAACTCGGGGGTCGTGGCCTCGGGGTCGATCAGGCCGCCGCCGATGACGACGTATTCGGCGTCCACGGCGGTGAGCAGCGAGGCCATGTGGATGCCGAGGGCCTTGGCCTGGAAGTTGAAGATGTCGACGGCGAGCGGGTCGCCCTTCTGCGCGAGCGTGCGCAGCGAGAGGACCTTTTCCTTGAGCGGGGCGGTGGAGGTGTGGAAGGGGTGCGTCGGGTGCTTGGGCAGGAACTCCTCGAGCAGCTGCGGCAGGCCGGAAATGGTGGTGTAAGGCTCGATGCAGCCCCAGTCGCGGCCGCAGCCGCACTTGAGGACCTTGATGCCGCCGAGGAGCTGGAGCACGGCGGGCATGTGGCCGCCTTCCATGCCGTTGAGGGTGTCGCCGTCGAGGGGCAGGCCGTTGGCGTCCACGTAAGCCACGCCGAGGCCGGAGCCGGGGGCGAGCATGAGCACGGTCGCCTTGGAGTCACCGCGCACGCGCTGGGCCTCGCCCACGCCGCCGTAGTTGCCGTCGTTGCCGACGACGAGCGGGAGCGGGCGGCCGGCCGCGGCGGCGAGCGCGGCGGCGTAGTCGGCGTGGAAATTCCAGCCTTCAAAACTCTTCGGCAGGTTGGAGGCGCGGCCCATGATGCCGTAGCCGAGGTAGGGGCCGGGGATGGCGAGGCCGACGCCGCGCACCTGGTCCCACGTGAGCTGGTTGTCGGCGAGGAAGCCCTTCACGCCCTCGACCCAGCCGCTGACGACGGCGGCGGTCCCGGCCTGGGAGTTGGTGGAGCTCTGCCGGAGCTTGGTCGAGATGATGGAGCCGTCGGCCCAGACGCCGCCGGTCTTGGAGGTCGTGGCGCCGCTGTCGGTGCCGAGGAAAATGCCTTGCTTGGAATCGCTCATGGGGAGCGCCAAAATCGTGAGTGCCGACGAGAACGTCAAATCTGGATGCGCGGGGGCAGGAGGAGGTGGGACTTGGGACGAGGGACTAAGGACTAGGGACAAGGGACAAGGGACGAGGGATCAGGGAGGGGAATAAATCGGGATTCTGCGATTGCCGGTGTAGCCCGCTGCGGGAGCAGCGGGACTTTACTGGGCTGTTGCGAATTCCAGTCCCTGCGCTCCCGCGCAGGGCTACAACGAGGAGGGGCAAAGTTGGAATCCGGACTAAATTGGGAGCGCCGCCGGGACGCAGTGCTCCCGTGTCTTCGGTCCCTCGTCCCTGGTCCTTTGTCCTTGGTCCCTTCCGCCCGCCTTCGCTTATTTCATTCCAAAGTGCCGGCAGACCATTTCCGTGAGGAAGCCGATGAGGCCGCAGACGGGGATGGTGAGGACCCAGGCCCAGATGATGCGCTCGACGATGCCCCACTTGACCGCGCCGAAGCGTTTCATGGCGCCGACGCCCATGATGGAGGTGGAGATGGCGTGGGTGGTGGAGAGCGGGATGCCCCAGTGCGAGGCGGTCTGGATGACGATGGCGGCGGTGGTCTCGGCGGCGAAGCCATGGACGGGCTGCAGTTTCACCATCTTGTGGCCCATGGTGCGGATGATGCGCCAGCCGCCCGCGGCGGTGCCGGCGGCCATGACGAGGGCGCAGGTGACCATGACCCAGCGGTCCACAGTGAACTCCGGCGTGTTGAGGAAGTGCGCCCAGGCCGGGAGGTCGTTGAAGGCGCCGCTGGACGTGCCGGTGAAGAGGGCGAGCGCGATGATGCCCATGGTCTTCTGGGCGTCGTTGGTGCCGTGGCTGAAACCCATCCACGCGGCGCTGACGAGCTGCAGTTTGCCGAAGACGCCGTTCACGATGCGCGGGGTGAGTTTCTTGATGAAGATCAGCAGGAGGACCATCAGGAGCGCGCCGCCGATGAAGCCGATGATGGGCGAGGTGAACATCGGGGCGACGACCTTGGGCCAGAGGCCGATGGCCTTGCCCTTGGCGTCCACGGCGGCCCAGGTCAGAACGTTCCAGTCGCCGTCGGCGGAGGCGAGGGCGGCGCCGCAGAGTCCGCCGATGAGCGCGTGGCTGGAACTGGAGGGCAGGCCGAGCCACCAAGTGATGAGGTTCCAGACGATGGCGCCGACGAGGGCCGAGAAGATCGTGGCCATGGTCACGACGTTGGTGTCCACGAGCCCCTTGCCGATGGTGGTGGCGACGGCGGTGCCGGCGAGCGCGCCGATGAGGTTGAAGAAGGCGGCCATCCAGATGGCCTGGCGCGGGGTCAGGACCTTGGTCGAGACGACGGTCGCGATGGCGTTGGCCGCGTCGTGAAAGCCATTGATGTATTCGAAAACCAGCGCCGTCAGGAGAACGATCAGGAAAATGGTCATGGGGTTGGAGATCCTTGCACCGTTCCGGCCTAGTGGCCGGCCGGTGTTTGTCCGGGCCAGAGGCCCGGCAAAGGCTCAGGAGTATTTCAGCATGATCATGAAGACCACCTGGCCGGCGTCGCGGGCGCGATCGATGGCGGCTTCGACGAGGTCGTAAAGTTCCATGAGAATGACGACGTCCTTGGCGTCGTGCGGGCCGTTGTAGAGGTCCTTCACCAGGGCGAGCATGACCTTGTCGGCCTCGCCCTCGGCGAACTGGAGCTTGGCCTGGTCGTCCTGAATGCGCTCGATCTGCGTGCCCTTGCGGAGCTGGCGGACCATGGCGACGACGCAGTCGATGGCCTGTTCGAGGAGCACGATCTGTTTCTGCAGGCTCTCGCGCGGCACGCGGGCGGGGCAGATGGTCAGGCGTTCGACGATCTTCTCGACGGTCTTCGGGATCTTGTAGAGGGCGAGGGAGAGGGCCTCGATGTCCTCGCGCTCGAGCGGGGTGACGAAGGTTTTGCAGAGTTCCTCGGTGATCTGCTGGGTGATGCGCTTGTCCTTGCGGCGCGACTGGATGATCTCGTGGATGCTGGTGGCGGTGACGTGGCTGTCCTGGCTCAGGATCTTGGCGAGGAGGACGGTGCTGGCCTTGGCCTCGTCGGCGCTGGCCTCCAGCAGGTCGTAGAATTTCTCTTCTTTGCCCAGGAGCTTCTTGAACGAGATCATGGCCTCGAACCGAAACGTCTGCGCGGAAGCGTGGCGAGGCGAATTTTGACGAATGTTACGGGCGCTGGGTTTGTAAACTGGCTCGCGGCCAACCGCCTGCGCTGCAGCGCCCACTTGTATTGAGGATTTCGAAACGATGTTACTGCGGTTTCGGGGTAGGGGCCGATCTCCGAGCGGCCCGAGGGTCTAGGCGAACGCGACCGGCCCGCCCGGAGGTCGGGCCCTACCTTTCGCATCACTTCTGCTGAACTCGGGGCTGCGCCCCAAACCGCGATGCGGTTTGCCGTTCCGCTTACGCTTCACGAACCCAAGGGTTCTCGTCCCGTCCTGCCTACACGCGCCGGAGGCGTATTTTCGTTCGTGTATCGACTTTCGGTTCAAAATGGGGCGGCCAACGGGACTCGAACCCGCGACCCCTTGAATCACAATCAAGTGCTCTAACCAACTGAGCTATGGCCGCCGTAAAATTGAGAACGGCGAACATCCATAGCGGTCCGCTGGCTGTCAACCCTTCTCCCGAAGATTTCCCGTTGCCGGCCGGGGCGGCTTGGGGTTTTATCCATCTCTATGGCCCGGCTGCGTTTACTGACTTTCAATATCGCCCATGCCCGTGGGCCCACGCCGATCCACCAGAGCCTGCGGGGAGTCTCGGCGCTGCAGAACAACCTGCGCCGGATCGCCCGGCTGATCGAGCGCCTGCGGGTGGACATCGTGGCCTTGCAGGAGGTGGACGAGAACTCGCGTTGGGCGGGGAGTTTCGACCACCTGGCCTACCTGCAGCTGCACACGGGACTGGCGCATGCGGTCCATGGCGTGACCAACCGCCGGGCCGGCCGCTACCACCTCAGTTACGGCAACGCGCTGCTCTCGCGCTTCCCCATCCACCACCACGAGACCGTGTCGTTCGGTCGCGGCACGCTGGGGCAGAAGGGGTTTCTTTTCGCCGAGATCGACGCGCCGCAGGGCCGGCTGCCGCTGGTGAACATCCACCTCAACCACAACTCGCGGCGCCAGCGCCTCCTGCAAGTCGCGCATCTCGTGCGCCACCTCGGTGACCTGCGCCAGCAGCGCGCGGCCCAGTGGCGCACGCCGCCGCTCTTTTGCGGCGACTTCAACACGCCCTCGCACCTGCCCGATGCCACCGCGACGCTCCTCGGCTGGCTGGAGCAGTCCAACAACTACACGCTCCTCCCCAAGACCGGCCACACCTTCCCCTCGGCTTGGCCGGCGCGGGCCCTCGACTACGTTTTCCTGCCGCAGGAATGCCAAGGGCCGCGGGCCAAGATCGTGCGCAGCCTGTTGTCCGACCACCAGCCCGTGCTGGTGGAGTTTGACGCCGGGTGAGCCCGGTCGCGTGGAATTTGCGCTCGACCCGCGCCGGGCGGGTGCCGACGCTGGCCGTTTCATGGACCGTATTGCCGCCAGTTTTGCCCGCGCCCGTCATGAGAAACGCTCCGCCTTCGTGGCCTACCTGTGCGCCGGGGACCCCGATTTCGACACCTCGCTGGCCGCCTGCCGCGCCGTGATCGCCGCCGGCACAGACGTGCTGGAAATCGGCGTGCCGTTCTCCGATCCGCTGGCCGACGGCCTCACCAACCAGCTCGCCGCCCAGCGCGCCCTCGACGGCGGCATGACGGCCGCGCGGGTCTTCGAACTGGTCCGCAAGATCCGCGATACCAGCCAGGTGCCGATCGTTTTCTACACCTACTACAACCTCGTGTTCTCGAACGGCGTGGAGGCCTATGTGCGCGCCGCCAAGGAGGCCGGGGTGGACGGCATGCTCACGCTCGACCTGCCGCCCGAGGAGGCCGCCGACGTGCAGGCCGCCTGCCGGAAGCATGATCTCAAGACGGTTTTCATCGTGGCGCCGACCACGCCCGCCTCGCGCCTGCCGGTGATCGGGGCCGCGGCGACCGGGTTCATCTACTATGTGTCGCGCGAGGGCGTGACCGGCGTGCGCGACCAGGTCGCGTCCAACATCCCCGAGGCGGTCGCCGCGATCAAGCAGCACACCGCACTGCCGGTTGTCGTCGGTTTCGGTATCTCGACCCGCGACCAGGTGCGCCAGGTGGCGCAGCACGCCGACGGCGTCGTCGTGGGCAGCGCGCTCGTCAACGTCATCAAGGCCGGCCTGGCCGACCGCGCCGCCATCGGGCCGAAACTCCAGGCCGTCGCGACAGACCTTGTTGCCGGCACGCGCTGATTCTGCTCCATTTCCATCGAGCGTGAAACGAATCCTCCTCATCGACGACAACCCGACCGCCCAGGAGATGCTTTCGCGCATGGTGCCGCGGTTCGGCGACGGTCCGTGGGAACTCGACTGGGCCGACACCTACGACAAGGGGCTGAGCAAGCTCACGACCGGCGGATACGCGGTGTGTCTGCTCGACTACCGCCTCGACGAGGGCAAGGACGGCCTGGCGCTGCTCAAGGCGGCGCGTGCCGCGGGCAACACGACCCCGACGATCTTCCTGACGGCCGAGACCGACCCCGCGCTCGACGAGCAGGCGCTGCAGGCGGGGGCGATGGACTTTCTCGTCAAGGCCGAGTTCACCCCGCGCATGCTCGCGCGCTCGGTGCGCTACGCCCGCAAGATGGGCGACACGCTGGAGCAGCTGCGCCTGCTGTCCATCCACGACGGACTCACCGGACTGAAGAACCGCCGCGAGTTCGAGCGGTTGCTGACCGAAGAATGGCAGCGATGCGCGCGTTTCCAGCGGCCCTTCGCGCTCGTGGTGTCCGACATTGATCACTTCAAGCGCATCAACGACACCTACGGCCACGCCGCCGGCGACGTCGTGCTGAAGCACGTGGCCAACCTGTTGAGCGGCCAGCTGCGCACGGTGGACCACCTCGCGCGCGTGGGCGGAGAGGAGTTTGCGATCATCATGGTCGAGACGAATCTCGAAGACGCCCGCCAGATCATGGAGCGCCTGATCGCGCTCCTGGCCGCCGCGCCCTGCACGCTGCCGGACAACGGCGGCACGGTGAACGTCACGCTCTCGGCCGGGATCGCGATGATGCCCGACGACGCCGACACCACCCACGCCCTCTTCGAAGCTGCCGACAAGGCGCTCTACACCGCCAAGCGCACGGGCCGCAACCGGGTGGTCACCACCGCCGGCATGGCTGCGTTGAAGGCGTAAGCGGCTTGGCTGTTGTAGGGCCGGGGTCTCAGCACCCCGCCGCGAACGGGATAGAGCCATGGAACATAGGCGGGGTTACTGCGCCATCTCCGCCAAGCCTCCGTCGGAGACCCCGACCTACAGGCCAAACTTGATCCAACCGGGGCGAGGGCGCCCCGGCTCCAGTTGGGGCAGGACGGTGGGTTTACTTCGGCGCGCCGGCGACCTCGGCGGGCACCATGATGCGGAGGCTGCGGGGGCGGACGGTGATTTCCAAGCGCGAGACCTCGGCGCGCGGCTCGCCGTCGGTGTGGATCCAACCCGCCCGCTCACGCTCGATGACGAATTGCTCGCCCTGCCAGCGTTGCACGGAGGCCGTGCGGTAGAGCGACCCGCTGAAGAGGCGCCAGAGCAATGGCACGGCGTTGAACAGGTTGAGGTGGGGGACGGCTGTGACGTTGAGCAGGCCGTCGTGCACCGAGGCGCCGGGGGCGATAAAGGCGTTGTTGCCGTATTGCGAGGAGTTAGAAATCGCGAGGGTGAAGGCCTCGATCTGGTCGCGTCCGCCGGCGTGGTGCAGCGTGTAGCGCTCGGGCCGGTAGGCGCGCCAGGCGGCGGCGCTGGTGCGCAGATAGCCGCTGAAGCCGCGGGAGGTGAGCGTGGCGAAGCGGCTGGCGATGAGCGCCTCGAAACCCGTGCCGGCCACGCAGAAGAACGGGTCGCGGTTGACCATGCCCGTGTCGATGGCGAGCGGCCGGCCCTCCAGCAGCGTGCGGAAGGCGCCGCGACCCGGCCGGCGGATGCCGAGGTGGCGGCCGAGGCCGTTGCCCGAGCCGCAGGGAATGAGGCCGAAGCAGGCCGGCGTGTCCACCAACGCACTGGCGACCTCGTTCATCGTGCCGTCGCCGCCGATAGCGACGACCAGCGTGCAACCCTCGTCCACGGCGCGGCGGGCGAGCTCGGTGGCGTGACGCGGCCGCTCGGTCGCAACGACGCTCGCCTCCCAGCCGTGCTCCCGGATGAATTCCGTCGCGCGGTCGCGCAGATGCGGGTTGCGGCGGTTGCTGCCGGAGTGGGGGTTGAAGATGAACCGGGCTTTCAAGCGAGAGACCCACCCAGCAAAGCCGCAGTCGGCGCGGAAGGCACGGATTTTGTTGTGACGATTCCGAGACGGGGAGGGGTAGGGATCCCTGTGGGAGCGAGCTTGCTCGCGACTTTGAGTGTGATCAGTCGCGAGCAAGCTCGCTCCCACAGAGGCAAATCTGGCTTTGCGGACGCGAGATGGGCTGCTTCGATGACGTCATGTCCCGCACGCTCCATGTCCTCACCGGCTGCACGGCCGTCGGCAAGACGGAGCTGGCGCTGCGCTGGGCGGAGGCGCACGGGGCGGAGATCGTGTCCTGCGATTCGCTGCTGTTCTACCGCGGGGCCGACATCGGCACCGCCAAGCCGACAAAGGACGAACTTGCGCGGGTGCCGCACCACCTGATCGACATCTGTGAAATCACCGAACGGATGGATGTCACCCGTTACGTGGCCTTGGCCCGGGCGGCGGTGGACGATATTCTCGGACGGGGAAAGGCGGTGCTCGTGACGGGTGGCAGTGGATTTTATCTGAAGGCGTTCTTTGCACCCGTGGCCGACGACGTGGACGTGCCGGCGGAAATTCGCGCGCAGGTGCTGGCGCGGCTGGAGCACGATGGAATCGAGGCCTTGGTGGCCGAGCTGCGGCGGCTCAACCCGGCCGGCTTGGGCGCGCTCGATGTGCAGAACCCGCGACGCGTGACACGGGCGCTGGAGCGGTGTCTGGCGTCGGGGCGCACGCTGGCGGATCTGCAGGTGGCCTTTGCGGCGCAGCCGTCTCCGTTTGCGGATTGCGAGATCCGGTTGTGCGAACTGGTGCGCGAGCCGGCGGAGCTGGACGCGCGGATCGCGCAACGCGTGTCGGCGATGATCCGCGCGGGCTTGGTGGACGAGGTGCGCGGGCTGCTCGCGCGCGGGTTGAAACAGAATCCCAGCGTCGCGGGCGCGATCGGCTATCGCGAGACAGTTGATTTCATCGAGGGCGGGCCCATTCGACAGGCTCAGGGCGGGTTGCCCGAGGCGGAGCTGGCGCCGTTGATCGTTAAGAATACACGGGCGCTCGTGAAGAAGCAGCGGACGTGGTTCAAGACGCAGCTGCCGTCGCACCCGCAGCTGACGCCCGGTTCATTGGATGGGGCCGGTCTCTTTGCGACGCCAGTTCAGCCAGAGCGTGAGCAGCGGTGAGGCGATGAAGGCGAAGAGCAGATAGAGTCCGCCGATGCTGACGGGCAGGCCGATCACGCCGGTGCCCCACCGATAGGCGCGGGCCATGGCGCGCACTTCCTCCTCGTCCACACCGTTTGCGCGCATCGTGGCGACGCGCCAGTCCAGGTGCAGGTCGGGGTAGTTGGGGTTGATGAAGTTCAGGTAGAACGAGAGGAAGATGTAAACGCCCATGGCGGCCACGAGGGCGGTGAGCAGGCCTTGCAACAGGCCGAGCCAGACGGGCAGCCAGTAACGGTTGTTCGCGTGCAGTTCGCGGTGCAGCACGCGCCAGAGTGCGAGGATCAGGATCACCTCGGCGCCGTAGTTGGCGTAGTGGCCGAGGGCGATGTGCGATGTGTGCAGGCCGAGCGCGTAGGCGAGGAGCAGCCACAGGCTGGTGGCGGCGGCGGCGAGCAGGCCGTATTTGAGGCTGGGGGACATGTCAGGGCTTGGCGTCCTTGGTGCGGGCGGACTCGATCTGGCGCAGAATCAGGTCCTCGGCGGCGGAGGTGGCCGGGGCGGGCGCCGGCGTGTTCGCGGGAGCCGAAGCCGACGGCAACGCGCCGGAGGCGGGCAGGCCGCCCTGGCTTTGCGCGATGAGCTGGCGGGCGGCGGCGGCGCTGCGACCGTTGGGGAAGCGCTGCAGGTATTGCTGCCAGACCTCCACCGCTTTGACGGGCTGCTGGTAGGCCTCGATGTAGAGACCGCCCTGGTTGAAGAGGCTGAACTCGTGCGCCGGGTTCATCTTCTGCGCCAGCTGGTATTGCAGGAGCGCATCGTCGGGCCGGTTGGCAAAGCGGTAGGCGTTGCCGAGGTCGGTGCGGATGTCGGCGTCGTCGCTGCCCTGGCGGATGGCGGACTGGTATTGTTCGATCGCCTGCGGCCAGTTCTGGTGGTCGTAGTAGAAATTGCCGAGCGTGCGGGCGGCCTCGGCGGGCGGCTTTCCGGCGGTGAGACTGGGGTCCGGCTGGTGGGTCGTCGGGTCCGGGTTGCTCGGCACCGCGGTCAGCGGCGTGGCGGCCGGCTGGCGCGGGCGCAGGGCGAAGAACATGAACGTGGCCCCGAAGAGCGCGCCAAAGAGGGCGATGAGGCCCACGGTGAACCACGATGACGCGGCGGGCGGTTTGGAGGCGGCGGCCTTTTTGCTCATACGCGGTCGAGCAGAGACGGCCGGGCGGATGATGGCAATGGGAGTTTGGCGGGCGTTGGCGCGGGCCACGGGCGATCCAGCCGACCGGGGCGAGGGCGCCCCGGCTCCATCTTGGGATTGTGCTTACGGGAGTTCGACCGCGTAACGCTGCCAACCTTCGCCAAGCCTACGGCTGGCTGGCTTGCAGTTGGCGAGAACGTCTTTCGTTACGGGAGCTCGACGGCGTAACGCTGCAGCGAGCTGCCTTCGAGGCGGTGGAGGGCGGAGATGGCGTTGCTGAGGCTGACGCGGGCCTGGAGTTCGCTCACGCGGGCGGTTTCCAGATCGTCCTGGGCCTCGAGCACGCGGCGGCTGGTGGAGAGGCCGGCGTCGAACTTGGCCTTTTCGAGCTCGTATTGCTTCTGGCTGAGGGCGGAGGCGAGAGCGGCGATGCGGACGCTCTCGGTGTTGGCCTCGACGGAGCGGACCGCGCTGCGGACCTGCACCTCGATGGTTTGCTCCAGCTGGCGCAGGCGGGTCTGTTCGCGGCTGAGGGCGGCAAGGCTTTGGCGTTCGCGGGCCTTGTCGGCCTTGCGGCCCCACGGGTAGTTGAAGCTGAAGTCCACCTGCCAGTTGTGGCTCTGCGGATCGAGGGCGTCGTTGAAGGCGTCACCGCTGCTGCCGTTGGTGCCGTTGACGCCGAGGGCGGCGCCGACGGTGAGGTCGGGCTTGGCGGCGTCCTTGGCGAGGCGGAGATCAATCTTCACCTGCTCGATGGCGGCCTGGGAGGAAAGGAAGTCGGGCTGGTTCTGCTTGGCCATCTGGAACGACGAGGCGAAGACCGGGAGCTGGCCGGTGCTGTCCTTGAAGCGGACGGTGCCGAGCGGGGCGTCGAGTTCGAACTGGCCGATGAGCGCGAGCAGGGCGTCCTGGCGGTCCTTGACGGCCTGTTCGGCGAGAATGACGGCACGGCGGGCGTTGGCGACGCCGACCTCGGCCTGCAGGACGTCGAGATCGGTGGCGACGCCGGTGTCGCGGCGGGTCTTGGCCTCGTCGAAGAGTTTCTGGGCGAGAGCGAGGGAGAAGTTGCGCACGCCGAGCTGTTCGCGGGTGAAGGCGAGGTTGTAGTAGGCGTTCTCGGTGGCTTGGATGACGTCGAGCACCTGGGCCTTGTAGTCGAGGTTGGCGCGCTGGAGGCCGATCTCCGCCCGCTCAATGCCGCCGCGGTTGACGGCGGGGTCGAGGCCTTGGAGCAGGGACTGGCGCACGGAGAGCGTCAGGTCGGCGTCGTAGGCCGGGTTGGTGGCAAGGGCGGGATTGCTGGAGCTGCGGGCGATCGAGCTGCTGGCGCTGAGCGTGGTGCCGGTGTAGAGCTTCTGGGTGACGCCGACGCGCAGGTCGGTGCCGTTGCTGGAGGTGCCGGAGAGATCGGATTCGCGCCCGCTGCGGCTGCCGGTGACGGAGAGCTGGGCCTCGTAGCCGCCCTTGGCGACGGTGATGCTGTCCTTGGCGATCTGGGGTGCGTAGCGGCTGATCTCGAGGTCGAAGTTGCGCTGGAGCGCGCGGGCGATGCACTGCTCGAGGGTGAGTTCGGGCGCGGCGTTATCCTGGGCGGCAAGGCGGGTGGCGACGAGCAGGGCGGCGGACAGCACTGCAGCGAGGCGGCGGGACAGTTGGGTCATGGGAAATCGGGAATGGGGACAGGACACGCGAATTTGGCGGAAAGTTTAAGCTTTTTGTGACGCCGGCGGCCCGACGAGGTTTCGGAAAGAAAAAAGCCACCGCGGGGGGCGGTGGCAGTGCCCGGCTGGCCGGGCGGTGTATTGGCAGGATGAGCGGGGCGGGGAGCCTCAGCGCACGGCCTGCGGGTTGGACTTCTCCAGCTCCGCTTCGACGAGCTGGCCGAGGATTGTGTTCTCGTTGCTGCTGGCGGCGAAGGCCATGAGCTGCTGCTGGACCTCGGCGTAACGCGGGTTGGCGGGGCTGAGATCGGGCAGTTTCTTCTCCTGGATGTAAACGAGGACGGCCTTGTCGCTGGAGGGCAGGAGGTCCGAGACCTGGCCGGCTTCGAGCGAGCCGAAGGCGGTGTAGGCGGCCGGCGGCAGGTCCTGCGGGGGCTGGCGGAGGGTGAAGTTGGCGAAGCTCTTGACGGGGAGCTTGGCGGCCTCGGCGGCGGCGGCGAAGCCCGTGCCGGCGGCCTGGAGCTTGGCCTTGAGGGCGGCGCCCTGCTCGATGAACAAGCGGCGCTTCTCGGTCTCGCGGTAGTCGGCGAGGACGCGGTCCTTCACGTCGGCGAAGAGCGGCTTGTAGGAGGGCAGGCTCTCGTTCCAGAGCATCACGACAAAGCCGTCGGGCGTGGGCAGGGCGTCGGAGACCGGGCGGTCGGCGCTGAGCTTGGAGATGGCGTCGGCGTAGCTGCCGAGCCATGTGCGGTCGGCGGGGGGATTGTCGGGGGCGAACGGTGCGACGGGCACGGCGGGGTGCTTGATGCCGGCGAGGAAGGCGCCGAGTTCGGCCGAGTTGGGCTTCAGATTGGCGCGGCGCTCGTAGAGGGCCACGGTGAGCTCGTTGGCGGCCTGCGAGGCGAGGTGGCGGCTTGCGACATCGCGGAGCGCGGTCTCGACCTGGGCGCGGACCTTCGGGAAGTCGTCGGTCGTGGCGTCGGGCGTCGCGAGGTTGGCGGCGACGTCCTTCTTGGCCGGATCGGCCGGGGCGGGGAAGCTGGCGCGGTTGGCGTTGTAGAAGGCGCGGAGTTCCTCCTCGGTCGGGGCGCCCGGCGGGTTGTAGCTGGCGGCCTTGAACTCGACCAGGCTCAGGCGCGGGCGGGCCGGCACCTCGTAACGGAAGGCGTTTTCGTCATGAAACTTTTTCAGCACGTCCTCGGCCGGATTGATCGCGGGGCTGAAGCCGTTGTAGTCCACCTCGGCGACCTGGATGGTCCAGGTGGAGTCGATGCGGGCGAGCTGCTGCTTGATGTCGGCCGGGAGCACGTAGCCGGGTCCGCCGAGAACCTTGCCGAGCTCGGAGAGGCGGGCGTCGTCGCTGAGCACGCGGGTGACGTCGGCGACCTTGAAGGGGCTGTTGGGCGACTTCAGCGTGTCGCCGAAGCGGGTGTAAGCGGAGTTGTCGAACTGGCCCTGCTGGTTCTGGAAGGCGCGGAGGGTGGCGGTGTGCTTGGAAACCTGCTCGGCGGTGGGGACGGGCAGGTGGAGCTCGTCGGCGAGGGCGAGGCCCGCGACGCGCTGCAGCGCGTATTGCTGGAGCTGGCCGCCCTGGAGGGCGGCGTAGCCGGCGCGGAGGTAGGCGCTGAGCTCGGCGTCGCGGAAGACGCGCGAAGCCTGTTCCTGGTTGGCGAGGTTGACGTTGAAGAACTTCTGCTCGCGCACCCGCGACTCGCCGTGGCCGATGCCGGAGGACTGGCTGTAGATGAACACCATCGGCAGGCCGATGATGAAGAGCATCACGAGCATCACCAACTTGATGTGCTTCTGAAAGTATTTTTGAATCCAGGAAATCATGGGGGAAAGGGAGTGACGCAATACGGCCAAGCCCCCCTCTGTCAACAGGCGAAGGGGAGGGGTGGGGGCTGAATTGAGCCCGGTCCGATTCAAGCCCGGCAAGGGCCGGTCGGGTGTAGCCGGGGTCGCTGACCCCGGTCTGCCGTCCGTGGGTTCAGCGAAAGCCGGACCGGCCTCAGCGAGGCCGGCTACAACCAAGCCGTGGCTATCGCGAGGCAGGGAGAACCAGCCGGGACAGGCTTTGACAGGGCGGGGGGCATCCGCCTCACTGACCGTTCTCCCATGTCCAACGTTCGCGTCCGTTTTGCTCCCAGTCCCACCGGTTTCTTCCACATCGGCAGCGCCCGCACGGCCCTGTTCAACTGGCTCTACGCCCGGCACACCGGCGGCACGTTCATCCTGCGGATCGAGGACACCGACCAGGCGCGCAACAGCGAGGCCTTCCTCCAGCTGATCTACGACAGCATGACATGGCTGGGCCTGAATTGGGACGAGGGTCCGAATGCCAATGGCATTGGCGAGCGCGGTTCGTTCGGCCCCTATCGCCAGAGCCAGCGCAACGACATTTATCACCGCTACAAGCAGCAGCTCCTCGACAGCGGCCGCGCCTATGAGAAGGACGGCGCCATTTGGTTCAAGTTGCTCGGCGAGCGTTACAAGTTGTTCGACGACCACCGGAAGAAGGAGGTCGAGAAGGTGAAGATCGGCCCCGTGGTATTCGACGACCTTATTCGCGGCCGGGTGGAGCGCCAGGAGGACGAGGATTTCGTGATCTTCCGCTCCGACGGCAACCCGATCTTTCACTTCGTGAATGTCGTCGACGACGTCGAGATGAAGATCTCGCACGTGATCCGTGGCGAGGACCACCTGTCCAACACCAGCAAGCACGTGCAGCTCTACGAAGGCCTCGGTGCCCCGGTGCCGACCTTCGCGCACATTCCGCTGATCCTGAAGGAGCCGGGCACCGGCACGGGCAAGATGAGCAAGCGGGACAAGGGTGCGCTCATCGAGGAATACCAGCAGCGTCACTTCCTCCCGGAGGCATTGGTGAATTACATCTCGCTGCTCGGCTGGAATCCGGGTGATGACCGGGAGAAGATGCCGATCGCCGAGATCATCCGGCTCTTTGATTTCCCGAACGTCAACAAGGCGGGGGCGAAGTTCGACGGCAAGAAGATGGCAAACATGAACATGACCTACCTGCTCGAGCAGCCGGCCGACCGGTTCGTGGCACTCGCGAAGGACTTTTTCGCCAAGCAGCCCAACGGCGCGGCGGTCGTGGCCAACGAGGCCTATTTCCGCGAGATCATGCTGCTCGCCCAGCCGAAGATCAAATCGGTGGACGAACTCGCCGCCTACACGGTCTATTTCTTCACCGAGGAGTTCCCGGTTGATGCCAAGGTGAAGGAGAAGGTCATGGCCAAGGGCGACCCGAAGGCGCGTCTGGCCGAACTGATCGCCGCCGTGCCGGCGATGGACTTCTCGACCGATGCGACGGTTGAGGCCGGCATCAAGGCCCTGGCTGATGGCAAGGCCCTCGGCTTTGGCGACTACCAGGCCGTGGCGCGCCTGGCGGTCACCGGCACCAACGCCGGCCCGAGTATCACCGCGATTTTCCGCGTGCTGGGGAAGGACAAGGTGCTGGCGCGGTTGAGCAAGTTCGCGGCCGCAGCCTAAGGTGATGGGCGGGGTCTTAGGACCCGTTTGTCAATTTATCGCAACGCCCAAGATCCCGCTCAGCTAAGTTGAGACAGGAGCTCTTTCTGGCGCTGGTGGGCGGGGCGCAGGTTTGCGCGATAGTTTCGGGCGAGCACGGCGCCGGTAAGACCGTAGAGACCTACGATGATCGCCAGCCGGACGCCGATGGCCATCGCGCCACCGCCGTGAAAGGGGGTGTTCACCCAGAGAGAGAGCACGTTCAGCCCGAAGAAGAGCGCGAAGATCATCGGGATCGCGCGATACTCGCGCATCTCCGCCTCGAGGTTGGCGAGGGCGGCTTCCGTTTGCTGCCGGAGGGTCTCGGTGCTTTTCCGGGCCAGTGTCCGGTGCCGGCCGATGCGGCGGATTACGCCGATCAAGAGGACGATGGTGATGGCCAGATGGGCTGCCAGGCTCAGCCAGTAGAGCCAGGTGCCCACGGCAGGCAGATAGCGGAAGTTGAGAAAGGACAGCACGGGCAGGGCGACGGCGCCGAAGGCCAGGGAAAAGGTCTCGTAGGCGAGCATCCGCTGCCGGCGTTTGAGTTCGCGCGTGAGCGAGCGCTGGCAGTCGGCGGGGTCCGGCAGGTTGAAATGGGCCGGCGACTGGCCGCCCCAGAGGGCATGGAGTTGGTCAGGATTCATCTTGGTAGTCGGCCGCGAGGGCGGCGAGGTTGTGTTTCAAGCGGTGGAGGCGGACGCCGATGTTGGATTCGGACAGGCCGGTGACATCGGCGATTTCCGCGTAGCTGAGGTTGTCGAAGGAAAGCAGCATCAAACTGCGATCCACGGGCGGCAGCTCATGGATGCGGGCAAAAAGCCAGGCGAGGCGCGGATCTTCGCGGGGCGCGGAAACCGGGGCTTCCTCCGCCGTGCGGGCGAAGCGGTCGAGCCTCTGCGCATAGCGCTGGCGCGAGCGTTTCCAGTTCAGGGCGCAGCTGTGGGCGACGCGATAAACGAAGGTGGAGAGCTTCGCCTCTCCGCGAAAGCGCGGGAGCGCCTGCCAGAGCGCCACGAGGATTTCCTGCGCGAGGTCGTCCCGGTCGGCGGCGCTTTGGGTGAATCCTCGCGCGGTTTTGCCGACGATCCCGGCGTGCTCGCGATAGACCTCCCGAAAGAGCTGGTCGGATGCGTCGCTCACGGGAAGGGAATCAGGCGGATTTCTCCGGTCTTCCAGAAAGGGAGACCGGCTTGGGTCCGGTTTGGCGTGACGACAGGAGCAGGAACAGGGCGGCCCACGGGCAGAGGAACAGAAGCCAGGTGTAGGTCCGGCGGGTGATCGGCTGGCTAAACAGGGCGTAGTGGGTGGTTTTCATGATGGTTTCGTTCTGATTAGGCACCAGCCACCGGGAAAAACTTACAGAAACCATGGGAGCAGGTCGCATCGAGCCATCGGGGCCCGATGCCCAGTCTTGGCGCTGTTCTATCGCGATGGAAAACTCATCAGTCGTAGCTAAATCGGTCCTCGATGGCGGTTGGAGGCTTCGGGTGATGATCGGGACGTTTTCATCAATCCGGCCAGAATTTCAATGCCACCTCACTCCAACTTGGGCACGTATCGCACCCGGAAATTAAGCGGAGGCATTCCGGAAGATCGCCCATGGGATGGATCATCGTTCCCGCCATAAGAAGAGGACGGAGGGTGGTTAACTTGGTTCGGTTGCCTTCCAGATGGGGTGCGAGCAGGGCATGCACCGTGGCGCGGTCGCCCGGTTGGAGCAGCACGCTCGCCGCCGTCAGATCGAACCAGTCCGCTCCACGGAAGGCATTGCCGAAATCAATCATGCCTGTGATTTCCCATCGTGCGGCATGGCGCCGGACCAGCAGGTTTTCCGGGGCCAGATCGCCGTGCAGCAGGACTTGGCGGGGCGTTTCGAGCGCGGAGGCGTGCCGGGTCAGAAATCGCGGACCATCAATCCGCAGGGGAGCAGGGAGTCGGTGGTAGTCGCGGCGTTCGGTCCAGCGGGTGATCGAGGTGTGGCAAAAGTCCGACCAAATAATGCCGCCGGGGCGCAGGTCACCGATGGGCAAGGCGTGGAGGTTGGCCAACACCTGTCCGTATTCGGTCGCGAGCCGCAACTGCGTGGCGCGATCCAATCCAGTCCATATCCGATGGAGCGGCTCACCCTCGATGCGAGAAGTGACCAGATATGCCCAGCCGTCGGTGGCTCCATGCGCGAGCAGCCGCGCAATCGGCACCTGCGGATGGGCGGCCAAGCCAGTCAGGGCTTCGGTTTCCCTTCTCGCGGTCGCTGCCCGAAACGGCGGAATCAATTTGATGACGCATTCGTTTCCGAGAGCGAACACCGGGTTCATGCCATCGGCAAAAAGGGTGGGACGAACCGCAGGAAGACCATGCCGACTGATTATGGTCTGCAGGGCCCGCTCCCACTGGATAGTGTGACGGAGACGCTCAAAGTCCGTCGCATTGTCGATGGACGGAAGCAGGCGGGTCATTTTGCTCAGCTCACTTCGCCCAGGTGTCCTTCAGCGTGATCGTGCGGTTGAAGATCAGGCGGGAGTCGGGGGCGCTGTCCTTGTCCAAGGCAAAGTAGCCGAGGCGTTCGAATTGGAAGCGGTCGGCGGGCTTGGCGGTGGCGAGGGAGGCCTCGATCTTGGCGGTGACGATCTCGAGCGACTTCGGGTTCACGACCTTCAGGAAGTCCTCCTGCGCGGCGGGCTCGGCCACCGTGAACAAACGGTCGTAGAGACGGACCTCGGCCTCGATGCAGTGCGAGGCGCTGACCCAGTGGATGGTGCCCTTGACCTTCTTGTCGGCGTTGGGCTGGCCGGAGCGCGTGTCGAGCTGGGCGGTGCAGCGGAGTTCGGTGATGGCACCGGCGGCGTCCTTCACGATCTCGTCGAGCTTGATGATGCAGGCGTATTTCAGCCGCACTTCGCCACCGGGTTTCAGGCGGAAGTATTTCGGCGGCGGAACCTCGGCGAAATCGTCGGACTCGATGAACACCTCGCGCGTGAGGGCGACGGTGCGGGTCGTGGGATTTTCGTCCTGCGGGTTGTTGGTGGCGGTGCACTCGACGACCTCGCCGGGCTGGAGGTTGGTGAGCACGATCTTGATGGGCTTGAGCACGGCCAGACGGCGGGCGGCCGTGGCGTTGAGGTCGTTGCGGACGGCGTTCTCGAAGACGGCGGCCTCGGTGAGGGAGTCGAACTTGGTGACGCCGACGCCGGTGACAAAGGTGCGGAGCGCGCTGGCCGGGATGCCGCGGCGGCGCAGGCCCGAGATCGTGGGCATGCGCGGGTCGTCCCAGCCGGTCACGACCTTCTCGTTGACGAGTTGGAGGAGCTTGCGCTTCGAGACGAGGGTGTAGGCGAGGTTGAGCTTCGCGAACTCGTATTGGTGCGGGAGGGCGCGGGGCAGGCCGAGGGACTCGAGGATCCAGTCGTAGAGCGGACGGTGGTCCACGAACTCGAGCGTGCAGATGGAGTGGGTGATGCCCTCGAGGTAGTCGCTGAGGCAGTGCGCGTAGTCGTAGAGCGGGTAGATGCACCACTTGTCGCCGGCGTGGTGGTGGGCGACGTGGCGGATGCGGTAGAGGAGCGGGTCGCGCAGCCACATGTTGGGCGAGGCCATGTCGATCTTGCTGCGGAGCGAGCGCGCGCCATCAGGGAACTCGCCGGCCCGCATGCGCTGGAACAGGTCGAGATTCTCGGCGACGGAGCGGTTGCGGAAGGGACTATCCTGGCCCGGGCGGTCGGGCGCGCCGCGGTATTTCTCGGTGTCCTCGGGGCTCAGGTCGCAAACGTAGGCCTTGCCGCGCCGGATGAGCTCGAGCGCGTATTCGTAGAGCTGGTCGAAGTAGTCCGAGGCGAAGAAGGCCTCGCTGCCGGCGCCCGGCGCGACTGGCGCGAGATAATAGTCAGGCTGGCCGTTGCTGGAGACCTTGGCGGGATGCGCGCCCTTGGGTTTGAAGCCAAGGCAATGGTCGGCCCAGCCGGCGATGAGCCACTGGACATCGGTGGTGATGGACTGGACGTATTCGACGTCCTCCTTGACGGGATTGGTGTCGTCGAAGCGCAGGTTGCACTGGCCGTTGTGCTCGCGGGCGATGCCGAAGTTCAGGCAGATGGACTTGGCGTGGCCGATGTGCAGGTAGCCGTTGGGCTCGGGCGGGAAACGCGTGACGATCTTGGCGTAGCGCTTTTCGGCAACGTGGCCGGCGACGATATCGCGGATGAAATCGCTGGGCGCAGGCGCGGGAGTGGTGTTCTCGACGGACATTCGCACCGATGAAAGGGCGAACCGGCCCGGCAAGGCAATGGCGCAGTTACTTCACCCCGGCCGTGGGGCGCAGCAGCGACAGGAGGCTGTTGAACTGGGATTTGGCGGCCTCGTCGGCGGCGAAACGCAGCCCGAGCCGGGCGATGGCGGTGGCGGTGTCGGTGTTGCCGATGCGGTGGTAAAGCAGGGCGGTCTGATGCAGCAGGGCGCTGTCGCGCGGAAAGCGGCGCACGCCCTCGTCGAGCACGGCGAGGTGCTCGGGCTTGGGGGCGATGGAACTGGCAGCCCAGGCCTCAGCGATGGTCTCGTAAAGTTCTGGCAGCGGTGGCGGCAGGGTGCGGGCCTTGAAGAGCGGACTGAGGACGGCGGCGAGTTGTTGCTGGGTGAGCTTGCCGTCAGGACCGGGGTCGGCCTTAAAGGCGGCGAGGCGGTGGCGGGCCTGGCGCACCAAGGCGGAGGGGCGGTTCGTGCCGGCCTTGACGGCCTCGTCGGTGAACTTGGCCGCCATCTCGGGGTTGGGCACGGTGGCCGAGAGTCCGGCCAGCAGCGCGGCATCGCGGGCTCCGCGGCGGTAGGCGTTGCGATATTCGGAATAGGCGGTCTCGGGCTGGCCGGCGAGTTGCAGGGCATCGCCCTTGATGATCCCAACCTGACCGGCGGAGGCATCGGTTAACTCAATCGAGGCGGCGGTCAGGCGGTCGCCGGCCTGCAGGTTATATTGCTGGTATTTGTGGCGGGTGTGGCGGAGGTAGCCGTTCAGCTCGTCCACCATTTCCTTGTAGCTCACCTTGAAGCATTCCTTGAACAACGCCTCGCTGAGCGGCTCCTGCACGAGGCGGCCGACGAAGGTGACCAGCGCGTCCTTGTAGCGGAGGTTCGCGCCAAACATGCAGTAGTGGACGAAGGCGTAGGCCTGCTTCGCCCAGAGGTTGTTGCCGAGGGGAGTGCGGGCGGTTTCGGAGTCGTCGGTCACGGCGAAGAACTCGCCGAGCGGCATGAGGCGGCGGAAGCGGAGGACCGCGTTGAACGGGCGTTCGCCGACGACGGCGGTGGGCGCGGCGGCATCGGCGTCCTCGCCGGGTTCGAGCGGATTCACGCCGGAGACGTCGCCCTTGTAGGTGTTGACCTTGCCGTAGATCAGGGAGCGGTCGGTCAGCTCCACGTCCATGATGATCTGGGCCAGACCTTCCTTGAGCCAGGCAGGCGGACGGACTTCGGACTGGCTGAGCAGGTAGTGGACGTATTCGCGGTAGAGCTGGCGGTAGTGGTCCACCTCATACTCGGCCGCGGAGGAGGCGGCGTTGAGCGTGGCCATGGGATCGAGGATGCTCATCCGGGTGGTCTGCAGGTCCACGATGATGGCGATCTGTTCGCGATTGCGGAAGAAGAGGCTGGGCAGCGGGACCTCGGTGTTTTTGAGGCTGGCCGGCACGAAGGGATCGTAACGGCCCTTCTCGCCGCAGAGCAGGAGGGTGGAGGCGGCGAGGGGCTTGATCGGCGCGGGCCAGACGAGTTTCACCGCCTGCCGGAACTTCTGGAAGTCCACGAGGAGTTTCCGGATGTCGCGCTCGGAGCCGCAGGCGAGGATCTCGAAGGAGTCGAGCCGCGTGTAATACCAGCGTTCCAGCTCGGGTAGGTCGGCGGGCTCGTTGATGGTGAGCGTGGGGAGCTCGAAGATCGGTTCGGCGGCCGGGGCGGTTTGGTCAGGCTGGGCCGAGACGAGCCCCGCGGTGACCAACAGCAGGGCGGCAAGGCGGGGGAGGAGGCGGCGCATGCGCGGGTGGGGGTGATAACCGAAGAAAACAAGACGGCCGCGCGTGGGCCGGGTTACGGCCGGAGGCGATCGCGACTCAGCGCGAGAAGGGCGCGCCGCTCTTGCCCCGCGCGCCGCCGCCGGGGGCCACGCCGTCGTTGTGCATCTCCTTCAACACGTCGGTGAGGTAGGGGATGAGCTGCTTCTTGCGGCTGACGACGCCGGGCAGGTCGAAAATCTCGTCCTGCTGCACGTGCGCGTAGGAGATGCGGCGGATGAACTCGGGGTCGCCCTTGGCGAGCATGAGCGAGTTCTGCGTATTGATGTCAGTGACGAGCAGGGCGGCAAAGGCGAGGCGCTCGTTCGTGCGCAGATCGGCGAGCGCTTGGGAGAGCTGCGTGGCGTGCTGCCAGAAGTTGTCGAAGCCGAGTTCCTCGACCTGCGAGACGGCGAAGCGCACACCTTCCTCGGCATAGACCTTGAAGTCGGAGCGCACGACCTTGTCGGCCGGGTTGGCGAGGATGACAGAGCCGGAGCTGAAGATGAGGTGGGCGAGTTCCTGCGCCTTGATGTTGGCGTGGGTCTGCAGCCAGTTGAGCACCTCGCCGTCCTTGGCCGTGGAGGTCGGGCTCTGGAGCAGGAGCGTGTCGGAGATGAGGCCCGACATCATGATGCCGGCAAGGTCCGCAGTCGGGGCCAGGCCGTGGCGGCGGAAGAGGTCGGCTACGATCGTGCAGGTGGAACCGACGGGCTCGTTGATGAACAGGATGGGCTGCGAAGTGGCCATCGGCCCGAGACGATGGTGGTCGAGGATCTCGGTGATGACGACCTCGTCGGCGCCGGGCACGGCCTGGGTCAGCTCGTTATGGTCCACGAGCACGAGGCGGGTGGGCACGGGCTTGAGCAGGTCGGATTTGGTGAGGATGCCTTGGAGGAGGTTGTCCTCGCCGGTGACCATCATCGCGTGCGGGGAGAACTGGGAGAATTTGCGGCGGATGTCGGCGATGCGCGCCTCGGCGTTGAGCGAGCTGAACCGGCGGTCGGCGAGTTTGGCGACAGTGGAGGCGGTGCGCACGAACCAAGCCGTGGTCGCGGTGTCGTGGGGGCTGGAGATGAGGCCGACACCGCGTTCGCGGGCGAGGGCGATGATTCCGGGGGAGACCGGCAGGCTGCCGGTGATCACCAAAGCCCGAACGCCGAGCTCGATGCTGCGCTGCTGGATGTCGCTGCGGTCGCCGACGATGATCAGCGACTGGTCGGCGGAGATCTGTTCGCGCTCGGAGATGGACCAGAAGGTGCGGACGTCCATCGCGCCGATGCGCACATAGAGGTCCTCGATGCGGTTTTCCTCGACCGTGTGGAGCACGGCGCCCTGCAGGGTCTTGGCGATCCGGGCCAGACTGGTGCGGACCTGCCGCATGGCGCGGGGCTCGTCGAGGCGGGGAATGAAGAAGTGACCGAGCTGGGCGAGAGTCAGCGAGCCGACCGCCTTGTTTTGGTCGGAAACCACCGGCACGTAGGTGATGCCGTGGCGGTCAATCAGGCTGAGCGCTTCGGCGCAGGTGGACTCCTCGTGCACGACCAGCGGCTCGTAGGACATCATGTCGCGCACGCGCGGATAGACGTCGCTCAGGTAGTGGGGCAGTGGGGTGTGGAAGCGCTCAAGGATCGCGTCGATGCGCGCGTTGGAATTGCCGCAACGGGCCGCCAGATAGCCATGTTCACCGCGGGCCTGCTTGAAAGCGGCGTAGGCGATCGCCGAGCAGATGGAGTCGGCGTCGGGATTGCGGTGGCCGATGACGTAAATGGGGTTGGCGGGAGCCATGGTGTGGTTTGCCGAGACTGGGAGGGGTCCGGCCCGGGGGGAAGAAAAAAGGCCCGGCCGCGCGGGGCGACCGGGCCGGACAGCGAAAGCGGGTTTGCAACTCAGGGAGCGAGGCCGGCGGTGCCGGTCAGCGAGCCGATGGTCGTGCCGCCCGAAGGTGTCGTGGCGTAGATGCGCGCGGCCACCGGGATGGCCTGACGGATGTTCGCGCCCTTGGTGCCGTTGGTCAGGGTCAGCTGGCTGTCGGTGGCGCTGACGTTGGGGTAAAACTGGATGTTGCCGCCGAGAAAGGCGATGTGGCCGCCGGTGTCCTTGTAAACGCCGCTGGTGGTGTCCCACGCGCCGGTGGTTTGCAGGCCGCGGGTGAAGGCCACGGGCGTGTTCGGTCCGTCGCCCATGCGCAGACCGCCAACGAATTCGAAGCTCAGGGTGCGAGCGCCGAAGTCGGTGCCGATCGTGGTGGGGCTGGCCGGTTGCACGACGGAAGCGGGGGCGCTGCCGTTATAGAACGGGTCGTTCTTGGCGAAGTAGAACCCGGCGTCGGTGACGATGCCGCGTTGCGCCAGGATGCCGGCCCACGCGTAGGGACCGCCGCCCAGATTCGGATACTGGGCCGCGATGACCGTGGGGTCGGGGAGGCGGTCGTTGTTGTCCGCGGCATAGATGCTCGCGGCTTTGACGACCTCGCGGAGGTTGTTGGCGTCCACCGTGCGTTGGGCGGTCTCGCGGACCTTTCCGACGGTGGGGAATATCAGGGCTGCCAGGATGCCGATGATGGCAATAACCGTGAGCAACTCGATGAGCGTGAAGCCGTGAACGGCTCGATACGGGCGCATATACTTACTGGGGTTGGAGGTTTGCGGCCCGTGCATGGGCAGAGTCATTCGCCCGACTGGTGGAGACAAGCCCTTTCTCCCATTCCGGGACTCGACAAGCGTCATAGCTTGGGGTCAGATCCGGTCACCATGGTCGTTTACTTTGATGGCAAATACGTGGACTCCAATGATGCGAAGGTCTCGGTCTTCGATCACGGCCTGCTTTACGGCGACGGCATCTTCGAGGGCATCCGCATCTACGGCGGCAACGTGTTCCGCCTGGACGAACACCTCGAGCGCCTCGAGCTCTCGGCCCGCGCCATCATGCTCACGATCCCGCAGTCCCGCGCCGAGCTGGCCGAGGCCGTCTGCGAGACCTGCCGCCGCAACAATCTTCAGGATGGCTACATCCGCCTCGTCGTCACGCGCGGCGTCGGCGACCTGGGCCTCGCGCCCTGGTCCTGCGCCAACCCGACGACCTTCATCATCGCCAGCAAGATTTCGCTCTATCCGCAGGAGTATTACGACAACGGCCTCAGTATTGTCACGGTGCCCACCCGCCGCATCGCGCCCGACGCGCTGCCGCCGACCGTCAAGTCGCTCAACTACCTCAACAACATCCTCGCCAAGATCGAGGCCAAGCAGGCCGGCGCGCTCGAAGCGATCATGCTGAACCAGCAGGGCTATGTGGCCGAGTGCACCGCCGACAACATCTTCGTCATCTCGAAGGGCGAGATCATCACCCCCGCCTCCACGGCCGGCGCCCTCAAGGGCATCACGCGCGGCACCATCTTCGACGTGGCCAAGGCCCTCGGTGTCACCATCCGCGAGGCCAATCTCACGCGTTACGACGTGTGGTGCGCCGACGAGTGTTTCCTCACCGGCACGGGCGCGGAGGTTATCCCGGTCGTCAAACTCGACGGCCGCGTCATCGGCACCGGCAAGCCCGGCCCGATCACGGCCAAAGTGCTCGTCGGATTCCGTCAGCGTGTGCTGGTCGAAGGCACCCGCATCTGACGGCCTCCGCGCTTGCCTCGGGCCGCGCAGCGGGCACAGTTTTTGCAGAAGGATGGGCCAGTCCGGCGCATTTGCGTTTCCGGGCTGCGGCGCTTATCCTGCCTTAACAATTTTCCATGGCCAACTCCCTCAAGTGCGACCTTTGTTCGAAGCCCGCGACCGTCCACCTTACGCAGATTGTTAACAGCAAGATACACAAGGTGGACCTCTGCGAGGCGTGCGCGCAGGCCAAGGGCGTCACCGACCCCAGCGGCTTCTCGTTGGCTGATCTGTTGCTGAAAGCCTCGCTTAATCCCGAGCCCGCCGGCGACACCAAGTGCTCGGTCTGCGGTTTCACCCAGCAGGATTTCAAGAAGACCGGCCGCTTCGGTTGCCCGGAGTGCTACGCCCATTTCAGCCGCCTGCTTGAGCCGATGCTCGAGTCCATGCACAAGGGCAGCGCGCACTCCGGCAAGGTGCCCCAAAAGGCGCTCACCCGCAAATCCCTCTACGAGCGTCTGACCCAGCTTGAGACCGAACTCGACCAGGCCATCAAGTCCGAGCGTTACGAGGACGCTGCGCGCTACCGCGACGAGATCACGCAGGTTCGCCAAGCCGCCGGGCGCAAGGAGGAGGCGGGTAAGTGAAGATCAACGAACTCATCGACTCGCCCTCCGAGCTGACCGACACCGCCGCCAGCAAGAGCGCCGTTGTGCTCATGACGCGCATCCGTCTCGCTCGCAACCTCGCCGCGCAGCCGTTCCCCGGCTGGGCCCGAGAGGCGCAGAAGAAGGAGATCCGCGACCAGTGCATGCAGGCCGTCGCCGCTCTGCCGCAGATGAAGCGCGGCCTCGCCATTCCGGTCGAGAGCCTCGACGAGCTGCAGAAACAGATCCTCGTCGAACGTCACCTCATCAGCCGCGAGCTCTGCCACGCCAAGGCCGGCTCGGGCATCGTCATCAGCAAGGACCAGAGCTGTGTCGTCATGGTCAACGAGGAGGACCACCTGCGCATCCAGGTCCTGCGCGCCGGCTTTCAGTTCAAGAAGGTCTGGAACACGATCAACGCGCTCGACTCCGACCTCGAAGAGCACCTCGACTTCGCGTTCTCGCCCAACCTCGGCTATCTCTCCGCCTGCCCGACCAACCTCGGCACCGGCATCCGCGCCTCGGCGATGATGCACCTCCCCGCGCTCGTGATTTCCGGCCAGATGGAAAAGGTCGTGCGCGCCGTGAACCAGCTGGGCATGGCCGTGCGCGGCCTGTTCGGCGAGGGATCCGACGCGAGCGGCAGCATCTTCCAGATTTCCAACCAGACCACGCTTGGCGAGAGCGAGGAGGAAATCATCAAGCACCTGCACGGCGTGCTGAACACCATCATCGAGCAGGAATTGAACGCCCGCGAGAAGCTGATCGAGACCGACCCGAACAAGCTGTTCGACAAGATCGGCCGCGCCTTTGGCATCCTCCAAAACGGCCACCTGCTCAACTCCGGCGAGGCCATGAACCTGCTCTCGCTCATCCGGCTCGGCATCGACTTCGGGGTCTTCGCCGACACCCAGCGGGCCGTCGTGGACCGGCTGTTCATCGAGTGCCAGCCCGGCCACGTCCAGCATGCGGCCAAGGGCTCCTTCGATCCCACCCAGCGGGACGTGCTGCGCGCCAGCCGCTTGCGCTCTGAATTTGCCAAATTGCCCCCGCCGGACTTCACTTCCGCCGCCAAGTAACCGATATAACCAAGGCACCCATGGAACCGATGAACAATTTCACGCCGCGCGCCCAGCAAGTGCTGGCCTTGGCCCGTAAGGAAGCCGACCGCTTCCACCACAACTACGTCGGCACCGAGCACCTCCTGCTTGGGTTGATCAAGCTGGGGCAGGGCGTCGCCGTGAGTGTTCTCCAGAAGATGGGCCTCGACCTTGAGACCGTCCGCGCCGAGGTCGAGAAACAGGTCGGCATCGGCCAGGAGTCCAAGACGCCCGTCGGCAGCATTCCCTACACGCCGCGCGTGAAGAAGGTTCTCGCGCTGGCCGGCAAGGAGGCCAAGGCGCTCAACCATTCCTACGTCGGCACCGAGCACATCCTGCTCGGCCTGCTCCGCGAGGGCGAGGGCGTCGCCGCCCGCGTGCTCAAGACCCTCGAAGTGGACATCGAGCGCACCCGCAATGAAATCCTTCGCGAACTCGACCCGCAGTTCTCGTCCGGTCAGGGCGATGGCGGCCAGGGGTCCGGCGGTGGCGGTGGTTCCGAGGAAGTCGCCCCGCGCGGCGGTTCCGAGGAAAAGAAGGAGGTCAAGACCCCGGCGCTGAAGGCCTTCGGCCGCGATCTCACCGAACTCGCCCGCAAGGGCGAGATGGACCCCGTGGTGGGTCGCAAGAACGAGATCAGCCGCGTCATCCAGATCCTCTGCCGCCGCACCAAGAACAACCCGGTGCTCGTGGGCGAGGCCGGGGTGGGCAAGACCGCCATCGTCGAGGGCCTCGCGCAGGAAATCGCCAAGGGCAACGTGCCCGAGATCCTCGCGGACAAGAAGGTTATCACCCTCGACCTCGCGCTCATGGTTGCCGGCACGAAATACCGCGGCCAGTTCGAGGAACGCATCAAGGCCGTGATGGACGAGATCAAGCGCTCCAAGAACGTCATCATCTTCATCGACGAGATGCACACCATCGTCGGCGCCGGCGCCGCCGAGGGCGCGATGGATGCCTCCAACATCTTCAAGCCCGCCCTCAGCCGCGGCGAGCTGCAGTGCATCGGCGCCACGACCCTCAACGAATACCGCAAGTATATCGAGAAGGACAGCGCCCTCGACCGCCGCTTCCAGATGGTCAAGGTCGAGCCGCCTTCCGTGGACGACACCGTCATCATCCTCAAGGGCATCCGCGGCAAATACGAGGAGCACCACAAGGCCGTCTTCACCGACAAGGCCATCGAGGCCGCCGCCAAGCTCTCCGACCGCTACATCACCGGCCGTTTCCTGCCTGACAAGGCCATCGACGTGATGGACGAGGCCGGCTCGCGCGCCCGCATCACCACGCTCAACCGCCCGCCCGAGATCGAGGCGCTGGGCAAGGAGATCGAGGAGGTCTGCACCAAGAAGGAGCAGGCCATCGCCGCCCAGCACTTCGAGGAGGCCGCCAAGTTCCGCGATCAGGAAAAGCAGCTCCGCGCCAAGCAGGACGAGCAGATCGAGTCGTGGAAGAAGACCCGCGACGAGAACCGCATCACCGTGGACGAGGAGCAGATGGTCCGCGTTGTCGCCGAGTGGACCGGCATCCCGCTCAACCGCCTGGAAAAGAAGGAGAGCGAGCGCCTGCTCGCCCTCGAGGGCGAGTTGCAGAAGGCCATCGTCGGCCAGGATCCCGCCACCGTCGCCATCGCCCGCGCCCTGCGCCGCTCGCGCGCCGATCTCAAGGATCCGCGACGCCCGATCGGCTCGTTCATGTTCATGGGCCCGACCGGCGTCGGCAAGACAGAGCTCGCCAAGCAGCTCGCCGCGCAGATCTTCGGCAACCAGGACGCGCTCCTCCAGATCGACATGTCGGAATACATGGAGAAGTTCGCCGTCTCGCGCCTCATCGGCTCGCCCCCGGGCTACGTCGGTTACGAGGAGGGCGGCCAGCTCACCGAGGCCGTCCGCCGCCGGCCTTATTCCGTGATCCTCTTCGACGAGATCGAGAAGGCGCACCCCGACGCGCTCCAGCTGCTCCTGCAGATTCTGGAGGACGGCCGCCTCACCGACTCGCTCGCCCGGACCGTGGATTTCCGGAACACCATCATCATCATGACGACCAACGTCGGCGCGCAGCTCATCCAGCGCCAGACGACTATGGGTTTCGCCGCCGCCAAGGCGTCGGACTTCCACGACATGGACAAGCTGAAGGAAAAGGTGCTCGAGGAGGCCAAGCGCGTCTTCAAGCCCGAGTTCCTCAACCGCATCAACGACCTCGTGGTCTTCAAGCCCCTCGACAAAAACGACCTGCTCAAGATCGTCGAAATCGAGACGGCCAAGGTCGTGAAGCGCCTCGCCGCGCGGAACATCCACCTGGAGTTCTCGCCCGAGTCCAAGGCTCTCCTGGTCGAGAAGGGCTACGACGAGAAATACGGCGCGCGGCCGCTGCGCCGCGCCGTCGAGCATCTCCTCGAGGACCCGCTCGCCGAGGCCCTGCTCCGCGGCGACGTCAAGGAGGGCGAACCCATCACCGTCGTCCGCAACGGCGACAAGCTGGAGTTCAAAACCCAGTCCCCCGCCGCCGGCAGCGGGGTCACGTCCTGAGGATCGTCGCAGTTTAAAGTTCCAAGCCTGCCCTCACCGGCAGGCTTTTTCTTTGGTAGGGCGAATCCTCCGGATGGCCATCTTCGCTTTCTAGGAACGGCTAGCGCTAGCATGCCCCCCTCGATTGAGGGGTGTCCGATACGCAAAATCTGCGTGAGGTTTGGACGGTCCGCGCGTAAAAGATTGGCGTGAAATGCCGGGAAACCTTGGTTTACTGGCGTTCTTCGCACCATGGCCAAGACCCCAAAACTCGACCTCACGCATCGTCCCCGCCGGCTGCGCCGTCAGCCCAGCCGCCGCGCCCTTGTCGCCGAGACCGTCCTGCGCGCGCAGGATCTCATCGCGCCGCTCTTCGTGGTCGAGGGCAAGGCCCGACCCGAGCCCATCGCTTCCATGCCGGGCGTGTTTCGCCTGTGCATTGACGATCTCGTCAAGGAGTGCCGCGAGCTGCACAAGCTCGGCATCCCCGCGGTAGCGCTGTTTCCCAAGCTTTCGCCCAAGCTCAAGGACGAGGAGGGCACCGAGGCCCTCAACCCTGACACCCTCGTGCTGCGGGCTGTGCGCGCGGTGAAGAAGGCCGTGCCGGAGCTGTCCGTGATCACCGACGTCGCCCTCGATCCCTACACCAGCCACGGCCACGACGGCGTGCTGAACGAGGCCAAGGACGACGTGGACAACGACCGCACCGTGACGATCCTCGGCCGGATGGCCGTGTTGCAGGCGGAGGCGGGCGTGGATTTTGTGGCTCCGTCGGACATGATGGACGGTCGGGTGGGGCACATCCGCAAGGCGTTGGATGCCGCCGGCTACACCGACACCGGTATCCTGGCCTACTCGGCGAAATACAATTCGGCCTATTACGGCCCGTTTCGCGACGCCGTGGGCAGCGCGCAGGCCGCCGGCACGCGCCTGCTGAGCAAGGCCACCTACCAGATGAACCCCGCCAATCGCCGCGAGGCCGTGACCGAGGTCGAGCTGGATGTGGCCGAGGGCGCTGACATCGTGATGGTGAAGCCCGCGGGCGCCTACCTCGACATCATCCGCGACGTGCGCAACGCCGTCCGCGTGCCCGTCGCGGCCTATCAGGTTTCCGGCGAATACGCCCAGCTCCACGCCGCCGCCCGCCTCGGGTGGCTCGACCTCGCGCGCTGCCGCGACGAGTCGCTGCTGGCCATCAAGCGCGCCGGCGCGGACATGATCCTGACCTACTTCGCCAAGGAAGTGGCGAAACAATTGCGCTGAGCCGCCGTCTTTACCCCATGCCCGTTACCCCGTTGTCCCGCTCCGAAGTATCCAATCCCGCCCGCCGCCAGTTTCTCACCGCCTCGCTGGCCGCCGGCGCCGCGCTCGCGCTCGCGCCGTCAAGCCTCGTGCGTGCGGCGGAGGTCGCGCCTGCGGGCCGCAAGCTCAAGGTCGCCTTCGTGGGCATCGGCAATCGCGGACTGGATTTGGTCAAAACCTTTCGCGACACCGGTTTGATCGAGACCGTGGCGATGTGCGACGTGGACCTCATGGCCGAGCACACGGCCGAAGCGCGCGCGATTTTTCCCGACGCCCGGCTGTTCCAGGACTACCGTGAGATGTTTGCGAAGGCCGGTGACACCTTTGAGGCCGTCATCATTGCGACCCCGGACTTCACGCACTTCGTCGTCGCCATGCACGCGATGAAGAAGGGAAAGCACGTCTATCTGGAGAAGCCGATGGCGCACACCTTCCACGAGGTCGAGCTGATCATGGCGCAGGCCGCGAAGAGCAAGGTCGTGACCCAGATGGGCAATCAGGGGCACTCGGGTAACAATTTTCACCAGTTCAAGGCCTGGCAGGAGGCCGGGATCATCGCCGACGTGACGCGCGTGGACATGTTCATGAACTCTCCCCGCCGTTGGCACGGCTGGGAGGTGAAGGGCTACGACTCCGGCGAACCGGTGCCGCCGACCCTCGACTGGAATCTGTGGCACGCCAACAAGCCCGTGCATCCCTACAGCCCGCGCCTGCACCCCGGCAACTGGCGTGGTTGGTTCGCTTACGGCAACGGCGCCTTCGGTGACTGGGGGCCGCACATCCTCGACACCTGTCACCGTTTCCTGAACCTCGGCCTGCCGCACACCATCGAGGCCGTGAAGCGCGAGGGCGCCAACGACTTCATCTTCCCACAGGCCACGACGATCCGCTTCGACTTCGCCGCGCGCGGGGCCATGCCACCGGTCGAGGTTTTTTGGTATGACGGTGTGCACAACCAGCCGCCGCTGCCGGCCGAGCTGGGCGCAAACCCGAGCTTCACGCAGAAAAACGGCAAGTTCATCTACAGCAAAAATCTGACCTTCCTTGGCGGCACGCACGGCGAGACGCTGCGCATCATTCCGCAGGAAAAGATGAAGGAGCTGGGGCCTACCTTGCCGCGCATC
>CBINOW010000035.1:0-35061 GCA_966252395.1 uncultured Oleiharenicola sp. | reverse complement strand
TGGCGTCCCCACGGGGATTCGAACCCCGGTTCTCACCGTGAAAGGGTGGTGTCCTGACCGGGCTAGACGATGGGGACCCAGCACGGAGTCGGTCACGGTAGGTTCCGGGCTAGGTCGCGCAAGGATTTTCTCTCAGCTCGCCTGCGCCGATGCAGCTGGCGGAAAGCGCGCGCATCTTGGCGAAGGGCAGTGGGTTGCGATCGCCTCGGCCATACTCTGCGCGCCTTGCCGACCCTGAACGCCCCAGCCCAAGCGGGGCGCCTCGCGCCCTTGGGCCTGGCAAAAATTCCCGACCTACCAACCCTCACGTCGGCCCTCGTGGGTGCCCGGGAGCCCGCGCGGCTCAGGCGTTTACTTTTCCCCGGCGGCCTGGGGCTTGGGCTGGGCCCCTTCGTCGATGAATTTTTTCGCGGCAGACATCTCCGTCGCCATGGCCTTTGCGTCAGTGTCGCGCTGGAGGCGAAACGCCAGATCGGCCGCCGCATCGTCGGCCTCCTCAAGGCCGGCCGCGGCCGCTTTCCGATACCAGGAAATGGCTTCGTCCCAGTCGCGCACCACGCCGTCGCCGGCCTCATAACGCCGGCCGAGGCGATACATCGCGGCCGGCAAGCGGGGAGCGATCTCCGCCAGGTCGGTTTTTGCCTGCGCGCTGCCGAGGGCGGCGGCCCGTCGGAACCAGTCATAGGCAAGGTCGTCGTCCATCGGAACGCCGTCCCCGACCTCGTAGCGCTCACCGAGACGGCGCATGGATTCGGCGTCGCCGGCCTTCGCGCCGGCCTGGTCCTGGGCGAGTGTGGTCGGACCGGGCCTAGATGCGACCTGGTTGGCTGACGCCTTTGCGACCGCGACGAGGAAGGTGCGGGCCTTTTCGTTCCCCAGCCGGGCCGCATAAGTCGAGAAGGGCATCGCCGCGGGGAAACTGATCATCCGGTCTGAAACCCGCATGCGCTCGCCCGCGACTTCCTGCGCGAGTTCGCCGCGCTCGGTCGGGCTGAGTTCAGGCGTCAGCACCTTCACCCAAGCCTTGGCTTCCGCATTATCGCGCTCCGCCGCCTGCTTGAACCACGCCAGCGCCTTGGCCTCGTCAGCCGGTAACGCTTCCTGGAGGAGGTGCAACTTGCCGAGCTCGAGCATCGCTTCGACGTGGCCTTTGTCGGCCGCCGCCTTGAACAAATGTTCCGCGTCGGGTAGATCGTCGGCGAAGGCCTGGCCATTGGCCAGCAGGGCCAAGCCGGCGCGGTAAGCGCCGTCAGGGGCGTCCTCCATCGGGGAGTAGGCCTTCTGCCGGAAGATTTCGACCACGGTCTGCAGATCCTTCGCCGCCGTCGCGGTCCTGAGGCGGCCATTGACCTCGAAACCGAGCCGGGCCAGCCGATCGCTGGCGCCGGGCACGCCATTGGCCTTGGCGAGCGTCAGCCAGTGCATGGCGTGAGCCCACTGGCTCTCGCGACCGTCGCTCTGGTTGAGGTAAGCCAGCGCGACGGCCAGCTGCGCCGCGCCGTCGCCGTTGTAGGCCGCTCGATATTTTTGGCGGATCTCGGCGCGGTATTTCTCGTCGGCGTCGTAAGCAGCCCGCGCACGCTGCGCTCCCTCGCGCCACGCCGCCAGCAGCGGGGCGGGCAAGACGCGTTCGACAAGGCCCCGCGAAATCACCGTGTGAGGCACGCTCGCCAGCAGCCCGAAGGTCTCCGTCGGCTGACGCTCCAGCAGCGGCGTCATCCGGCGCAGCGACCATTCGCCGAGTTCGGACCATTCGATTTCATACGGCTGCGCCTGAAGCCATTGGACATATTTCCCGAGGGCGCGTCTGCGCCCCAGAGCGCTGGTCGAGCCGGTGAACTGCTTTTCGAAGATCGCATACCGTGCCGCCACTTTTTCCCACCGCGCCTTCTCCTCGCCGGCAGCGCTCTTCTGCGCCAACAGGCCGACAAACTCCTGCGCATTCGCATTGCCCTCGGCAACCTGCGCCTCGATCAGCTTGCGCGCCTCGGCGAGGTCCGCCTCGGACGGATTCGGCTGTTTCAGAAGCGAATCCGCGAGCGCGAGGGTGTCGCCATCGCCGCCGGCGATCAGCATCCGACGCCAGCGGATGGATTCCGCCCAGTCCACCGGCACCTTGTTCTCCGACGCATCCTCGCCGCTCTTGAACAGGTCGGCGAGGTAGAGCTGGGCCTTCGCACTGCCGGCCTGCGCGGCGGCCTTCATGTCGCGAAGGCCGTTGGCGAAATCCTTCGGCACGCCGATGCCGCCGATCTGCGCGAGCGCCCAGGCTTCCATCCCGGCGGGGTGCTTTTGCCCGGCCGCCTGCCGATACCAGCGCGCCGATGCCTCCAAGTCGATGGGGACCGCCTTGCCA
Organism: uncultured Oleiharenicola sp.; assembly: GCA_966252395.1. Classification (GTDB taxonomy): domain Bacteria; phylum Verrucomicrobiota; class Verrucomicrobiia; order Opitutales; family Opitutaceae; genus Lacunisphaera. The sequence continues at coordinate 32,705 of CBINOW010000035.1, read as the reverse complement.
TCCACTTCCTGGTAGCTTTCGAGAAATACGCCCAGCCGGTGCTGCGCGGAAGCGAAGCCGCCTTCCGCGGCGCGGCGGAGATAACCGAGCAAGCGGTCGTATTCCGTTTGGGAGATGCTCAGCCCGTCATCCGCAAACGAACCCTCAAAAACCAGGTAGGCCGCCTCCGGGTGGCCGCGGTCCGCGGCTTTGACATACCACTCAAACGCCTCTTCGGACTCGGCTTTCCGCAGCGCCTCGGCGTAGGCAAAAATCTTTGCCGCGTCCCCGCCCAGGGCCTGCTTGCGCAAGATCGCGAGTTCGGACGCCGGATCGGCGGCGAACGCGAAAAGGGGAACAAGCAACAGGACGGCGAAAGATGCGGGGATTTTCACGTCTGCCCAGCGTGACACGGCAGGCCCGGTCCCGACAATACGCAGTTCTACGCAGATGCGCGCCTCGTTCCGACCTTGATCCGAAAACGCGGCGAGCCTTTCCTGCCGCATGGTTAGCGTCTTCCTTGCGCGGTTTCCGGGCGACGACCGGCATCCCTGTTGAACCGTGGATGCCGAAATCACCTATCAGGTGCGTCACGACGTGCTGGAGAAACCGCGCACGCTGCGGCTGACAGCGACCCATCTGGCCATTGAGTCGAGCGACGGGGGAACCACCGCGCTGCCGTGGGCGGAGGTCCGGCAGGTGCGGCTCCGCTTCTTCCCCACCCGCGTGCAGACCAACCGCTTCGAGTGCCTGGTCATCGCCGCGACCTGCAATTTGAAATTCAGCAACGAGTTCTACCGGGGAATCGCGCAGTTTGACGACCGCAGCGCGGACTATCGCCGCTTCGTGACCGCGCTCTGCGCGCAAGCCGCCACCAACCCCGGCGTGGAATTCCTGAGCGGCCGCGACGCCTGGGCGCTCTGGCTCGAATACGGTTTCCTTGCGGCCATGGCCTTGCTGCTCGCGTGGGTTCTGTGGATCACGGATAGCCCGCTCGGCTGGCTCATTTGGGTGAAGCTGGGGCTCATCGTGGTTTTCCTCCCCACGCTCATCCAATACTTCAAACGCAGCCAACCCGCCCGATTCGACCCGCGGGCAATCCCGGAGACGGTGCTGCCGACGGTGAGCTGATGGCTCAACCCCCGTCCGAAGGTCCTCTTCGTGATCTCCGCGGCCTCTGGTTCAAACCATCTGATCCCTTCGTGTCTTGGTGTCTTCGTGGTGATTCATTCGGTGCCTTGATCGTCAAACGGGCGGTGCGGCTTGTCAGCCCTAGGCTTGGCGGCGGCTGAAGACCGGCCCTCCAAAGAATTCGATCCGGCCGCGCGGGAGCTTGGCCCTCCGGAAAATTCAAATCAGCCCGCGCGGAGCGCCGGCTCCACCCCTTCTCCCGCGTCCGCGGGATCAGGATGGCAATCGCCTCGCGGACTAAATCCTTCGACTGCGCTCAGGATGACCGCAAAGGGAACCTTGGATCCTTCGGCCGCTTTGCGGCCTCAGGACGCCGATCGGATTCCGATCGGCGCTTTACGCGGAAAATGCGTGCGGGCTTGGGCTACTGTCTGAATCGTGCGGTGGTTGTCGGCACCGGGTCGTCCCTCCGACCCTCCGCCCCACCCCATGGTCACCTCACCGTCCGCTTCCGCGGCCGCTCCCATCATCGCCCGCGCCGGCACGCTCGAATACACCCGCGGCGGCCTCATCGCCCTCTTCGCCTGGCTCCTCGGCGCGGAGGTCGTGTTCGTGCTCATCGACATCGTCGAGCCGCAAATCCTGCCGGTGCTGCTCAAGTTCCACGGCGCCACCGACACCCAGATCGCGATCATCATCGGCTCGGTCAACGCGGTGCTCCAACTCCTCATCATGCCGCCGTTGGGCTACTGGAGCGACCGCCTCCGCACCAAGTGGGGCCGCCGCATCCCGGTGCTGTTCTGGGTCACGCCCTTCGTCACGCTCTTCCTCGCGCTAACGCCATTCTCGCCGGAACTCGCCGCCTGGCTCGCCGGCGTGCCGGTGGTGAAGGACTGGCTGCACCTCCTGCCCATCGCGCCGGTCATCCTGGTGTTCACCGTGCTGGTGATCCTCTACCGCGCGGTGCAGACGGCGACCAACGTCTGCTTCTTCGGCCTGTTGCGCGACGTGGTGCCCGACACCCACATGGGCCGCTTCCTCGCGCTCTTCCGCGTGTTCGGCGCGGCCGGCACAGCCATCGTCACCTACTGGCTGCTCGGGCTGACGGAGACGCACAGCCGGCACATCTTCATCGGCATCGCGGTGCTCAACCTCGTGTGCTTCGTGCTGCTCTGCGGGTTCGTGCGCGAGGGCAAGTATCCGCCGGTGGAGCAGAACCCGGCCGGCGACAAGGCGGGCCGCGCCGCGCGCCTCTGGGCCGCGACCAAGACCTTCTGTCGCGAATCCTACCAGCATCCGGTCTATCTCTGGTTCTACTTTGTGCGCGTCTGCCTCTACGGCGCGCTGCTCGGGCTCTCGCACTTCACGATCTTCTTTCCCCAGCACGAACTCGGGATGAACCTGACAACCATCGGCGCCTACCGCACCTACCCGCTGCTGGTGTGGATCGTGATCGCCTTTCCGGTGGGCTGGCTGGTGGACCGCAAGGGCGCCGTCGAGGTGCTCAAGTGGGGCCTCGTGGCCATCACCCTCGGCTACGCACTGACCTTCCTCTTCGCCACCGGACCGCTGACCTTCCTCGTCGGCAACATGATCTTCGGCGTCGCGTTCTGGGTCGTGATGATGGCGCAGCTCAAGCTCACCGCCGAGGTCTTCCACCCGCAGCGCTACAGCCAGCTCGCGGGCGCCAACACCATCGTGCAGTCGCTCCTGATCGCGGTCGTCATCAGCCCGCTCTGCGGCTGGATCCTCGACGGGCTCAAGGGCTGGTCGCACACGCTCACGCTGCCCGGCGCGGGCGAGGTCGTGATCGGGCCCTACCGGCTCGTCTATCTCATGATGGGCGCGTGCTATCTCTTCGCGCTCTTCGGCCTGAACCGCGTCGGCCACCACATGCGCAAGCACACCGGCCCGGATGGGAAGTATCTGGCGCCGTTGTGAGACGGAGAACTGGAGCCGGCCCGCCCTCGGGCCGGTTTTGCCGATCCCCCGTTCCTGATAGCAAGCGAGCGAATCGCGAAACCCGCATTTCACCGACAGTCGCGGATCAACCTTTTCTGTCATCCTGAGCCGCGCGAAGGATCCAAGCAGATGGGCGGATTCCCTGGGATGCTTCGCCCGGCTCAGCATGACGGATTATACGATTCCCCGGGGCGAGGGCGCCCCGGCTCCAGTATTTTTTCATTTGTGTAGGGGCGGACCTTGAGTCCGCCCTCGGCGGGCGCGCACAAGGCGCGCCCCTATTGCGATCCGGCCCGCCCGGAGGTCGGGCCCTACCGGCATCCCCTTACAGGACACTTCAGCGGCTGGTGTCGGGCAGGCCGTCGCAGTCGCGGGTGTGGAGGGCGGTGACGCCGGTCAGCACCCATTCGTCCTTGGAGGTTTGGCCGGGCAGACGGACGCCGGCGAAGTCGGCGGCGCGCACGTCGTCGAGTTCGATCGCGGGACGGGCGTCGCCGCGCTGCAGGTGCAGGCTCACGTCGCGCACCTGGATGCGCTCGGCGTGCCGCACGTAGAGGCCCCACGCGGGCAGCGCGCCGAAGAGCATGGGCTCGGGATAATCGCGCACCATCTCGGGGACCTCGCGCGCGGCATCGGCCGCGGTGCCGCCGCCGCGGCTGTGCAGGCGGATGCCGGAGAGGCGGACGTCCGTCACCGGGTGCCCCGGCAGGCCGGCGATGAAGAGGCCGTGCTCGGGTGCCACGTCGGTGGCGACGACATTGCTGATGGAGATGCGGGCAGCGGTGCCGGGTTGCGTCGCGCCGGGGGCGCGCAGGCGGCCGGCGAGGCGGAGGAAGATCGGCGCGTTCATCACCTCGCGCATGGTGAGGTTGGAGACGACGATGTCCTCCATCACCGCGCCGTCCACCTGCTCGAGGGCAAGGCCGCGGCAGAAATCGAAGACGCAGTTCGTGATGGCGATGTTGCGGAAGCCGCCGCTGGCCTCGGTGCCGAGCTTGATGCGGCCGATCGGGCCGCCGCGGTGGCGGATCACGCGCTCGCGCGTGCCGTCGTAAAGCGTGCCCTCGGTGAAGCCGCTGACGAAACAGTTGGTGACCGTGACGTTCTCCACCGGGCGCAGCACGCCGGCGCCGAAGGACGACTTGATGCAGATGCCGTCGTCCCATGGCGAATTTACCGAGCAGTTCGAGATGCGGACGTTGCAGCAGGCGTCGATGTCGATGCCGTCGCGGTTGGTGTCGATGAAGACGTTGTCCACCGTGACGTTGTCGCAAGCAGTGGCGAGGATCGCGAAATGCCCCGCGTGCAGGATCGTGAGGTCCTGCACCGTGACGTGGCGGCAGCCGCGCAGACCGATGGCCTTGTTGCCGACGCCGGCGGGCAGCGTGTCCCTCGCGTGCGGGTAACCAAAAGGCCCCGGCGTGAGCGGGCCGGCGAAGGGCTCGAAGGCCCCATCGGCCTCGAGCACGTCGGGCAAGTGTCCCGGCGGCTGCGGCGCAACTTGGCCGACCGGCAGCGCGATGCGGCCGTTGCCGCGGCTGAGCCCGCGGCCGAAGATCACGCCCGGGCCGCGCAGTGTGACGTGCTCAAGGTTTTCGCCCCAGAGGAGGCTGTTGCGAAAACGGGAGTGCCCAAAGTCCTGGTAGTGGTTCGGCGGGCCGTCCTCCGGCGCATCGTAGCCGCCCGGCTCGCCGGGGGGCGGCGGGTCGGCGGCGATAAGCGTCGCGCCCGCGCGCAGCTCCAGCGTGATCCGGCTTTGCAGCCGGATCGAGTGGCTGAGGTAGTCGCCGGCCGGCAGGAACACCGTGCCGCCGCCGGCCGCGTGCGCGGCGGCGATGGCGCGGTTGAGCGCGGCCGTGTCGAGCGTCCGCCCGTCGCCGACAGCGCCGTAACGGCGCGCGTCGAACTCGGGCGGAGCGGACGGCCGCTCCGCCGATGCTGGAACCGGAGGATTCACGCAGACGGACGGCTTACCAGTTGATCGTGGTCGTCAGGCGCAGGTTGCGCCCGGGCATGGCGGTGATGCCCGTGCCGGTGACGCGGCCGCCGGCGACCGAGATGTAGTGTTTCTCGTCGAGGACGTTGTCGATGACGAGGCGGGTGTGGTAGCGCTCGTTCCAGCGGTAGGAGAAGCCGAGGGTCGTGGTGTATTGGGGCTTCAGGTAGAAACTGACCTGCTTGACCACGTTGAGCTGCGTGAAGTTGCCGTCGGGGATGTCGCCCGCGCGGCGGCCGTTATAGACGATGCCGCCGTTGATCGCGAGGCCCTTGAGGGAACCGTCGGCGATGCGGTAGTTGGCGAGGAAGGTCGCGTTCTCGTCGGCCACGGCGCGGACCTTGCGGCCGAGGGCGTCGCGCATCTTGAGGTGCGACCAGGTGGCAATGAGCGACAGGTTGTCGGTGACGCTGCCCATAATCTCGAGCTCGTAGCCCTTGTTGCTCAGGTCGGAGACGAGCGTCTGCGGCTGGGTCGGGTCGGTCTGGTAGGCGGGATTCGGGACGGTGACGTTGGTCTGGGCGATCTCGAAGTAGGCGAGGTTGACGGAGAGCTTCCGGTTGAGGAAATCGGACTTCACGCCGATCTCATCCTGTTCACCGGAGCGCCAGAGGGGCTGGTTGTTGGCGATGACGGGCGAGGCGTTGATGGAACGGCTGGCGTAGAGCGAGACGTTCTCGCGGATCTTGTAGAGCGCGCTGAGGTTCCAGAGGTTCTTGTCGTCGTCGAGGACGGCGGGGGCCGCGCCGGTGAGGACGTTGGCGCCGACGGTCTTGGTCGAGTAGCGCAGCAGGCCGCCGGTGAGGTAGAAGCGGTTGTCGAAGAAACCGAACCGCTGGTTCACGTAGAGCTGCGTGTTGGTGTAGCTGTTGCGGTTGAAGAACGAGAAGGTTGCGCCGTAGGTCGGGTAGAACTCGCGGTCCGGCTGGCTGAGATCGATGCCGGGCATGGTGCCGTTGCGGCCGCGGCCGTAGGCGAGCTGGCGGGAGTAGCCGAGGCCGGCGACGGTCTGCGAACTCGTGTTGCCGAGCATCGTGTTATAGACGAGGTCGGTCTGGAAGTTCAGCGTGCGGCGGCGGGTGTCCTGGCGATCGCCGCGGTTCGGGATGTTGCCCGGGTTGAAGAACGGCGAGAGCGTGGGCACGTAGGGGTTCGTCGCGGCGTTGTGCGCCAGCGCGGTGTTCTGCAGGGCCCAGGTGTAGTCCTGGGTGAGCGTGCCGGTGTAGGGGTTGTAGCGGTTGCTCAGGCCGGGCGTGGAAAGGAAGTTCTGGTCGGAGTCCTCGTAGTAGTAACGGCCGTTGGCGGCGACGCGGAGGTTGAGCTTCTCGCTGAGCTGCGAGGTGAGCGTGGCGAACACGTCGGCGCTGTGGGTCTCGACGTGGCTCCAGTCCTGGATGCCGTTGTTCGTCTTGGGATTGATGCCCGGGGCGAGGTAGGGGTCCTTGGTGGCGGCGGTGACGTCGGGATGGATGATCAGCAACGGCTCGCGCGAGAGCCACTGCTCGGCACCGATGAGCTTCACGGTGAGCAGGGTCTTGTCGCTGAGGCGCCAGGCGAACATCGGCGCGAGCGTGCGGTTGCGAACGTAGGAATCATCCCAGTAGCGGTCGGAGTCCTGCGCCGAATGCACGAGGCGGTAGGCGAACTTACCGCTGTCCCCGAGCGGGCCGGCCATATCGAGCATGTATTTCTGCGCATCAAACAGGCCGAAGGTGGCGAGGAACGAGCGCTGCTGCTTGAAGGTCGGCGACTTCGTGATGATGTTGAGCGAACCGCCGGGCGCACCGGCGGGCGAGAGGATGGCGTTGGGGCCTTTGCTCACCTCGATGCGGTCGATGACGGACTCGACGATGTTGTCGGCGTCGGCCGACTGGAGGAAGTTGTCCACCGTGCGCGCGCCGTTCTGGGTCTCGAAGCCGCGGATGATCATGCGGTCCTGGAACTGCACGCCGCGGCCTTCCTGCACGCCGGCGACGTAACGGGTGACGTCAAAGACGCGCGTCGGCCCGAGGTCGTCCATCATGTCGCGCGTGATGACCGAGATGGAGCTGGCCGTGTCGAGCAACGGGGCGCGGACACGCACCGCCGAGATGGCCTCGCCGGCGTGGTAGCGGTCGGCCGACTCGGCGCTGACGGTGAACGGGGAGAGCACCACGACCTCGTCGTTGTTCGCGGCGGGGGCGGCGGTCTGGGCCGCCAGCGGGGCGGCCGGAAGGACGGACAACAGGGCGAGCACGGAAAGTGCCGGCGTCAGGGAACGGCGAGCCATGGCTCGCGTGGGTAGCAGCTGGTTCATGGTGGAGTGGGATCAGGGGTTGGCCGGCGGAGCGGGCGGCGAAGCTGCACGCGGGACACCGGCAGTCGCCTGGGTAAGGGGCGATGCGGGCACAGTGCAGCGCACGCGCCCGCGGCCAAGTGCGCCGGAACTTTCCACGTAAAATAAATTGCGCCGTTTCATACCCGTGCGCACGGTGCGCGCATGGCTTCGCCCCGCGCCGCTTCCAATCCCCCCACCCTGCGGGAAATCGCCCGGCGCGCCGGCGTCAGCCACACCACCGTCTCGCTCAGCCTGCGCAACCATCCCTCGATCCCCGAGGAAACCCGCGAACGCGTGCGCCAGCTCGCCGACGGGCTCGGTTACCGTTCCAACGTGCTCGTGTCGGCGCTCATGAGCCAGGTGCGCCTCAAGCAGCACAAGTCCGGCCCCGAGGTGGTGGGCTTTCTCACCGGCGGCCCGACGCCCGACGAGTGGAAGCAGCACTCGGCCAGCGTCGGTTTCTACGAGGGCGCGCGCAAACGCGCGCTCCAGCTCGGCATGCGGCTCGAACCCTTCTGGCTCGGCCCGGGCGGCGCGCAGGCGGCCGCCACCTCGCGCATGCTGCGCGCCCGCGCCATCCGCGGAAACCTGATCACGCCCTTCGCCGTGGCGGTTTACGACCACGAGCTCGACTGGGGCCACCTGATCTGCGTCGGCCTCGGCTACGTTTACAACCACCTCGCCCTGCACCGCGCCACGCACAACCACTTCCGCGGCGCGACACTCGCCTTCGAGCGGTTGCACCAGCTCGGTTACCGCCGCATCGGGCTCATGCTCGACCAGGACCAGAACCGCCGCGTCAACTACGGCTGGCTCGGCGGCTACCTCGCGGCGCAGAGCACGCTGGGAGCGGCCCGGCTCGAGCCCTTGCTCACGTCGAGCGGCGAGGAACTCCGCCAGCTGAAGACGTGGCTGCGCACGGCCAAACCCGACGCCGTGATTGGTTTCGGCCCAAAACAGTTCCTCGCGCTCGAGCAGGCCGGCCGCCGCATCCCGGCGGACCTCGCCTTCGCCGCGCTCGACGTCGAGCAGACCAACCTCGACCACGTCGAGGAAGTCACCGGCATCAACCAGAACCTCACGCTCATCGGCGCCACGGCCATCGACATCCTCGCCAGCCAGCTCTACCACAACGAGCAGGGCCTGCCGCAGCGCCCGGTTTACTCCATGATCGAGGGCTACTGGGTGCCCGGCCGCACGGCCCCGACGAAACGGTAGGGCCCGACCTCCGGGCGGGCCGGGGGAGTTCGCGCACGTCGCCGGGCCTTGATCGTTCTCGTTCTCTTAATCGTTCTCGTTCTCCTCTCTCCTTCCCCAACCAAACCGGGAGAACAAGTAGGAGTAAGATTAAGAGAACGATTATATGGCCCCCGGAAGGACTAAGCACACCGCCGGGCCGCTCGGAGATCGGCCCCTACCCTCACCTCAACCGGGGCGGGGGCGCCCCGGCTCCAGTCATGCCAACTGCGTCAGGCCGATAATCGCCTTTGCCTTTCGCTCCGCGTTCGTGCGATGAATTCAGCTTCATGAATTTTTTTGCCGGGCGACCGGCCCGGACAAACACCGGGCTGGGAGCAACCAGCAACGGTGCCCTACAACTTCTCCCTCTCCTGATGAATTTTTCCGAAATCCGCGATGCCCTGCCGAAGACCGCCGTCACCACCATCGACGGCCTGCCCTTCCCCAAGATCGCTTCCGGCAAGGTCCGCGAAATCTTCGATCTCGGCGACGCGCTGCTGCTGACTGCCACCGACCGGCTCTCGGCCTTCGACGTGATTTTGCCCGACGGCATCCCCGGCAAGGGCGCCATCCTCACGCAGATGAGCCACTGGTGGTTCGCGCAGACCAGCCACCTGATCCAGAATCACCTGTTGCCCGACCAGGAGAAGCAGTTCCTCTCCCGTGGCATCGCCAGCCGCGACCTGCAGCTGCGGAGCATGATCGTGCGCAAGCTCACGCCCCTCACCATCGAGTGTGTCGCGCGCGGCTACCTGATCGGCAGCGGCTGGAGTTCCTACCAGAAGACGGGCGAAGTCTGCGGCATCAAGCTGCCCGCCGGCCTCCGCCAGGCGGACAAGCTGCCGCAGCCCATCTTCACGCCCACGACCAAGGCGCCCAAGGGCCAGCACGACGAGCCGATCAACGACGCCCAAGGCGCCGCGGCCATCGGCGCCGCGCTCTACGAGAAGGTGAAGGCGATCAGTCTGCAGCTCTACTCGTTCGGTCACGAGCGCGCGAAACAGGCCGGCATGATTCTTGCCGACACCAAGTTCGAGTTCGGCACCGACGCGGCAGGCAACCTCTTCCTGATCGACGAGGTGCTCACGCCCGACTCCTCGCGTTACTGGCCCGCCGCCGACTACCGGCCCGACTGCTCGCCGCCCAGCTACGACAAGCAGTTCGTGCGCGACCACCTGCTCGCCATCAAGTGGAACCAGACGCCCCCCGCCCCGCATCTCCCCGTCGACGTCATCAGCCGCACGCAGGAAAAATACCTCGCCGCGCTGAAGAACCTGCTGGGCTGAGCGACGGGCCAGATCGGTCGTTGTAGGGCGGGGTCTCCGTCACCCCGCCGCTGGATTCTTCGCTCCGCTCAGAATGACAGGAGCGAGGGATATCCCGGATGCGGCGATTGCCGCTGTAGCCCGCGGCGGGAGCCGCGGGATTTGCCGCGCCACGGCGAGCTACGGTCCCGGCGCTCCCGCGCCGGGCTACACCGTTAAGGCCCGGATGGAACCCGGAGTTATCCTTCCCCTTTCCGACCGGGAACTCGCGGTTGCCAAATCTGACGGGCGTGCTTTGCGTAGAGACCGTGAGCCGCCGTCTGCCGATCCTTGTTCTCTGTCTTTTGCTGTCCGCCGTAAGCGGCCATGCGGCGCTGGGCGAGACGCTGGCCGACCTGCGCAAGCGGTTTGGTCCGCCGGAGCCGTTGCAGCCGTATGCGCCCAAGAACGTCTCCCACTGGTCCATCGAGACCGACCAGTCGGAACGGCTCATCTACACCGTGACCTTCAACGCGAAGGGCTTCTCGATCGCGGAGGGCCTCAAGCCCGTGGGCCGGGCGGTGCTCGCGGAGGAGCTGGCGCAGTCGTTCGTGGACAGCCAGTTCGCCCTGCAGCGGGGCGCGACTTCCACGCGCACGCCGAAGCCGGGCGAGAAATACCGTTTTGCGGGCCAGGAGTTCACCTGCGCGGCCAACGAGGCCGTGTGGGTGGACGAGACCCACGACTTCATGATCATCTGGGCCAAGGACCCGAAGGGCAAAGGCCTCGTGATGGCGGTGCGCGCCGAGATGCTCGCGGGGACACCCTGAAACCGAGTCCCGCCTTTGGCTTTGCTTGGTGAAGCCCGGCGCGGGAGCGCCGGGACCGCAGGACGCCCCGTCACCGCCCAGTCCCGCGGCTCCCGCCGCGGGCTACCCGATCATCAGAAGGAGTGCCCCGCGGGCGGCGCGTTCAGAGCAGCCGGCAGATCAGCAGCTCGCGCTCGAACATCATCTCCTTCGGCAGGTGCGCGTGCAGGTCGAGGAAGAGTTCCTCGTGGCTGAGCACCTCGGCGCGCCAGGCGGCGCGGTCGATGGATTGCAGCGCCTCGAATTGCTCGCGGGAAAGGTTGAGGCCCTTCCAGTCGATGTCGTCGTAGCGCGGCATCCAGCCGATGGGCGTCTCCTTGGCGCGGCCACCGCCGCGGGCGCGTTCCACGATCCACTTCAGGATGCGCATGTTCTCGGAGAAGCCCGGCCACATGAACTTGCCGTCGGCGTCCTTGCGGAACCAATTCACGTGGAAGATGCGCGGGGTCTCGGCGATGCTCTTCTGCATCTTGATCCAGTGGCGGAAGTAGTCGCCCATGTGGTAGCCGCAGAACGGCAGCATGGCCATCGGGTCGCGGCGGACCTTGCCGATCGTGCCGGCGGCGGCCGCGGTCATCTCCGAGCCCATGGTGGCACCGGCATAGACGCCGCTGCTCCAGTTGAAGGTCTGGAACACGAGCGGCATCGTCGTCGCGCGCCGTCCGCCGAAGACCATCGCGCTGAGCGGCACGCCCTCGGGCTTTTCCCAGTCGGGGTCGATGGTCGGGCACTGCGAGGCGGGCGCGGTGAAACGCGAGTTGGGATGCGACGACTTCACGCCCTTCTCCTTCGCCAGCGCGGGCGTCCAGTCGTTGCCCTGCCAGTCAATGAGGTGCGCGGGCGGCTCATCGGTCATGCCCTCCCACCACACGCCACCGTCGTCGGTGAGCGCGACATTGGTGAAGATGGTGTTCTTCGACAGCGCGGCCATGGCGTTGGGATTGGTCTTCACGCTCGTGCCGGGGGCGACGCCGAAAAAGCCGGCCTCGGGGTTGATGGCGTGCAGGCGGCCGTCGGCGTCGGGTTTGATCCAGGCGATGTCATCGCCGACGGTGGAAACCTTCCAGCCCTGCTTCTGCAGGTGCGGGGGCGGGATGAGCATGGCGAAGTTCGTCTTGCCGCAGGCGCTGGGGAAGGCGGCGGCCACGTAGGTCTTGTCGCCTTTCGGGTCCTCGACGCCAAGGATGAGCATGTGCTCGGCCATCCAACCCTCGTCGCGCGCCATGGCACTGGCGATGCGGAGCGCGAAGCACTTCTTGCCGAGCAGGGCGTTGCCGCCGTAGCCCGAGCCGTAGCTCCAGATCTCGCGGGTCTCGGGGAAGTGGACGATGTATTTCTCCTTGTTGCACGGCCAGGCGACGTCCTTCTGCCCCTTCTTGAGCGGGGCGCCGACGGAGTGCACGCAGGGAACGACGCGCTTGAAGTTCTGGTCGATCAGGTCGAACACCTTCTTCCCGATGCGCGCCATGATGCGCATGTTGATGACGACGTAGGGCGAGTCGGTGAGCTCGACACCGATCTGCGACATCGGCGAACCGATCGGGCCCATGCTGTAGGGCAGCACATACATCGTGCGGCCCTTCATGCAGCCGCTGAAGAGGCCCTTGAGCGTCTTCCTCATCTCGAAGGGGTTGACCCAGTTGTTGGTCGGACCGGCGGCGTCCTTCGACAGCGAGCAGATGAAGGTGCGGTCCTCGACGCGGGCGACATCGCCGGGATCGGAGCGGGCGAGGAAGCAGCCGGGCCACTTCTTCTGGTTGAGCTTGATGAACGTGCCGCCGTCCACGAGCAGCTGGCAGAGGCCGTCGTATTCCTCCTGCGAACCGTCCACCCAGTGGATGGCGTCCGGCTTGCAGAGAGCGGCCATCTTATTCACCCAGCGAATCAGATGCGGATTGCTACACAGGGGCTTGCTCGCGTCCGTTTTCATAAGAAGGAAACTAAGGTCGCGGCCCGGGGAGTAAACGGGAAAGGCTGGGCACGGGACGCGAATTAACCGAAGTGCATGGACTGATTAGCTGCCGACGCCGCATGAATTGGCCGGCCCGCACGCCGCGACCCGGGCAATCCATGCGCGGCGAAGCCGGACAAAATTTTCCTATTCCCGGTCCATGACGGTCAGGGTTCATGGATTCAGTCCAAAGCCGTGACTGCAGGTTGGTCGGCTGGCACCGCCGGAATCGCGGCCAGCATCGCTTCCGCCGCGGCGGTCGTTTCCGCCTGTCGAAGCGCAAAGGCCTGCAACGCCAGTGCGGCATCCGTCCGAGGGATCCACGGCGGCACCACCACCGGCCGTCCCTCCGTGTCCAACGCAACGAACACCATCGTGCAGCGCGTAGTCTCGGCGAGCGTGCCGACCTTCGGATCACCCGCCCGCACCGTGAGCAGCAGATGCAGGCTCGTGCGCCCGGTGTGCACGAGGCGGGCGGCCACCTCCACCACGTGTCCGATCGTGATCGGCCGCAGGAAGCGGATGCCACCCACGTGCGCTGTCACGCAATAGTGGCCGCTCCAGGCCACGGCGCAGGTGTAGCCGGCTTGGTCTATCCATTTCATGACCGCGCCGCCGTGCACCTTGCCGCCGAAGTTCACGTCGGACGGCTCGGCGAGGAAACGCAGGGTGATCTTGTGCGAGGGCGGAAGGTGGGAGAGGTCCATGGGGCGAAGCGGCCGGGCGGCCTACAGGCGCAACTGCCAGCCGACATAACCGATCAGCGTCGCGGCCGGTTCCTCGTGATTGTGCAGCTCACGACCGGCGGAGACCAACACGGACGTCCGCTCGCCGACATCGACCGCGAAACAGAGGTTCGCCATCAGTTGCGAGCGCCCGAACCCCGAGGCGGCGGCGCCGACGAGTTCCGCGGCGATCTCGCACCTCGCGTGCAGCCGGTGGCGGAGCGCCGCGCCGTAAGACCAGAGATCCCCGCCCGGGCCGAACTCCGGGCCGAGCTGCAGGTTGATGATCCAGGGGCCCCAGGCTTTCTCCCACTGCACGGGCAACCCCGCGACGGAACCGTGCTCCACCAGGCCGCGGTCGGCGGAGGATGACCCGGGAGTGTTGAATTCTACCCGCGGAAAGATGGAAACGGACACACCGTCGTCGCCACCCTCATGGAGGCGCCACTTGACGCCGAAGATCGAATTGCCGAGTCCGGATACGCCCGGGTGTCCGGCCTCGTGCTGCCCGAGCCACGGCACCTCGAACTTGAGCTGCACGGTTTCGCCGACGCCGTAGTTCAGATCCAGCAACGGCAACGTCGCCACGCGCAGCCCCGGGCGCCGCTCGGTGCCAACTCCCACGTTGATCTCCCAGCGGCCGGGGCCGGGCGTGCCGGGATCCTCGGTGGTCAGCGGCGCCCCGGCTCCGGCGTGAAGCGCGGGGCCGCCGGACGCGAGCAACATGGCGGCCAACAGGGGCTGCGGCAGGCGGCGGAGGCGGGGAAACCGAGGGGCGGGCGGTGGGTTCAAGCGGGGCGGGATTTGCAGGCGAGGGATCAAGCGGGACGGGGTCACAGCCTGCGCGCGCGACCTGAAACCATCATGAAGCAAAGCTGAAAAATAATTAAGGGAGTTTGCCCTCGCGCACCCGTCCGGGCCCGATTGAATGTCCCCGTCCGCCCAACCCCGCCGCCCCGTGAAAATATTGATCGTGGAAGATGAGCGCCGCCTCGGGCAGTTCATCAAGAAAGGCCTGACCGAGCAGAGCTACACCACCACCTGGGTGCAGACCTGCCACGAGGCCCGCGACGCGCTGTGCGAGACCGCCTACGACGCCATCGTCCTCGACCTGGGCCTGCCCGACGGCGACGGGCTCGACCTGCTCCGCGAGTGGCGGAAGGGCGGCTTCAACGAACCCGTCCTCATCCTGAGCGCCCGCGACGCCGTGGAGGACCGGATCAAGGGCCTCGACGTCGGCGCCGACGACTATCTCGCCAAGCCGTTCTCGCTGCAGGAACTGCTGGCGCGCATCCGCTCGCTACTGCGGCGGCAGGCCACGCTGAAGGAGACGGTGCTGGAGCACGCGGGCATCCGCATGGACCTGCTGGGTCGCACGGTCACTCAGGCCGGCGCGCCGGTCGAGCTGACGAGCCGAGAGTTCGCGCTCCTGGAAGTTTTCCTGCAGAATCCCGGCCGCATCCTCACCCGCACGCTGATCTCGGAGAAAATCTGGGAGTCACACTACGACGTCGATACCAACCTGCTCGACGTCTACATGAGCAAGCTGCGCGGCAAACTCGAAGGCGGCTCCACGAAGCCCCACTTCCGCACAGTGCGCGGGGTCGGCTACCAATTGTTGTGAGATCCCTCGGCGTCAGGCTCGCGTTTTGGTATGCCCTCGCCTCGGTGCTGACGCTGGGCTGCTTTTTCTGGGTGGGCCGCCACCTCCTGGAGCAACACATGCTCCACTCGCTCGACACGGGCCTCAAGGCGGAGTTCGAGCAGGTCAAGCGGCGGCTCGGTCCGGACGCCGGCGTCCTGGAGGCCGCCCAGGTCGAGGCTCGGCTCGCGACCAACGCCTCCGTGCGCTTCAGCATCGAGGTCCACGAGGCCGGCGGCGGACTGCTTTACCGTTCCCGCAACCTGAACAACCAGCCCATCCAGGACAGCCCGCAACCGGGACACCTGGTGGCGCGGACATTGAACTGGTTCCTCAACGCGCTGCGCATCGGTTCGCCTGGACCGGCTTCGGGCGCAAGCCGCACCTACGAAGCCGTCATCGCCGGCCGCGGGGAAATGCACGTCGGAGAGTTTTCCCTGGATGGGCGCACCGTGTTCGTCGCCGTTTCCACCGAGCAAGTGCGCAGTCTCGTCGTGGCCTACGAGGAGGTGTTTTACGGCCTGCTCCTGATGATGCTGATCGCGAGCAGCGTAATCGGCTATTTCCTCAGCCACATCCTGCTCCGGCCGCTCCGGCAGATCCAGTCGACGGCCACGCACATCGGCTCCGACAACCTGAGCGAGCGCATCCCGGTCTCCGCCGTGAAGGATGAGATGTCCAACCTCGCCCGGCTGCTCAACCAGATGTTCGACCGGCTCGAGGCCGCGTTCACCCAGACCCGCCGGTTCACCGCCGAGGCTTCGCACGAACTCAAGACCCCGCTCTCCCTCATCCGCCTGCAGGCGGAGAAGCTGCTGATCGACGGCGGACTGAAACCCGCGCAGGAGGAGGCCTTGCAGGTCCAGATGGAGGAGATCGCCCGGCTCAACCAGATCATCGAGGAACTGCTGTTCCTATCCCGGGCCGAGGCGCGGGCCATCACGCTCCAACGGGAGCCACACGAGCTGACGCCTTTTCTGGAAACCTTTGCCGCAGATGCCCGTGTGCTCGCGGAATCCCGCGGCGCGCGCTTCGTCCTTCAGCCCGGCGCCGGAGGATCGGCCCTGTTCGACCAGCGCTGGATCCGCCAGGTGCTGCTCAACCTGCTCGCCAACGCGTTGAACCATTCCCCTCGCGGCGGCTTGGTGTCGCTGCGCTCGGAGCGGACCGACGGCTGGTGGCGCGTCGCGCTCGAGGACGAGGGTCCCGGCGTGCCGCCCGACCAGCGGGAGCGGATCTTCGAGCGCTTCGTGCGCCTGTCCGCCAGCGGCGAGAACGGCGGCAGCGGCCTCGGCCTGGCGATCTCCCGCAGCATCGTCAGCCTGCATCGCGGCCGAATCCACGCGGAGCAGGCCGGCAACGGCCACGGACTGCGCGTGGTGTTTGAGATTCCGGCGGGGGCCGTGTCGGCGGGTTAGGGCACGTGGTCAAACCCAGATATGACTCGAAACCTGTCATTCTGAGCGCAGCGAAGAATCCATCAGAATGCGCGTGAACTCTCGATGAGCCGATGATCCAACTGGATTCTTCGCTGCGCTCAGAATGACAGACAGAGGGTGACGACATTTTCCAAAACGATCCCGCCAGACGGGAGAGTCGAGCCGCACCCTAAAACAACCCCAGCAGCACGGCCACGAAGAGCAACACGAGGCTGAACGCCCACACCCACAGGAAAGAGTAGCGGAGGAATTTTCCCATCTCCAAGTCGGCGATGCCGAGCGCCAGCCACAGCGCCGGCGCCAGCGGGCAGACAAAGGTTCCGGTGATTTTCCCAATGATCATCGGGTAGGCGGCGGCGACCGGGTCGATTCCCAGGCCCGTGACAATCTTCAACACGACCGGCATCAGGGCGAAAAAGAAGGCGTCGGTGTTGAGCACAAGTTCGAGCGGGATGCCCAGCAATCCGATCAGCACATGCAGGTGGCTCGACATGAAGTCCGGCATGAGCCGCACGGAATCGGTGGCGATCGCCGTCAGCATCGAGGTCCCGCTCATGATGCCGAGGAACGAGCCCGCGGCGAGGATGATGGCGGCCATGAGCAGCGCGCTGGGAGCATGCGCTTTGATCCGCGCCATCTGGTCCTTCGCGTTGGGGAAATTGATCAGCAGGGCGACGCTCGCCGCGATCATGAAGACGAACTCCGAGGGAACCACGCCCCAGACGAGCGCCACCAGCACGCCGAGGGTTAGCAGCGCATTGACCCAGAACAGACCCGGCCGGCCCGCGTTCACCTTGGCCGTGGGCGCCGGACCGGCGGAGCTGGTCGGACGACTGTCCGGCCCCTCATCCGGCAGGGACCCGCCCGTTGCCAGCGCCGCGGCGATGCGCCGTTTCTCCCGCAGCCCGAGGACGACCGCCATGCCCATCAAGAGGACCAGCGCTACGGCCTGCAGGGGAATCAGCGGACGCCACAACGCGACCGGGTCCATCTTCAGCACCGTCGCCGCCCGGGCCAGCGGTCCGCCCCAGGGCACCATGTTGACGACCGCTGCGGCCGTGCTCACCAGCAACATCAGCAGGTAGGGGCTCATGCGCATGCGCCGGTAGAGCGGCAGCAGCGGAGGCAATGCGATCAGGAAAGTCGTGGCCCCCGAGCCGTCCAGGTGGGCGATGGCCCCGATGAGCACACTGCCCACGCAGATGCCCACCACGTTGCCGTGGGTCAGCACGATCATCCGGTCGATGAGCGGATCAAACAGGCCGACATCGTTCATCAGCCCGAAATACAGAATGGCGAAGATGAACATGATGACCACGCCGAGCACCTTCAGCACGCCCTCGCTGAAGAACCCGCCGATCTGCACGAAACTGAATCCCGCCAGCAGCGCCCCGATGATCGGAACCAACACAAGTCCGATGATCGGCGTGATCCGGCCGCTCAGCAGCAGCAGCATGATGACCACGATGGTGAGAAATCCGATGATGCTGAGCATAGGAGGGGCGCGGAAACCGGATCTCTACGTTTGGATCTGGACGGCCGCGCGGTTCGCCGGGAGCGACGCGGTCACCGTCCGCCGGAACTTGCGTTGCAGAAAACTTGCGGCGCCGGTGTAAGCCAACAGCGGGACCGACAGGGCCCCGAGGGACAGGATCAACTGCGCCGGCCACCCGCCGCTCTGCCCGGTGTGCAGGGACAGCATCCAGTAGTAGGCCCGGTAGCCGATGCCGGCCTTGGCGTAGGGGCTGAAACGCGCCACGGTGCCATCCGGATTGAACCACACGTAGGAGCGGGCGTTGGCGTGCGGGGCGTCGGCGGCGATCGCATAACTCTTCACCAGGCCTTTTTTGGGCAGGGGAACGTAGCAGTCGTGCGCCGCGGGCATCAGGGCGTCCAGGTTCCGGACGATCACGTCGAAACCCGCGAAGCTCCGCCCGCCGTCCTGTGCGGGCGGAGGCGTCGTCTCCGGAGCCGTGAAGGCGCGCTGGAGCCACTTGAGCGCGATGGGCGCACCGGTGACGGCGCTGACCAGCACGACCAAGGCGACATAGATGCTCGTGGTCTTGTGCAGGTTCAGGTTCCACGGCCGACCGGTGAGTCTCCAGTTGAGCGTCAATCCGGCCTTGAGCGCCCGCCGCGTCGCCGGCCACCAGAGGACCACGCCGGTCAGGATGATGAGAACGAAAACGAGGGCCACGGCGCCAACGATCGGTTCACCCAACGCCGGCCGGAGCCGCAGATATTTGTGCAATCCCTCGATCCAACCGAGCTCGTCACCGAAACGAGGCCGCAGGCCCAGCAACGTGCCGTCGTAGGGATTGAGATGGACGTAGATGTCGTCGGTGAACCCGAAGATCACCGGCGCGTCCGGCGCCGCGAACGCGCGCAGGTCTTCGAGTTCCGCCATCGGGCGCGCGGCCCGGGCGCGGGTCGCCAGCTCCGCATACGAAAGCCTCACGGCTCCCGGCTCCACGAGGTAGAGCCGCCGGTTGACCACCCGGTCCAGCGGCGCACGCCACGCCAGAATCGCACCGCTGAACCCCTCCACCGCCAGCACGAGACCGACGACCAGCCCGGCCCAGAGGTGGACCTGGAATGCGGC
The DNA here is from genome assembly GCA_966252395.1 of uncultured Oleiharenicola sp. GTDB lineage: Bacteria > Verrucomicrobiota > Verrucomicrobiia > Opitutales > Opitutaceae > Lacunisphaera. The sequence continues at coordinate 13,609 of CBINOW010000035.1, read as the reverse complement.
CTTGCGAAAGGTGATTTTCATGACGCTATCCCCCGCGCTTCTGCTGGGACCGGAGACGCGGCGACCACGGGCGACCCGGGCAGAATGGCCCCCGCCTTCGAGCGGTCGAACTCCCCGTCCCACCGGGCGACGACGAGCGTGGCGACGGTATTGCCGATGAAGTTGGTGACGGCGCGCGCCTCGGACATGAAGCGATCGACGCCCAGGATCAGCGCCATGCCCGCCACGGGCACCGTGCCCGTCGCCGCGAGCGTCGCAGCCAGCACGATGAACCCGCTGCCGGTGACGCCCGCCGCGCCTTTCGAGGTGACCAGCAGCACGAGCAGCAACCCGATCTGTCCGCTGAGCGGCAGCACCGTGTCGGTCGCCTGCGCGATGAACAGCGCGGCCATCGTCAGGTAGATGCAGGTGCCGTCGAGGTTGAACGAATACCCGGCGGGCACGACCAGCCCGACGACGGAACGGGCGCAACCCGCGCGCTCCAGTTTCTCCATCAGCCCGGGCAACGCGACCTCGGACGAGGACGTGCCGATGACCATGAGCAGCTCCTCCTTCACGTAGCGGATGATTTTCCAAAGGCTGAAACCGCCGAGCCGCGCGATGCCGCCGAGCACGACGAAGATGAAAATACCGCAGGTCAGATAGACGCACGCCATCAACTGGCCGAGCGCGGCGAGCGATCCCAAGCCATACTTGCCCACGGTGAACGCCATGGCGCCGAATGCCGCGACCGGGGCCAGCCGCGTGACCAGGGACACGATGCTGAAGAACATGCGCGCCAACTCGTGCAGCAGGTTGGCGACCGGACGCCCGTGCTCGCCGAGCCGCGCCAGCGCGAAACCCGACAGCAGCGCGACCACCAGCACCTGCAGAATGTCGCCCTCCACGAAGGCGCCGGCAAAGGTGTTGGGAATGAGGTGCAGCAGGAAATCCACGGTCCCGAGGGAGTTGGCGGCGCCGACATAGTGCTCGACGGACTTGGCATCGAGCGTGGCGGCGGTGGCGTGGACGCCCGCGCCCGGAAGGAAGACGTTGGCCACCACCAACCCGATGATCAGGGCCAGCGTGGTGACGGCCTCGAAATAGATGAGCGCCTTCACCCCCACGCGGCCGACCTTCTTCATGTCGCCCATGCCCGCGATCCCCGCCACTACCGTCGTGAAGATGATCGGGGCGATCAGCATCTTGATCAGCTTGATGAAGCCGTCGCCGAGCGGCTTGAGCGGCACGGCCCAGTCGGGCACGCAAACCCCGAGCAGCACGCCCAGCACGATGGCCACGAACACCTGGACGTAGAGACTGGAGAGGAAGCGTTTCATGGACGGAGTCCGGCCGGCTCCGGCCGGCCGCGTGAACTCAGAAGCTGGCGCGCACGGTCAGCGTCACGGTGCGCGGCTGGCCCGGGACCAGGCCGCGCCGGTTGACCGAGGAGCTGGCGATATATTTCCGGTCGAGGGCATTGGCGACGTTCACCGCGAAGTTGTAGCGGTGCCATTGATAGTAGATCGCGGAATCCACCAGCGTGATGCTCGGCAGGATGATCGGCGCCAGCGAAGTGGGCCGGCTGCCCTGATACGTGACGCCGAGCCCGACGCCGAGCCCGCGCCACGCGCCGTCCGGCACGTTGTAGCGCGTCCAGAAATTGGCCGTGGCGTGCGGCGAGTCGAGGATGCGCGAGTCCACGAGCGCGGGCGTGCTCGACGCCGTGATGGTGGCGTGCCCGTAGGAGACCCCGGCCTGCATCTGCCAGTGGGACACCGGCAACCAGGCGGCTTGGAGCTCGACGCCCTTGCTGCGCTCCCCGCCGTTGAGCTGGCTGATGGCGTTGCCGGCGGCGGTGAAGGTGCCCGTGGCCTGGAGCACGTTGGTCTTCCGGATATCGTAGAGGGAGATCGTGGCGTTCAGTTTGCCGTCCAGAAACTCCGCCTTGCCGCCGAGCTCGATCTGGTTCGCAGTCTCGGGATCGAATCCGCTGCGGTCGTTCGCATCGAAGGCGGTCAGGGAATTCGGGATGAACGACTCGCTGTAGCTGGCGTAGACGGAAAGCCGCGGGTTGACCAGATACAGGAGCCCGGCGCTCGGCACCAGGCTGGAGGCCTTGCCGTCGGAGGCCACGCCGTTGGTCCGGTTGACCGTATGGCCGTCCTGTTTCTCGTAGCGCAGGCCGAAGGAGGGACGCCAGTGATCGCCGACCGTGAGGTGGTCGGAAAAATAGCCGCTGAAGTTCTCGTAGTCCGTGTGGGTGGTCTGCGCGCCGGTGCCGTCCGCCGGGTAGGCCACGGGAGCGGGCGTGGTGTAAACCCCGATGACGGCCACGTTGGGGCCCTGCGCCGCGCGGATGGTGTTCTGCTCGTCGAGATCGTAGCTCGCGCCGAACAGCACCGTGTGCTTGACCTTCCCGGTGGTGAAGTCGCCGTAGAGGTTGGCATCGTAGAAATCCACCGTGTTGTTCCGGCCCGGCAGGAAATGACGGTAGGCGCGCCGGTAAGTGGAGGTCTCCACCGGCGTGCGGCTGGTGAGGAGGTTGAAATCCAACTGCCGCCGGCCGTTCTCGTTGACCGCCGTGCGCGAGGCGAAGCGCAGGACCCAGCCGTTGCTCAGGTTGTGCCGAAAGCTGGTGGCCAGGGCCTCGCCCTCGTCGCGCTCGTAGTCGGTGGGGTTGTTGTAGTTGGTGTCGAACGCCGGCAGGTTCGCCAGGTTGTTGAACGGCACCACGAGTCCTACGTAGTCGGCCAGGCGTTTCTCCTTGATCAGCTCCGCCTGGAAGGTGAGCGACGTGTCGTTGTTCCAGCGGTAGGTCAGGGACGGATAGATGTAGAAATTCCTGTAGAAGTTATTCCGCCGGAAGGAATCCCGGTCCTCGCCTTTCACGATCAGGCGGTAGAGCCAGTGCTTGCCCTCGTCGATGGGCCCGGTGGTGTCGAGGGTGCCGCTGTAAGAGAACTTGTCGCCGAAGGAGCTGATGTCGCCGGCGTAGGTCGAGAACGTCCCGGTGACCGTCGTGCTGCGGGTTTCTTTCGGCAGCTTGGTCACGAGGTTGATCATGCCGCCGGGATTGATCAGGCCGTAGAGCATCGAGGCCGGGCCCTTGAGCACCTCGACGCGTTCGATGTTGGAGGTGTTCGGCGAGCCGAAGCGCGTCGTCAACCCCGGCAGGCCGTCCACCTGCAGGTTGTGGAGGTTGAGGCCCGCGCCGTTGGAGGTGAACCCGCGCAGGTTGAAATCCGTCGCGCCGGTCGCCACGCGCGTCATCCCGACGACGTAGCCATAAACGTCGTCCAGGTTTTGGGCCAGGGAGTCGTTGAGGAAACTGGCGTTGAGCACCTGCACCGTGTTGGGCGTCTCCACCATGTTCATGGGGATCTTGCTGCCGGCGGAGGTCGTGCTCTCGACATATTTGCCGATCGCGGTGGTGACGGTGAAGGTTTCCAACTGCACCACCTCGTCCGCCGCAGGCGGGGCGGCGGTCTGGGCTTGGAGCGACGAAAGCAGGAGGAGGCAGCAGGCTAGCCGGGAGTGCGCCGGCCGGAACACGGGGGTGACAACAGTTTTCATGGGTAACGGCTTCGATCGGGGGTGAGGTGACCTGCGGGGTGGCAGGAGGGGTGTGCCGGCGAGGATGGCAGATTAACCTAAAGCCAACCTAAAGGCCGACTGAAAATTCGTTCAGAATCGCCGGGGCTCAGCCGCGCTCCGCGGTGCCGGCTGCCGGCCGCGAAAGCAGCGCGCCGACCAACAGGGTCAGCACGGCCAGGGTCGCCACGACGAACATCCCGGACGTCGGCATCGCGAGCCACTTCAGGGATTCCTTGGCCGCGCCGGTGCTACCCAGCCCGGGAGCGGCGAACCCGGCCAGCATCCAATACACGGAATACCCGAGGCCGCCCGCGCCCAGCGCGAGACCGAGCAGCAGCGTGATCCGCCGGGAAACGCCCAGCAGACCGACCGTGATCATGAGAGCAAATGCCGTGGTGCCCATGCCGCCGGCGTGCAGATGGGCGCGCTTCATGTAGTTCCAGGAATTGTCCAGCACGACCTTCATGGCGGCGTCATCGCCATTGTAGATGGTTTCCCGCACGGCCGTGGCCGAGGCCTTGAGCCGGCCCTTGATGCCCTGCTCATTGACGCCGAAAAATATGCCCATGCCCTGACCGTAGAGAATCGTCAGGAGCGCGAGCAGCAGGCCGGTCAGCGCCGCGCGGAGCCCCGGAGTCAGATGGTTGATGTTCATCGTGGAGGGGAGTTGCTGACGCTCAGCGGATGGTCGCGCCGCCATACGGCGCGAACCACTTGTTGAAGAGCCGGTCGTATTCGCCGCTGGCGCGGAGCGATTTCAGAAAATCGTCCAGGGTGGCGCGCAGTTCCGGATCATCCTTCCGCAAGAAAATGTAGTAGGGCTTGGTCGTGAAGCGACCGACAACCGTGTAGTCCGCATTCTGGCTCGCCGCGCGGAACAGGTGGGTCACCACCTGCGTAAAAACATCGGCGCGGCCGGCCTTCAGGGTCTTCAGCGCCTCGGCGCTCGACTCGTGCTCGAGGTAGATCGCGTCCGGCACCCGGGCCTTGAGCACGGCAATGTCCTCGTTGGCCTTGACGTAAGCGACCCGGGTTCCGGCTTTGATGTCGTCGAGACCGCGGATCGGGCCGCCCTTTTTTGCGAGCAGGCCGGAGCCCGACACGAAAGTCTCGGTGGAGTGGTCCGCCAGCCGTTCCTTTTCCTCGCTGGTCGGGATGGTGTCGATCAGCACGTCCACCTCGCCGGCGGTCAGCTTGGGGAAGCGATCCTCATCCGTCGTAACGTGGAACTCGACCTTGTTCTCGTCGCCGAGGATGCTCTTGGCCAGCGCCCGCGAGAGATCGGCGAAGAAGCCCTCGTTGCGGCCCGTGGCGGGATCCTTGAGGTTGAAGGTGGGGAACGCCTGCTTGTTGCCCACGACGAGCCGGTCGCGCTGGCGGATGGCCGCCAGGGTGCCGGCCTCGGCGGCGCGGCCGGCGGGAACCGCCACACCGAGGAGCAGAACAGCCCCGGCCGCAGCCAGGACGAAACGGGAGGAAGAGGAAAGGTTCATGGGGTTGGATGGACGCGCCTACCCTGCTCCCCTACCCTTAACCCTGGCTTAAATCAGCCTGAATAATTGTTCAGGTGGAACCATCGCGCTACCGTCGGATTCACCCGACCTGCGAATCGGCGCGGTATTGGGCGGGGGTCTGGCCGGTGGCGGCCTGGAAGAACTTGGCGAAGCTCGCCTCGTCCACGAAGCCGAGGCCGGTGGCGATGGATTTGATGCTGAGCCGCGTGCAGCGCAGCGCGTCGAAGACGTTCAGTTCGCTCAGGGCCAGCGGCGCATAAACCCCGCCGCCGACAAAGTGGGAGCCCTCCGCCAACACGGTCTTCGGGCGGCGCTCGACCTCAAGACTGGCCCGGTAGTAACGCGCCCGGTAGTCCTGCGGCGTCTGGCCGATGAGCTGGCGGAACACCCGGCAGAAATAGCTCGTGTCGCTGAAACCGCAGGCGGCACCGATGGCCTTCACGCTGAGCTGGGTGCTGCGCAGGCCGTCGGCGGCGTTCTGGATGCGAATGCGCGTGATGTATTCGGCCAATCGCTCGCCCGTCTTGTCGCTGAACACGCGCGAGAGGTAGCTGGGCGAGAGCTCCAGCTCCTTCGCGAGGAAGCCGAGGCTCAGCTCGCAGTTGTTGGCGTGGCGCTTCACCAACCACTGGCAGCGGGTGACGATGTCGCGCACAGGCGAGGGCTGGTCCTGCGGCGCCTCCACCAGTTGCGCGACCAGCGCGAGCGTGGCGGTGAGCAGTGCACGGATGGGCACGCGGTTCGCCGCCTCGTCCTCATGCGCAAGTTCGCCCACCCGGTCCAGGAACGTGATGATGTCGGCGTAGAGCGTCGTCGTGAAGAAATACATGTTGTCCGGCGCCGGGAGTCCGTGGCTGTTGTCGTGCGCCCCGTGGACATAGACCGTCTTGTTATAGAAATTCACGATGATGGACCGGTAGTCGGTGTCGGTGCGGCGCACGCGTTCGCTGTGCGCGATGCCGCCCGGCACGACGCACAACTCGCCGGCCCGCACCGTCAGGCTTTGCGCCGCAAACTGGAAATCGCACTCGCCGCCCGTGAGGATGAACAGCTCGGGGCAGAAATGATAATGCATGCCCGCCGCCGGCTGGTAGCGCCGGCTCAACGCAGGGATCCGCCAGGCGCCGGTCCCGTTTTCCATCCGCGCGATCTGGGCGCGCAGCGCGGGGCCCATCTGTTCGAGGGGGGTCTGCACGGCGGACATGGGTTCCGGCAGGTTCATCGCGTGGCTCCGGCGGAATCGCGCCGGCGGGGTGGATGGACCGGAGGATACCCCGGTCACCGGCCTTGCCAAGGACGAGTTCATGCGACAGCCGGCGTTCAGCCGCGATGGCGGGCGCGCGCCGCGGCCTCGTCCGCGAGCCGGGCGGATTCGCCGACGTAGTTTTCGACGGCCAGCGCCCGGTCCAAGCCGGCGGGCAGATCCTGCCCGCGAGCGAGCAGATGAGTGCGCAGCACCTCCAGGAAGGGTGCGCCCGAGGTAACCGCACTTTGGGCCGCCTCGTAGAGCAGATGGTGCGCCTGATGGCGGCCCATGGATTCAGTCAGCCGCATCATCACCGCTTCCGAAACGATCAGGCCATTGGTGAGCCGGGCGTTGCGGGCCATGGCCTCCGGACTGACGGTGAGCCCGGCCACCAGCCGCTGGAGCGTCTCCACGAGACTGACGGCCAGGACCGCGATCTCCGGCAGCGTGACGTCGTTGACGTTAGTCGCCGAGGAGTCGCCCTCGTCCATGCGCGCCATGCACTCCAAACAGAGCATAACGCGCGACCGCAACAGGTGCGCCATCGAGATGAGCATGAGCGAGGTGGAGGGATTGCGTTTCTGCGCCATCGTCGAGCTGCCGACCTTGCCGAAGTGGAACGACTCCGCGACCTCGCCCACCTCGGTCCGCTGGAGAAACACGATATCGCGCGCGATCTTCTCGGTGGTGCCCGCGAGCAGGGCGAGAGTGGCCAGGTAGTCGCAAATCCGGTCGCAGGAGGCGCGGGCCGGCAGGCCGGCGGGCCGCAGGCCGAGTTTCTCCGCCATCAGCCGCTCCACCTCGGGGCCGCGCGGTCCCATGGCCGCAAAGGTGCCGATCGCCCCGCCCATGCAGACAACGAACGACGGCGCGAACCGCTCTGCCAGCCGCGCCCGGTCGCGGACCAGTTCGTCGAGCCAGCCGGCGACCTTAAAGCCGAAGGTCATGGGCAGCGCGTGCTGGCCGTGCGTGCGCCCGGCCTGGAGCGTGTGCTTGTGCTCCGCGGCGAGCGTCGCGAGGCGGGCGACGGCCCCGTCGAGGAAACCGAGCGTCTGCGCGTGCGTCGCGGCCATCTGCAGGGCGTTGGCCGTGTCGAAGATGTTTTGGGTCGTCGCCCCCCAGTGGAGGTAGCCAGCCGCCGGCTCGCCGCAAAGTTTCTCAAACTGGCGGAGCACGGGAACGAAGGGATGCTGCGCGAACGCGATTTCCTCGGTGAGCCGGTCGAGGTCGAAGCCGGCGATGTCCACATGCCGGCCGATCTCCGCCGCCGCCTCGCGCGGGATGACGCCCAGCTCGCCCTGGGCCCAGGCCAAGGTTGCCTCCACCCGGAGCCAGGCCTGCAACGTGCCCACGTCGCTCCAAACGCGGCGCGCCTCGGCGTTATACCAGCCGCACGTGATGAAGGAATCGATGAGTCCGACGTTCATGGGGAATTGGCCCGACGCTCAGGCCGGGCCAGCGGCCGGCATGGATTGTTTTACCCGCCGCAGGACGACGATGCCGACGGCGAGGATCGCGAGCGGCACCAACAGGGCGGCCAGCGCGGCCAAGCCGCCGTAGTGATGGAAGACCACGCCCAGCAGCGGCGTGCCCACCGCGCCGGAGGTCGAGGAGAAGACCACGCTCAGGCTCGCCAGCGTGTTGTGCCGCGTCACCGGCAGGGTGGTCAGCGCCGCGGAGTGCATCACGGGCCAGATCGGCCCGACGAACAGACCGGTCAGGGGCAGCAGAAACACCGCGAGCGGCGCCGCGCGCCAGTCCGAAATCTGGCTCAGCACCACGCCGCGCGCCGCCAGCAACCCGATCACGAGCACCACGGCCGCGCCTGCGATGCAGGCGACGAGCACGGGAAACCAGGCAACGCGGCGCAGCACGAAGCCGACGCCCACGCGCCCGATGATCGCAAACACCGCGTAGAGTCCCGCCAGTTGGATGCCGAGCGAGGGCACGAGGCCCATGACCTTGTTGTTGAAGGTCGGCAGCCAGTTGATGAAGCCGTGCTCGGTGACGATCGCCGCAAAGACCAGGAAGGCCAAAGTCACCGCCACCGGCGTGATCGCTAGGCGGGCCATCTCGAGGAACGGCAGGTAAAGGGGCCGGCCCGGCTCCTCGCGGACGCTCGACTCATCAATCGGCGTGGGCACCAACAGGGCAAAGGCCACGGCCATCAACCCGGCGAGCAGCGTGTAGGCATACGACCACGAGGTGGAGTGCGGGTCCGTGTTGTCGGTGAACGCCGCAAACACGAAGAACGTCAGCAGGCTGCCGATCTTGTAGAACGACTCGACGAAGCTCAGCAGGCTCGCGTGCTCCTTCCTGCCGGGCGAGATGAGCCCGATCGTGGAATAGAGCGCGACCTTCATGAGGCCGTAGCTCAGGCCGGTGACCAGGAACACCGCCTTGACCGCGGTGAAGCTGACGAAGACCGGCACGGCGACCAGCACGAGCGCCGAGGCCGCGAGGGCGATGAGCATGGCCCGCTTGTAGCCGATGCGCTTGAGAAACGACCCGGCGATGAGCGCCCCGCTGAGGATGCCGAGCCCCTTATAGAAGGCCAGCGTGCTGGCCTCCACCACCGACACGCCGAAGCTCCGCTGCGTCTGCAGCACCGCGATGCCCACGCTGTTCAGCTGAATCGCATAAGCGCAGTAATTCAGGAACATGCACAGCCGGAGCTGCAGAGGGGCGGCGGGGACGCTCATGAGGGGTGGTCCGCCGGCGCCGGGGCACGGGCGGACGGCGGGGTTTCTCAGTATTTCACCTTTAACTCAACCGTGACGGTGCTCGGCCGGCCGCGGAGGAAGGCGGCGGGCACGTAGCTCTCGTCGGTGAGGTTGTGCCAGTTGAGCGTCAGGCTGGCCGGACGGTCCTGCCACTTGAAATCGTAGCCGGCGGCAGCGTTGACGAGCGTGAACGGGTCGGTGAAGAGCGCGGGGTTGTTCACACGCTGGGCCTTCTCCCCGGAGTGGTTGAGGCCGGCTCCGAGCCACAGGCCCTTCAAGGCGCCGTCCTTTACGGTGTAGCGCGCCCAGACGTTGACCAGCTTCTCCACGGTGTTCTCGGGCTGCGAGCCGAGCAGGTATTCCGTGCCGGCCGGCGTCGAGATAACCCGCACCTTGTTGTGCGAGGCGCTCACATAGACCTGGAACCTGTCGGTGGGCGACCAAGTGATCTCGGCCTCGACTCCCTCGCTACGGTCCAGTGTGCCCTGCATGCGGTTGACCTGGATCAGGCCGGTCGGGCTGGTGGTGTTGAAATTGATCACGCGATCGCGCTGGTCGATGGTGAAGGCCGAGATCGTGGACGAGATGCGTCCGCCGAAGAAGTCGGTCTTGAGGCCCGCCTCATAGCCCTCGGAGGTCGAGGGTGCTGCGGCGCCCGAGGGCACGTTGGCGATCTGGAGGTTGGCGATGGCGTTCTGGAAGGACGAGCTGTAGGAGGCGTAGAGCAGCACGTCGGGCCGCGGCTTCCAGCCGAGACCGGCCTGCGGCGTGACCTTCTCGTGCTCGGCCTTGCCGATGCCGGAAGCTGGCGTGAGGAAATTGTCGTTCGAGCCCGAGCTGCGCGTGAAGCGCGCGCCGGCGACCCCGAACAACCGGCCGTCGAACAGGTCGGCGTTGAGGATGGCGTAGGCGGCCTTGCTGCGCCGGTTGCCGCGGTCGAACTGCGTCAGCGGCATGCTGTCGGCCACATAGTCGGTGTCGCGGTTCCAGGTGCTCGGATCATACATGTTCCAGGGCGCCGGAAACAGGCCCGCGGCCACCTGGCGCATGCGGGTGTTGTCGCGATACTCCTGGTAGCTGACGCCGAACAGGGGTTTCAGCTCCGCATGGCCGACCGTGAACTTGCCGGCGACCTCCACCTGCGCGGCCCGGCCGGTGCCGAAGGTTTCCTGCAGGTTGAGCCGGCGCTGCATCTGGGCCTGGGGTGCGTCGAGGGCGAGGCGCGGGTTCCTCAGCAGGTCGGCGGCGTAAAGCGCCGCGGCGGCGCGATATTCGGCTGTGTTGCTGGTGGGGTAGGCGCCGGAGAAGTAGCGCACGGGCACCGTGATGTTGATCTGGCCGAGACCGGTGCCCTTGAACCAAATCTCGTATTCGCTGCGGTTGAAGTTCGCGCGCGCCGTCCAACGGTCGCTCAACTGAGCCGTGACCTCGGCGTTGAAGGATTCCATCACCGAGTCGCGGCGGTCGGTGTTGGCCGAAATCGTGAAACTGTCCGGCAGCGGGTAGAAATTGCCAAAGCCGCGATCCTCGCCGCTGTTCTGCTGGAGCACGCTGGCGGTGCTCAGGATGCCCGAGGCAGGCAGCGGCGCCACGATGCGGCTCGTGGGCAGGCGCGTGGCGAAGGGCGGGGCCTCCTTTTTGTCCAGTTTTTGGTAGTCGAGCGTCACGGCCACCTTGTCGGTGACGCGCCAGGTCAGCGTGGGCGCGATGACCGTGGTGCCGGCCTGGCCGGGCTCGAAATACTCGATGTCGTTTTCCCACGCCGTGTTCAGACGAAACAGGAGCTTGTCTGCCACGAGCGGGCGGTTGATGTCGAGCGATGCGCGGGCATAATTGTGGTCACCGGCGCGGACAGACACCCCGACGAAGGGTTTGGGCGCAGCGCGCTTGGTGATGTAGTTCACCGTGCCTCCGGGAGCGACTTCGCCGTAGAGCACCGAAGCCGGGCCCTTGACCACCTCGACGCGTTCGATCGTGGAGGCATCGATGTAGGCCTCGCCGACGAAGCCGTTGCGCTGGGGGTTTTGGTTGAAGCCGCGGATGGCATAGGTCGAGTTGCCGGAGGCAAATTCCACCGCCGCGTGCGTCACGCCGGGCGCATACTGCGCGATGTCGAAGAGATCGCGCGCGCCGATGTCGGCGATGAATTGGGAGGTGAAGGCGCTGATGGAGAACGGCAGGTTCTTGATCGCCGTGTCGATGCGGGTGGCGGAAACCGAGTTGCCGGCGCGGTAGCCGACGTCGGCCTGGGCCGTCACCTGGAAGGTCGAGAGCACCAGCACCTCCTCCTTTTTGTTTTCAGTGTCGGAAGCGGTGGAAGCGGACGTCTGGCCGGAGGCGGAGGCGGCGAGAACAAGGCAACCGGCAACGAATGCGCGGGCACTCGGGCGGCTCCGTTCGAACATAACGTGGGGCAGGTTCGCGGATTGCATGGATGGGGCTGGGGTTGGGGTGGACCGGCCCGGCCTCGCCAGCAGCGCTTGCGTGGACAAAGGCCGGTCTTGGTCTGGAGCAAACCCCGGGCTTTGCGCCGCGCGAGCGGAAGCGATGGTATTATCCATGCAAGGATAGGAGAAAATTGCGATAGCCCGGTTTTCCGCCCGAACAACGCCCGACAACTCCCCGCTCGCCACTTTTTCAGACCGCACCATTATCGCCGGCATGAGATTCCATGAGCTGCCGGCCGGCCTGCTTGTTCTCGCAGGCCTGTCCATGATCCTCGCACCTGCCGCCGAGCCGTCGGCGCCCGCATCGGCCACCACCACCCCATGAACAAACTCTGCATATTCACCGGCACGGTGGTCGTAAGTTATGCGGGCTGGTTTCTCGGCCGCGCAGTTGGTTTTGAATTCTTCGGCTGCTTCGTGCTCAGCGGGCTGGGCAGCCTGGTGGGGGTGTGGGCCGGCTGGAAGGTGGCGCAGCGCTTCAAGTAATAGCTGGATCCTTCGTCAGCGTGGCCGACTCAGGATGATCCCGCGGCCGCGGGATCACTTCATCGGCTCGACGTGCACCGTGACATCGCTGATGGCGTGCGCGACGGAGGCGATGAGGGCGTCCTTCACCGCGTGCGCGATGTCGTGGCCTTCGCGCACGGTCAGGCCGCCGTCCACGCGCACCTGGATGTCCACGAGATGGCTCAGGCCGCTCTTGCGCACGCGGACCTTGTCGAGCGCCTGCACGCCGGGCACGGCCAGCGCGAGGGCCCGCACCTCCGTCTCGAACTTCTCCGGCGCGGCCGAATCCATCACGTCGCCCAGCGCCTTCGAGAACATGCCGGAGCCGTTGAAGGCAATGATCACGCAGGCGAACAGCGCCGCCCAGTCGTCCGAGGTTTCCCAGCCATGGCCGCCGACCAGCGCGATGGTGATGCCCACGAACGCCGCCGCCGAGGTCATGGCGTCGGTCCAATGGTGCAAGGCCTCGGCGCCGAGCGCCGTGCTGCCGGTGCGCTCGCCCGCGGAGCCGAGCTGGCGCGAGAACACCCACTTGGTGCCGATCACCCCGGCCAGCACGAGCAGCGTCCACCAGGCCGGGCCCTGGTGCGGGGTGATGATCTCGCGCACCGCATGCCACCCGATCCAGCCCGCGATCAGGAAAATGAAGACCGACACCGCCAACGCGGCCAGCGCCTCGGCCTTGCCGTGGCCGTAGGGATGATCCTCATCCGGCGGCCGCGCCGCCACGCGGAAGCCGGCCCACACCAGCAGCGAGGTCAGGACGTCGAGGAGCGACTCCGCGCCGTCGGCGATGAGCGCGTAGGTGTTGCCCAGGATGCCACCGGCAAACTTCGCCGCCGCCAGCACCAGGTTGAGCGCGATGCCGCGCAGCACCAGCCGGGCGCCTTCCTCGGCGCGGCGGGCGGTGCGGGCATGGGTGGAATCGGCGTGCATCCCCCGCAGCCTGACGCCGGCCGGCCGCGGCTCAAGGCGGCATTGACCGGCCGGAGCGAGGGGTGTAGGGTCCGCGCACCGAAACGATGTCCGACACCGCCGCACCTGTTGCCGCCGAGCCCGTGAAGCAGTTCTCCGTCTTCATCGAGAACCGCGTTGGCCGCCTGCACGACCTCGTGAACCTGCTCGCGAAGCACAACATCCACATCATGGCGATCACCACGATCGACCAGACGGACACCGCGCTGGACCGCATGATCGTGGACGACCCGGAGCGCGCCCGCGAGCTGATGGCGGCCAACAATTTCTTCTTCACCGAGTGTGACGTGCTGGCGGTGGAATTTCGCGACGAATCCCAGGTCAAGGACGTGCTCAACGCCCTGCTCACCGTCGAGGTGAACATCCACTACGCCTACGCCTTCCTCGTGCGCCCCAAGGGCCGCTCCGCGCTCGCGCTGGCCGTGGAGGATTACGACCTCGCCAGCAGCGCCCTCAATACCCGCGGCTTCAAGGTGCTCACGCAGCGGGATATTTCGCGCTGACTTCTGGCTTCTTTGTAGGGCGGGGTCTCCGAACCCCGCCAAGCGCACCGCTAAGTGAAACAAGGCGGGGTTCGGAGGCCCCGCCTTCAGCGCTTGCGGACGAACACCGTGCCGGCGG
>CBINOW010000034.1:0-35188 GCA_966252395.1 uncultured Oleiharenicola sp. | reverse complement strand
GCCTCTACTCCAACGGCAACACCTCCAACGAGCTCAACCACTACTGCGAAGTAGAGGTCTTCGGCACACCCGCCAAGTAGAGTGAGAGGCGGTCCCTGCGCTCCCGCGCAGGGCTACGCCGCAGCCCTGCACCCGCGCCGGACCCCTGGCCCGTGGGAACCTCAGGCTGTGGTCTGCGCACGCCGGGCGACCAAGGCCTGCTCAACCTCGTCCACGCGCTTCTGGTCTAGCGGGTAGATCCACAGTGCCACGCCCTTGAGCATCGCAAACAGGCCGGGCATGAGCGTGAAGGCGAGCGTGATGCCGAGGATGGCCGAGGCGGATTGCACCTCGTTGCGCACGAAACCGAAGCGCCCGAGGAACACCGGCACCAGCGCGCCGCCGATCATGATGCCCGTCTTGATCGAGAACAACGACGCCGAATACACCAGCGCCGTCGAGCGGCGGCCAAACTTCCATTCGCCGTAGTCCGCCACGTCGCCATACATCGCCCAGGTCAGCGCCGAGGTCGGGCCCATGCAAAACGTGCCGAAGGCGTTCACGACCACGAGCAGCCAGTAGTTGTCCACGGGCAGGAAGAAAAAGGCGGCGAAACTCAGGCCCGTGATCGCGCTCAGCACCGCCGCCAGCTTCTTCTTGTCCACGCGGCGCACGATGAAGCCGAGCGCCGCGGTGCCGAGGATCTGCGCCAGCATGCCGCTCGAGAGGAAAACCGTGCTGCGGTCGAAGGTGCCAAACAGGATCGGCGTGCCGTCGTCGCCCACGACGTATTTGAAATAGAAAAGCGTGCTACCCTGCCGGAGCGCCATGAAGGTCGTGGAGAAGATCGTGGCCACGAGCAGCATCACCCACGGGTAGTTGCGCAAGAGTTCGCCCAGTTCCGCCTTCACGTCGGTCTTCTGCGCCGGGGGCGGCTTCACGCGTTCCTTCGTGTTGGCAAAGCAGAGCCAGAACATCGCGATCGAGGCCACCGCGAAGATCGCGATGGTGTATTGGAAACCAAGCACCTCGTTCTCCCCGCCGAGCGCCTTCACCAGCGGTCGCGCGAGCAGGGAAACCAGCAGCCCGCCCGTGAAGGCCCCCACGAACCGGAAGCTCGAGGCCACGCCGCGGGTGCGTGAGTGCGGACTGATCACGCCGAGCATCGAGGAATACGGGACGTTGATGACCGTGTAGGCCGTCAGCATCAGCGTGTAGGTGGCGTAGGCGTAGATGAGTTTGCCCGTGGCCCCCAGGTCCGGCCCGGCGAACATCAGGTAACCGCAGATGCCATACGGAATGGCGCCCCAGAGCAGGTAGGGACGGAACTTGCCCCACTTCGTCTCGGTGCGGTCGGCGATCAATCCCATCACCGGGTCGTTGACCGCATCAAAGAACCGCACCGCGAGCATCATGAACGAGATCGACGCCGCCGGGATCGCCCACACATCCACATAGTAGTAGATCAGGAAGATGTTGAACGTGACGAAAAACAGGTTCGAGGCCAGGTCGCCGAGGGCGTAGCCGATGTATTCGCGCGTTTTGAGTCCGGTATCTTTGTCCGCGGCGGCCGGTGGCGTGGGGTGTTGGCTCATGGGGAGGGGGGAATTTTTTCCCGGGCGAGGAGATCGCGAAAGGCTTTCTCGGCTGCGGTAACGAGCTGTTTCCAGCCGTCGGGATCAACCAGGGCCGCAACGCCTTCACCCCGGTCCAGACGGGCAAACTTCTCGGCCATGGCATACTGGCCGCCGTGCGGGGCGAGAAAAATATCGCAGTCCAGCGACTTCCAGCGGGCGAAACTCGCCTCGAAGGCCGCGACTATCCCGGGAAACTGCGGGTTGTGCAGCAAACGCGTGCCGTCGTTCACGGTCGCGCTGCTGAAGAAAACGACCCGGTAATCACGACCGCCTTCGGAGACCGTCATGGTCCAGGTCGTGGCCCCGCGCGTGTGACCGGGCGTGAGGTGGGCGGTCAGGTTCACGCCGCCCAGCGAAACGACTTCCCGATCGCCCACGATCTGATCCACCTCCACCGGGGCGTAGCGCAGCGTTTCCGCGGGCCAGGTCAGAAAGTCGCCGGCCCCGCCCGAGCGGAGCAGTTGCGCGTCGGCTTCGCTGGCCAAGACCTTCGCTCCGGTGGTCCGCTTCATGAGCGCATGACCGCCGGTGTGATCAATGTGGGCATGGCTGCTGAGGATGAGCTTGATGTCAGCCGGCTTGAAACCCAGCCGCTGCACACCCCGCAGAATGATCGGGACCGTGTCCTCGAAGCCGGTATCCAGCAGGATATGCCCGGCCGGTGTCGTGATCAGCCAGGAACTCACGCCCGCCGCCCCCACGTAGTAGAGATTACCCGCGAGATGCCGCGGCGGCACCGGCGCCTTCATGCCCTCGAAAAGAGCCCGCACCCAAGCCGCGGTCGGCGTCGGTGGCAGCGCGGGCGGGGTCTCGGCCGCGCCCAGGCCCGGGACGCATCCGACCAAGGCAAGCAGCGGCGCGAAGCGGGGAAGGCGCATGGGGTGCGACGACCAAACCGCCCGGGGATACCGGGTCAAAGGCCGCCTTGTTCGGATAATAGACTGGCGCGGCGGGCCGGCTCAGTTGCCGGCCACGACCGCAGGCGTAGCCTCGGTCTTGAGGCGAATGACGTAGTAGGTGGCCTCGGTCTCGCCGGCATTTTTCCAGCCGTGCAAATCACCCGAGGACACGAAGACGATGCCACCGGGGCCGATGCGGGTGGTTGTGCCGTTGATCGTCACATCGAGGCGGCCCTCCTTGAGCAGCAGGATCTCCTCGTCGGGATGACGGTGTGGGGCGTGCGGGGCGAGGCCGCCCTTGATGGTGGTCACGTGACACTCAAAGTTGGCCAGGGTGGAGGTCGGCAGGTCGGTCACCTCGCGGCGCGCGCCGGTCGGCTTCGTCTCGGTGGCCAGCTTGTCCCAATGGAAGATCGCCGAACCGCGGCGGGCCGGGTCGGCGGGGAGCGGCGCCTTGCCACGAAGCCCGGCGGTCGCGGCGCTGGAGAAATTGAACACGAAGTAGGTCGCCGGCTTGTCGCCGTGGTTCTGCACGGCATGCGGGTCATTCGAAGCGAAGAAAAACAGCGAGCCGGGGCCGACGCGCGTGTTGGTGCCGTTGATGTGCACGTCGAGTTCACCGTCGCGCAGGATGATCAGTTCCTCCTGCGGATGCGTGTGCGGCGGATGCGAGGCGTTGGCGGGGTTGAGCGTGCTGATGTGGCACTCAAACTCGTGCAGCGTGGCGGTCGGGTTGCGCGCCACGTCGCGGCGCTCGCCCACGCCGGTGGGTTTCACTTCGAGGCTTTCGAAGGGAAAAATCGAGGAACCGATCTTGGCGGGTTCAGCGGCGGCAAGCAGCGCGGGCAGGAGACAGGACATGAGGAGACGACCGAGGGGACGGATCATGGGGAGGGGGTATGCGGCATACTGGCCACAATGGGAGGAGAAGCAAACGGCAATCCCTGCGGCTGGAAAAAGCTTCTGCCTTCCGCGCCATCCCTGTAATCCATCGGCCAAAACAAACCGTCCCATGCAACGCACTCTCGTCAAAGACGCCCTCAACGCCACCGCCGCGACCGATGCCATCCTTCTCCAAGGCTGGGTCCGCACCCGCCGCGACTCCAAGGCCTTCTCCTTCGTCGAACTTAACGACGGCTCCTGTCTCAAGGGCCTGCAGATCGTTGTGGACGCCACCCTCCCCGACTACCCGCACGTCGCCCGCGCCCACACCGGCGCCTCGGTCGAGGTCCGCGGGAAGCTCGTCGCCTCGCAGGGCCAGGGCCAGAAATGGGAAGTCGTCGCCACCGAGTTCAAGGTCGTGGGCGAAGCCGACGGCACCTACCCGCTCCAGAAGAAGGGTCACACGCTCGAGTTTCTCCGCGAGATCGCCCACCTTCGCCCGCGCTCCAACCTCTTCGGCGCCGTCTTCCGCGTGCGCAGCCGCCTCGCTTACGCCGTCCACCAGTTTTTTCAGGAGCGCAGCTTCCACTACGTCCACACCCCGATCATCACCGCCAGCGACGCCGAGGGCGCGGGCGACATGTTTCGCGTGACCACCCTCGACCTCGAAAACCCGCCGCGGGGCGAGGACAAGCACGTGGACAGCTCCAAGGACTTCTTCGGCAAGAAGACCTTTCTCACCGTCTCGGGCCAACTCGAGGGCGAGATCTTCGCCTGCGCGCTGAGCAACATCTACACCTTCGGCCCGACCTTCCGCGCCGAAAACTCCAACACCTCGCGCCACGCCGCCGAGTTCTGGATGATCGAGCCCGAGATGGCGTTCTGCGACCTGCAGGGCGACATGGATCTCGCCGAGGAATTCGTGAAATACCTCATCCGCGACGTGCGCACGCACTGCGCCGCCGACCTGGAGTTTTTCAGCAAGTTCGTGGACAAGGATCTGCTCCCGCGCCTCGACTTCGTGCTGGAGAAACCCTTCGTGCGCTGCAGCTACACCGAGGCCGTCGAGATCCTGGAAAAATCCGGCAAGACCTGGGAGCACCCGATCGCGTGGGGCGCCAACCTCCAGGCCGAGCACGAACGCTACCTCACCGAGGAGCATTTCAAGTGCCCGGTCACAGTCTATAACTACCCGCGCGCGATCAAGGCGTTCTACATGCGCGTGACCGACGGCTGCTCGCCCGACCGCCAGACCGTGGCCGCGATGGACCTGCTCGTGCCCGGCATCGGCGAGATCATCGGCGGCAGCCAACGCGAAGAGCGCCTCGAACTGCTGCGCGAGGGCATGGCCCTGCACCACCTCGACGAAAAAGCCTACTGGTGGTATCTCGACCTCCGCCGCTACGGCACGGTGCCGCACGCCGGCTTCGGCCTCGGCTTCGAGCGCATGCTCATGTTCGTGACCGGCGTCGGCAACATCCGCGACGTGATCCCCTTCGCCCGCACCCCGGGCACGGCGGATTTCTGAGCTGCCTCAGAACTTCAGCTCCACCCGTTTCCCGCCCGCGGCGGCCGAGGCGTAGATCGCCTCGACCACAACCATGTCGCGCCGGCCCATTTCGCCGGGCACTAGGCTCGGGCGATTCTGCAGCACATCCAGCGCGAAGGCGTCCATCTGCAACGCCTGCTGGCTGGCGGGCGGGGCGACGTCCACCGGGCCCTTGCTCGTCGCGGCCCGCAGGCCGCGGTAGCTGTAGGCGGGACCGACTTCGAACCAACCGCCCTTCGCCTCGGCGCGAAAATCGTTCCGGTTGCTGTTGTAGCTGGTGTAGCCCGCGCACTTCGCGCCGTTGGCGAACTCCATGATCCACTCGATGCTCTCCTCGACATCCACGAAAAACTCCGGCCGCGCCTTCGGCAGTTCGCGCGCCGTGATCGCCACCGCGGGCACGTCGCCGGCCGCCATGAAGGTTTCCTGGATCACATAGACGCCGAGGTCCATCAGCGGGCCGCCGCCGGCGAGCTTCTTCTGCGCGCGCCACTGGTGCCGCCCCATCGTGAACGCGAAGCCGCCGCTCATGTTCATGAACGGCCCGAATTCCTGCGTGCGCACGAGCCGGCGCAGCTCTTCATGAAAGGGATCATAGTGCAGCCGGTAGCCGATCGCCAGCCGCACGCCCGCCTGCTTGCAGGCGGCGAGGATCGCGTCGCATTCCGCCACGGTGTTGGCCATGGGTTTTTCGCAAATGACGTGCTTGCCGGCCTTGGCCGCGGCGATCGCGTGCTCGGCGTGCAGGCCGTTGGGCGTGACGACATACACGATGTCGATGTCGGGATTGCCCGCCATCTTCGCCATCGAGTCGTAGCCGTAGATGTTCGCCTCGGGGAAAGCGTAATCCGCCGCCCACTTCCGCCCCTTCTCGGGCGAACCGGTCACCACACCGGCAAGCCGGCAGTGTTGCGTCAGCTTCAGGGCCGGCCCGAGCTGGCCGGTGCTGTAGCCACCGAGGCCGACCAATGCGATCCCTAGTTTTTTCGCCGGCGGCGCCGCCGCGAGGACGGCTCGCGGCGCCAACGACAGGGCACCGACGGCGGAAATCTGACCAAGGAAGCGACGACGAGACAGGGCGGGAACAGGGCGTGGAGTGTTCATGGGGTGCGGACTACCTAGGATACAACACCTCCCGCCGCAAGCGACCGTTCCAGTCTAACATACGTCAGGTCGCGAGCGGCAGCTCCACCACAGCCCGCAGGCCAACCCCGTCGGCCCCGGACTCGAGGCTGAATGAGCCGCGGTGCAAGCGCGCCACGTTGCGCACGATGGCCAAACCCAGGCCTAGCCCCTGCTGCTCGCGCCGGGCCCGGTCGAATTGACGGAACGCCCCGACCGCCGCCCGTTCCGCGGGATTCATGCCACATCCGCGGTCCGTCACCTCGATCCGGTATAACCCCTCCACGCTGCGGGCCTCGACGGAAACCGGGGTCCCCTTGGGGGAAAAGCGGCAGGCATTCTCGGTCAGCTCCGCCGCGACCGCCCGCAGCCATTGCGGACCGATGGCCACCGCGGCGCGCTCGCAGCGCATGCCAAGATCGGCGGACCGGCCGGCCCGCTCCACCACGCCCATGACCTCGTCCTCAATGCCGGCTCCCGCCTCCACCGCGGCGGAGGGATCGCTCCAGTTGTATTCACGCAATTGTTCCAGCTGGAAATACTGCACCAGTTTGCGGGCGAGCGCCTGCTGCCGGCGGGCGCTTTCGTGGATGGAGCGGGCGAGCTCCCTCAGCTCCGTGGGGGAAACGGCCGCGGGATCGGCCTCGATCATCGCCGCAATGCCCAGAATCCCGTTCAGCGGCGTGAGCAGTTCATGCGCCCAGGGCGCGGACAGCTCGCGCCGGTATTCCTCGGTGGATTGCTTCACTCGTTCCGTCAGGATCGCCCGCTTTCGCATTACCGAGGTGATGGCCAGCATCAGCTCATCGCCGGAAAACGGTTTGGCGAGATAGTCGTCCGCCCCCAGCACCATCCCCTTGCGTTGGTCGGCCCGGGCGTTGCGCGAGGTCAGGAAGATGAACGGCAGGTCCGCCATCGCGGGATTCAGGCGGATGGCTTCCAGCACCGCGTAGCCGTTGAGCACAGGCATTTCGATGTCGCACAGGATGAGGTCGGGGCGGGCCAACCCGATCGCGTTCAGGCCGGCCTCTCCGTCGGCCGCCGTGACGCTGCGATGGCCCGCGGACTGGAGATGCGCCTCAACCCAGGTGCGCCAGCGGGCGTCGTCCTCAATGATAAGGACGTTGAGGGCCCGATGTGTTTCCAATGGGCCGGCTGCCGGTGCGTGTGATTCCGCCATAGTCACACCTGGGGGCCCGGCCAGATGCAAACGGCACTATAAGCAGGCCGTCGGTTTCGTCCAGAAATCTCTCAACCGGGGAGGCGGAAGGTTTCGAACAGGCGTTTCAGTTCCATCATGAACGCCGCCGCGCCCGCGCCGTTTACCACGCGGTGGTCGAAGGTCAGTGAAAGCGTAACTACCTCCTGCGGATAAACTACGCCGCCGTCCTTCACCATTTTTTCGTGGGCGGAACCGATGAACAGCGTGCTCATCGCGGGTGGCACGACAATCGGCGTGGCGCTCTCGACGCCGAAGGCGCCGAGGCTGCTGATGTTCAGCGGCGCCTGCACTTCGATCATCTTTCCAGAGCGGGTTTCCTCGATGGCCCGGTTGTAGGCGGTGACGAAGTCGGGCCACGCCAGTTTGTTGGCCATGGCCATGGCGGCGGTGCCGAGGCGGTCGCCCTCGAGGGCCACCGCGACGCCGAGTTCAAAGTCGCCGAGCTCGGTGATGATGCCGTCCTTGTTCACGATGCGCCGGAAACCGGCGTGCAGTTCCATGGCGCGCGTGACGCACCACGCCATCATCGCGGAGGGTGAGGCGGCGGCCTTGCCGTGCAGCCCCTTGGCCTGCTCACGCGCAAGGCGGATCGGCTCCCAGCGGCAGTCCATGAGCAGGTTGGCCGGCACGACCGTGTCGAGCCGCTTGGTGATCGCGGGGGAAAGGGCGGGCGGGCGGACGTTGCCTTGCATAAGCTTGGTGGGTTGGGAAACGACCGCCGGAGCGGAAACGGTTTTCGCCGCCGATGACACGGCAGGCGCCGACGGAGCGGCCGCCGGCTTCTTGGCCGCGCCCTCAACCGGCAGGCCGGCGA
The DNA here is from genome assembly GCA_966252395.1 of uncultured Oleiharenicola sp. GTDB lineage: Bacteria > Verrucomicrobiota > Verrucomicrobiia > Opitutales > Opitutaceae > Lacunisphaera. Next base: position 27,084 of record CBINOW010000034.1, on the reverse strand, counting down.
CACTGGCGGCGTCACCGGTGACGAGCGCAATGTCCTGTCCGATGAGCACGGTGTCCTCGAGCTTGATGCGCCACTCCTTGAAGGTGCCGGCAAACGACGCCTCGACGGGATACACGGCCTTGTCGGTCTCGAGCTCGCACAGCACCTCGTCGTGCTTCACGGCGTCGCCCGGCTTCTTGTTGAGCGTCACCACGCGCGCCGAGCGCAGGCCCTCGCCCATGATCGGCACGCGCACGATGATGTCGTTGCTGCCGGGAATGACGGTGTTCTGCGGGGCATGGGCCTCGGCGACGGCAAACGGGGCGGTCGATCCGGTGGGCGGCGGCGGCACCGGGGTGGCCAGCGCGACTTCCTCGCCACGCGCGACATCCAACGCCAGCGTGCGGCGGATGGCGTCGAGGATGCGCGGCACGTCGGGCAACGCGGCGTATTCGTAGATCGGGTTGTAGCCGATCATCACATTGCCCTTCGACACGAGCAGCGGCGGGGCCTTCAGCGCGGCCCAGAGATCCGGCCGGCCCATGAGGTGCGTGATGATCATCTGGCCGACGGAGCAGTTCTCGGTGTCCTCCTGCACGATCACCAGGCGTCCGGTCTTGCGGACGGATTCCTCGACCGTGGTCTTGTCCCAGGGCGCGATGGAGCGCAGGTCGATGAGCTCGACCGAGGCGCCGTCCTTCAGCTCGGCGAGCGCCTCCTGCGATTTTTCCACGGTGTTGCCCCAGGCCACGATCGTGAGGTCGGTGCCCTCGGTCAGGCGGCGCGCGGAGCCAAACGGGATCGCGGCGATCGCGGTGCTCGTCTCGCGCTCGGCCCAAAGCATGTGCTTGGGGAGCAGGAACAGCGTGATGTCCTCCGCGTGCATCGCGGTCCAGAGCAGGCCGGCGGCGTCCTCCGGCGTGGACGGGATCACGACGTTGATGCCGGGGAAATGCGCAAAAACCGCCTCGTTGGCCTGCGAGTGCCAGAGCGCACCGCCGGGCAGGTAGGCGCCATAGGGCGCGTAGAAGACCGCCGGCACCTTCCACTCGCCGTTGGTGCGCCAGCGCAGGTTCGCGAGGTTCTGCACCAGCTGGTTGAAGCCGGGGTAGATGAAATCGATAAACTGGATCTCGAACACCGGGCGCCGCCCATAGAGCGCGAGGCCGCCGCCCAGGCCGATGATGGTGGACTCGGCCAGCGGCGAATTGAACACCTGGGCCGGGAAATCCGTGGAAAGTTTCTGCGTGAGCCGAAACACGCCGCCCTTCGGGTCCTCGACGTCCTCGCCGAAGATCATGCGCGCGGGATCGGCATCGAGGCCGGCGCGAAGCGTGCGGTTGATCAGATCACCCATGCGGTATTTGCCGGGCTGGAACAGTTCGCCGCCCAGCTCGGGCGCAGGGCCCATGGACTCGACCATGAGGTCGCTGGCGCGGGGATTCTCGGCCTTCTCGGCGGCGGCGTAGTCCCGGCGCACCTTCTCCTTCAGGTCGGCGTCGAGCTTCTCGTAATCCTTCTCCGTGAGGTCGCCATCACGGATCATCTGCTGCTTGAGGTTGCGGATGGGATCGTGCTGCTCGATGCGGGCGATGTCCTCCTTCGAACGGTAGAGCGTGTGGTCGTCGGAGCTGGTGTGGCTGGAAAGACGCTCCGTTTTGACCCAGAGGAACGCCGGCCCCTGGCCGGCCCGCAATGCCGCCAGCGCCTGCTGCGTGGCCGCGTGCACCGCGAGCGGATCCGAACCGTCCACCACCTGCCACTGCGCGGGGTTGATGACCTGCAGGGCGAGCGGGTTGATGCGGCGCGTGGGGGTCGAGATGCCGTAGGCGTTGTCCTCGACGATCAGCATCAGCGGGAGCTTCTTTTCCTGCGCAAAGCTGATTGCCTCGTAGAAATCGCCCTGCCGCGTCGCCGCGTCGCCAATCGTGGTGACGACCACGCCGTCCTTCTGGTCCAGCTGGAGGCCCCAAGCGATGCCGCAGGCCGGCACGAGTTGGGAACCGGTCGGCGTCGGCACGCTCACGATGTTCAGTTCCCGCGAGCAATAGTGTGACGGCATCATGCGCCCGCGGGAGGCGGAGTCGCGCTTGGCAAAATACTCCAGCGCCAGCAACCGGGTGGTCATGCCCCGCCCCATGCACAGGCCGCGATCGCGGTAGTAGGGCAGCATGTAGTCGCCGTCGCGCAGTTGGACGCCCAAGGCGGCCATTCCCTCGTGGCCGCGACCCGAGACATGGAAATGTCCCTTGCCCTGCCGGTTCAGGCTCTCCTCACGGAGGTCGCCGTGACGGCTCTCAAGCATCGTCACCAGCAGGTGGCGTTTTTGTTCTTTGTTGAGGGTCGCGACCTTGGCCATGGGCGGGATTGGTCTGACATTACCCGGCAACCGGTTTGCAACTGCAACGCATTTCTCGGCGCAGTCGATCAGCCCTTGACCGGGCCCTGCAACACAGGTTGCCGACCGAGGGAGGTGACAAAGGCCACCACGCGCTCGGCGGTGACGCGGGAGGTGGCGGGCCCGAGGGTGATCTGCACCTGGACCGTCTCCCCCACCGGATCGAAGAACTTCAGGCCGATCAAGCGCTCGGGCGCGGTGATGGCGCCGCTGATCTCGACGAGGCCGGTGCCGGAGGCGCAGGAGGCCAGCACCATATCCTTCGGCATGATTTTGCCGAACCGCTCGAACCGCGCGCGTTTCGAAGCGATGTCCTCGGTGACGGTCTCGATGATGATGTCGCAGAATTCGAGGTCCTCGAGGCCCGTGGTGATGCTGATGCCGCCCATCGCCTTGTGGGCGGCGGAATGGCTGATCTCATTGCGATCCTCGGCCGCGCGGAAGAGGGCGCGGACATTCTCCACCGCGTGCGTGAGGGCGCCGGCCTCGAGATCATGCATCATCACGCCCATGCCCTTGGTGGCGCACCAGTGGGCGATGCCCGTGCTGGTTTTTTCCACGCCAATAATGCCGACCGCACGGATGGGTTTTACCGGAGCGGCCCCTGCCGGCGAGGGAGGGAACCAGGGATTCAGCGACGCAGCATGACTCATGGCAGGGGTGACAACGGGAAGCTTGGAGGGTGGCCGGGCACCGGACAACAGATTTTATCGCCGGGTGAACTTGTGCAGGTATTTGAGCGCCACGTCGAAATCCTGCGGTCGCGGCGACGCCAGCGTCATCGGTTCGCGTGAGGCCGGGTGCGTAAAGGTCAGCGCCGCCGCGTGCAACGCCAGCCGGGCGATGAGCGGACGCTCCTCCTCCCGGCCCTTGTAACCGCGCTTCAAATCCGAAAGCAGCAGCCTCGTGTCGTTCCCGTAAAACGGGTCGTTGAGGATCGGCGTGCCCGAAGCGGCCAGATGGACCCGGATCTGGTGCGTGCGCCCGGTTTGCGGCCGGCATTCGATGTGCGCGAACCCGGGGCGTCCCGCCGGCTGCGCGAAACGGGCAAGGACCGTGAAGTCCGTCACGCTCGCCTTGCCGTGTTTTTTCACCACGCACATGCGGCCGGGCTTGGCTTCGTCTTCCTTCAGCACCAGGTCCACCGTGAAGGCATCCTCCGCCGGCAGGCCGACCGTGAGCGCCTCGTAGCGCTTGGCCACGGTCTTGGATTGGAACTGCCCGCTGAGAAAATCCAGCGCGGGCTTGGTCTTCGCGCAGAGCACCAGCCCGCTCGTGTCGGCGTCGATCCGGTGCACGTTGGCCACGCCATGGCCCATCTTCTCATGCACCATGTCCATGAGGTTCGCGCGTGATTTGTCCCAGCGGTCCGGCGCGATCAACAGCCCGCTCGGCTTGTCGAACGCGATGAGGCTCTCGTCCTCGAAAATGACAGGGGGCAAAGCGGGCATGTCCGGTCAGCGTGCGTGCACCCCGGTTGGCCGCAATCTCATACCAAGGCGCCCGGTCCCGCTCACTTCTGCAGCACGAACACCTGGAACTGCATCATCGGTGCGGCTTGCGCGGAGGAGGTCGCCACGGCCTTGCCGCTCTGCGTCTCGATCAACGACAGCGTAAAGGTGTCGTCATCGCGCTCGGCCTTCAGCCGGTAGTCGCGCGCGGCGGGAATCACGAGGTCCACGTCGCCGGTGAACTCGCCCTCCTTTTCACCCAGCGCCACGACCAGCCGGTGGTGGCCGCGCTGCAGCCCTTCGCCACTCGCGACCATGGCCCCATCGATGAACTGGATGCGGCAGACGATTTCCTTGTCGGAGGGAGCCGCTGTCGCGCTGGGCACCTGCACCTGCAGGGTCGCACCTTTCTCCGGGGGCGGAGCGCTGGTCGGCGTCGTGCAGCCGGCGAGAAGCAGGAGCCCCAGCGTGGCCAGCAAGCGTGGCAGCAGTCCGGCCCAGGCATCCGTGCGCGACAGAGTCATCCGGGCCATGAAGCCTTCCCTCCGTTAAAAGTCCACCCGGTTTCCCGTCAGTTACGTGTGAAAACGGGGTGAACGCCCCACCCCTCCCCACCTCAGCGCAAAAACAGGCCGAGGTCGATGGAGTCTGCAATGATCCGGTAACCGCCGGCGGACAGGTGGAGATGGTCTCCGCCGTCCGTGGCGGCGCTGAGCTTTGCGGGGTTTTCCGGATCGCGGGCGACGGCATCGAAATCAATCACGCCGTCGAACCGGCCGCTGGTGCGAATCCACGCGTTGACCGTCTGGCGGGCCGCTTCGCGCTCCGGGGTGTCGTAGTTCTTGAACCCGCCGAGCGGCATGATCGTGGCGCCATAGACCTTGATGCCGTGGTCGTGGGCGCGGGTGATCATCTGGTCGTAGGCGGAAATCAATTCCTGGGCCGTGACGGCCACCGTCTCGGGCGAGGAGGTGCCGAGGTCGTTCACGCCTTCGAGAATGATGAGCCACTTCACGCCGGGCTGGGCGATGATGTCACGGTCGAAGCGCCGCAGCGCGCTCACGCCGAGTCCGTCGCGCAGCACCCGGCCACCGCCGACGCCATGGTTGAGCACGGCGACGTCGGCCGTAGCGGGATTCGCACGCAGTCGCTGCGACAGGATGTCGGGCCAGCGATCGTTGTGATTGTGCGTCGAGCCGCGTCCGTCGGTGATCGAGTCGCCGAGGACGGCCACGGCCGCCGCGCGCTTCGTGGTCCACACATCGAGGCTACACATGAAATACCAGTGGTCCGTGCGCTTGGCCTCAGGCAGGTCGGCGGCATCGGGCGCCGCGCCGCCGTAGGCGAAATACGAGGTCGTGCGCGACCCCGGGTGGCCCGTGAGGTCGCTCGGGGAAGCCTTGGTCACCGTCGTGACAGCCACGTCGGCCATCGGCGCGAGCGGCAGGTCAACCGGATCGGAAATCACGGTCGCACCCGGCTGGATCGTGACCGAGCCGGCACCCCGAAACGTCAGGGCGCGGCTGCTGCCCGGCTGGATCTTGGCGTCGGCAAACCCGTCGGCCAGCGCCGCGTGGACGGCCTCGAGCGTGAGCGGGCCGTTGCCAAATTCGTTGGAAAAGCGCACGCGGAACTTTTCGCCGCCGACGGATACGCGCAGCTTCTGCCGCACCGTCGCCGCGGTGAAGCCGGGCTCCGGTGGCAGGTTGCCCTTCTCGGTGAGCTGCTGGCTCGTGGCCCAGGTCGCCACCCAGCTTCCGGCTGGTTCCGCTGCGGGGAGCAGAGTCAGTCCGAGGAATGCGGCGGTGAGAAGCAGGAGACGTTTCATGGGAAATGATTACAGTGACCGGACACCGACAAGGGCACACCGGTTTCGCTCTTGTTGAGATAGTCGGCGCGGCTAGTTTGGCCACCGAAACCCCATTCATACATGAGAACCACGTTCCTCACCCTGCTCCTGTCTTTTTCCGTTCTGACCGGCCTGCGCGCCGCGGAACTTTCCGCCGAAGACCGCGCGGCCGGCCTCGCCCACCTTGAGAAAACCCGCGCCGGCGTGCTCGCCGCCGCCCAAGGCCTGTCGGAGGCCCAGCTGAATTTCAAACCTGCACCCGAAAAATGGTCCGTCGCGCAGGTGCTGGAGCACATCGCCTCGGCCGAGGACATGCTCATGGGCCTCGTCACGGGCCAGGTGCTGAAGGCGCCGCCGCCCGCCGAGGGCACGGACGCCAAGGCGACCGACGAGCTGATCCTCAAGGCGATTCCCGACCGCAGCCAGAAACGAACCGCCCCCGAGCCGCTCATTCCCACCAACCGTTACGGATCGGCCGCCGAGGCATTGAAACACTTCGGCGAAAGCCGCGCCAAGACCATCGCCCTGATGAAGGACACGCCCGACCTCCGCGCGCACGCCGCCGAAAGCCCGCTCGGCATGCTCGACGCCTACCAGTGGCTCCTCTTCATCTCCGCCCACTCCGAGCGCCACACCAAGCAGCTGCTTGAAGTGAAGGCGCATCCGGATTTTCCGAAGTCGTGATGCAGGGCGGGGGCTCTGAACCCCGCCCTACAATCCAAGCGCCGGCCGTTCGCTCAGGCTTTGCCGGCCAGCCTCAGCGCGCCGTAGCCGGCGCGTTCGGGGCGGGTGAGGAGCGCGTTGGCTGCGGCGTCGTTGACGAAGCGCTCGGTCTTGGTGTCCCACGTAAGCGGGCGGGCGGTCTTCATCGCGATCCAGCTGAGGATGCAGGCGGTGTTGGAATAGTGGGCCATGCTGGCGGGCGAGAGCGGCGTGGCGCGGCTCTTCACGCACTCGAGCCAGTTCTTGTGGTGCGACGTGCTCGCCGGGAAGGTCACCTTGACGCCGTTCGGGTCGAGAAGCTTCTGGTCGCTGGCGGCGAGCCAGTGCAGCTGGCCGGGCGTGTTGCTCTTCGGGTCGCTGGCGGTGGCGCCCTCGTTGCGGGCCACGAAGATCCAGCCTTCGTCGCCGATGAACTTCACGCCGTTCTGCAGCTCGTCGGACACGCGCATCTGCACGCCGCCGGGATAGGTCAGGTGGACGTTGTATTTGCCGTGGACGTTCCAGATCGAGTTCGTCGGGAACTCGCCCCGGCCCTCGATCTTCGAGGGACCGCCGTGCTCCTGATCCATGCCCCAGTGGGCGACGTCGAAATGGTGCGCGCCCCAGCCGGTGATCATGCCAAGACAGTAGGATTCATTGCGGAGCCAGCCCGGACGCGAGCCGATGTCGAGCTGGCCTTGGGCGTTCAGCTGCTGGGAGTGGACGCGCTGCTCGGTGTAATACACCTCGGGCGTCGGCCCGAGCCAGGTATCGTAATTGAGATTGGCCGGCACGGGCTGCTGAGGGTCATCGGGCTTGGTCGGGTCGATGGGCAGGCCGATCTCGACCCGCTGGAGCCGGCCGACCCGGCCGCTGCGCACGAATTCGCAGGCCTTGCGAAACTGTTCGTGCGGGCCCCACGAGCGCTGCTGGCTGCCGATCTGCATGATGCGGCCGCTCTTTGCCACGGCGTCGCGCAGGACCACGCTCTCGGCGTGGGTCATCGTGAAGGGTTTCTGCAGATAGACGTCCTTGCCTGCCATGATGGCGCGCAGACCGATCTCGGCATGCTGGTGGTCCGGCAGGCTGAGCACGACGGCGTCGATGTCCTTGCGGGCGAGCAACTCCTTGTAGTCGCCGAAGGTCGCGATCTCGGGGGCCGTGAGCTTGGCCTCGCGGTAGAAATTCTCCACCCAAGCCTTGCCTGCGGCAATACGCCTGGTGTCCACATCGCACACGGCCACGACATCCGCGAGACCGGAGCGCAGCACGCCGGGCAGGTCATGACCCAGCGCAATACGGCCGCAGCCGATCTGGCCCACACGGATGCGGTTGCTGGGCGCGGTGGCGCCGAACAGGCGCGACGGCGCGATCAACGGGGCGGTGATCAGGGCGGCGGCACCGGCAGCGGTGCGCATGAAGTGGCGACGGGAGACGGGGGTAGTCATGGGGACTGGGGTTCTTTCCAGATCCTTGAGGGTCGGTGCTTGTGCCGACCTCGTTCGCAAGGTCGCCGCAAGCGGCGACCCTACATCAGGCTTAGCGGGCCTAGCTTCGCAGCGTTATCGGCGAAGTCCACCCCGATGCTGGTGGACAGTTCACCTGATGTTGTCGGTGTTGCTCACGAAGGCCACGCGCGTGCTGTCCGGTGACCACGAGGGCACGTTGATCGTGCCCTGCCCGCCGAAAACGTAAGCGATGACGCGCGGTTTGCCGCCCTCGATGGGCATCAGGCGGAGATAACAGTGTTTGTAGTAGGGATGGTCTTCCGGACGCACGTCCTGGCCGTAGGAAATGAAGGCGATCCATTTCCCGTCGGGCGAAATGTGTGGGAACCAGTTGTTGAACTCGTCGTTGGTGACCTGCTCCTGCTGCGAGCCGTCGGGACGCATGCGCCAGAGCTGCATGAGGCCGCTGCGGGTGGAGTTGTAGTAGATCCAGCGGCCGTCGGGCGTGAACTCCGGGCCGTCGCTCAGGGAGCCCTCCCGGGTCAGGCGGATCTCTTCCCCGCCCTCGGCGGGAATCTTGTAGATGTCGTATTTGTCGGCCTTGGCGTCGGGCGTCTCCTTGCGGCCGCCGGTGTAAATCAGCCACTTGCCGTCGGGCGACCAGCCATGGAAATACGAGGGCGAATTCGGCGTCACGCGCACCGGCTCGCCGCCGGTCGAAGGCAGCTTGTAGATGACGGAACGGCCGCCATCGGCCGGCGTGTGGATGCTCACGCCGAGCATCTTGCCGTCAAAGGTCAGCACATGGTCGTTGTTGTTGCGACCGATGGTTCCGGTGTTAAGCAACTTCACCTCCTTGGTCACGAGGTCGTAGGTCTTGAGCTGGCCGCGCTCGTCACCCGGGCCGCTGACGTTGACGATGAGCGTGCGACCGTCGGGCTTCCAGTTGGGCGCCTCGAACTGCACGGGCGAGCTGTAAACGGTCTCAAGCTTGCCCGTGTGAACATTCAGAATCTCCAGATGTGCACCGATGTAATCGCGGTAAGGCACGTAGCCCGCCTTGGGCGGCTGGATGATGCGCACATCCTTGAAGATGACCTCCTCCTTCACGTTGGCGTTGTGCGAGCAAAGGAAGAGCCCGACGAAGGGCTCCTCGCCGAGATCGAGGTCGGCAAGCGTCTGCGTCACGAAGGTTTCGCCGTAACGGGCCGAGGAAAAGATCCAGGTGTTGCCCCGGCGCTCGAGCTGCACGACGTCGCCGCCCGTGAGCGGCAGCACGACCTGCTCGGTGATGGCGCCTTTTTCACGGCGGAACTGCAGCGAGGTGAGGCCGTCGCCGCCGTGGACACACGCGTCCGCGTAGGCGGAATCATGGTCGAGGCTCTTGCGCGCAATCCAACCGGCCTTGCGGTGCGGGTCCACGCCCTGCCCGATCCACTCGACGCGGGCGCGGACGATGAAGTCGCCCTTGAGCTTGTTCCACGCGAACTGGTGCTGGTCGGTCGTGCCCCACATGTTGATGCCGCCGGCGCTCATGCGGTAATGCTGCAGCGAGGAATCGTAGGTGGTGGCGCCGGCGATGGCCGGCGTGCCGACATCAGCGGAGTCGGCAAACTGGCCGACCGGAGCGGCCGACACAGACAGGGATAGAACAAGAAGACCGGCCAAAAGGCCGGCAAGACGGGGTGTTTTCATGGCGGGGGTAACGGGGTGCGGGCAACGGCCCAGAGCTAAATCAGCCCACCGGAATTCGCGAATGTTATGCCGCGGATTTCCAGTCAATCACTGGACCGGTATTGTTGTAGGGCGGGGTCTCCGAACCCCGCCTTCGTTCGGACATCGCGCCTTGATCGCGGCGGGGTTCGGAGACCCCGCCCTACAACCCCACCTTCAGAAGCCCATGCTCGCACCACCGTCCACGGGCAGCACGGCGCCGGTGACGAATTTCGCGGCGGGCGAAGCCAGATAGACAGCCGCCCAGCCGACATCGGACACGTCACCGAGCCGGGCCATCGGCGTGCGGCTGATGATTTTGTTCTTCCGGGCCGGGTCGCCGGCGAAGGCCTTGCGCGACATGTCGGTGTCAATCCAGCCGGGAGCGATGGCATTCACCCGGATGCCGTGCGAGGAAAGCTCGGTGGAGAGCGTGCGCACCATACCCAACATGGCGGACTTGGCCGAGGCGTAGGCCACGACCAGCGGGATGCCGAAGAGCGAGGCCATCGAGGCCGTGAAGATGATCGAGCCGTGCTTGCGCTCGATCATGCCGGGGGCGACGAGCCGCGTGAGCTCGTGGGCGCCGATGATGTGCGTGTTGAGCACGTCGAGGAACTCCTGCGGCGTGGTGTCCACCGCCGCCTTCTTGAGATGCCGGCCGGCATTGTTGACGAGGCAGGTGATGGGCCCGTGCTCCTGGGTGATGCGCTGCACGAGGGCGGCGGTCTCGGCGGTCGCGGTAATGTCATGCACGGCGTAAGCCGCGCCCTCGCCCATCGTCTTGACGGCGGCAATAAGCTCGGCTTCACGCCGCCCGACGAGCACGACGCGCGCGCCGGCCGCGTGCATGGCCTGCGCGATGGCCTGGCCGATGCCGGTGCCGCCACCGGTCACGACCGCGAGTTCACCCTTGAGGGAGAAGATGGCGGGAAAGTCGGAGTCTTTCATGGGAGGATCAGGTTACCGACCATTATAGCGACAAGCACGACCAAGGGAATTCAACTGATGACTGCCAACCCAGCACAGGGGGAGGTTCGAGTCCCGGCGCCATCGGCCGCCGGGACTCGGGCACCGAAAATCAACCGCGCCGGGCAAACCCGTCCACCACCCCGCGGATCGCTCGCGTGTGGTCGGGCGTGCTGCCGCAGCAGGAGCCGATGATGCCGACACCGACGCCGAGCACCTCGGGCACGTCCTTGGCCATGTCGGCGGGCAGCTGCTTGTAAACCGCCTTGAGATTTTCGAGCACGGGCAGGCCGGCGTTGGGCTGCACCATCACGGGCAGCGAGCAATTCTCCTTGTAGAGCCGACCAACCAGCGCCGCGCCCTTCATGTCCATGCCGGTGCCGCAGTTGAGGGCCGCAATGTGAGCGCCGCGCTCCTGAATGAACTCCGCGGCCTGCTCGGGCGACACGCCCATCATGGTCTTGTAGAAAGTGCCGTCCATGGAGAGGTCGTAGGCGAGCGAGGCGATGATGCAGGGAGCCTTGGCCGCCTTCGCGGCGTCAATGGCCAGGCCGAGTTCTTCCAAGCCGGTCTGGGTCTCAATGATGATCGCATCGGCGCCCGCCTTGACGAGGGCCGTCGCCTGTTCTTCCAACGCAGACCGCGCCTCGGCCTCGGTCAGTTCGCCGTAAGGTTCGAGCAGCGCGCCAAGCGGACCAATGTCGCCGAGCACATAGCCTGGACGGCCGCCGAAGGCCTCGCGCGTGAGACGCACTCCGGCGGCGTTGATGGCGGCGAGGTCCGCCTCATGCCCGTGACGGCGCAGCATGATGCGGCTGCCGCCGAAGGTGTTGGAGATGATGCAGTCCGCCCCGGCGTCGGCGTAGCGGCGCTGAATGGCGAGCACGCGGTCGGGATGCGTGAGGTTCCACGCTTCGCCGCAGGCGCCCGATTCGAGGCCGGCGAGGAAGAGCTGCGTGCCCATGGCCCCGTCGCACACGAGGCGGCGGGTCGCGAGGGCTTCAAGGAGCGGGGGTTGGTTCATGGGATTAAGAGGAGCTTAGCCACGGAGGCTTGGGAAGGAACCCGAATCAGCCGACAAAACATGGAGGGCCGAGCCCGTTCTCACTCGTGGTTCACTTTTGCAACGGCGCGAAGTTGCCGAAGGCATAGACGTGGAACCGGGCCAGGCGCGGGTGCCCTTCAAAGGCCTTCAGGATGAAACCCGGATCGAAGCCAAACACGAAGCGGGCGATGTTCTTGGGATTGGAGAGCATGCCCCGCACGGAATTCTCGATGCCACACACGGCGGCGAAGCGCACGAGCTGCTTCATCGAGCAACGGTTGGGCACGCCGAGGTGAACGGGCAGCGGCGAGGCGTCGAGAAAGCGCGCGATGGCCGCCTCGTCGAGCGACCACTGCGTCACGACGAAACTCGCGTAGGCGGTCTTGCGCCGGAGGATCTCGATGCCCTGCTCGAAGGTGAGCGGGCTGTTGCCCTCGGGGAAGCCCCCCACCCCGATTTCGAAACCTTGGAAGGCGCCGGTGGCGACGAGTTCGTCCACGGTCGCGAACTCACCCTCCTGCTGCGTGTTGCCACGGATGAGGAAAACCTTGCGCGTGAGCGGGCGCACGGCGTCGGCGATGGCGTGGGCATCGGCCGTGTCCTTTACCTTGAAGGCCGCGATGTGCGGCACGGGCTTCAGGCCCTTGGCGTGCAGTTCGACGCACTTGGCCAAGACGGCCTCCTTGCCCTCGGTCGGCAGCCAAGTGACGAAGATTTCTTCGTAGGCAACGTCGGCCGGGATCTCGTTGCGGGTGGTGATTTCCAGACTCATGCCCATGGGGAAAGTGGAGGAAGGTTTTTAGCCACGGATGGACCTGGATGCGCACGGATAAGAATCAAAGCCTACGCAACTCGTCATCCTGAGCGCAGCGAAGGATCCAGGAACAACCGCACGCCATGCCCCCACGCCTCTGGATCCTTCGCTGCACTCAGGATGACAGGCAGGGTGGAATGACTCTGATTCGTGTCTGTTCACATTCATTCTTTGATCACAGTCCGGCTCCGTCGAGTTTCTCGTCCGTGGTGAACACCCCGCCATCGAACACGATCGTGCGCGCGCGGCGCAGGTTTTTCACGGTTTCGAGCGGCGAGTGCCGGGTCAGGATGAAACGGCTGCGCCAGCCCGGCGCGAGGCGTCCGAACTTTTGGCCGAAGGCCAGCCGATCCGCCGCGGCGCCGGTGGCGGCGTGGATGACGGCCGGCGTGGGCAGACCGGCGCGCTCCATCAGTTCGAGTTCGTAAAGCAGGCCCAAGCCGTGCGCCACGCCGCAGGAGCCGGCGTCGCTGCCGGCCAGGATAATCACGCCGCGGGCGTGCGCTTTCACGAGGCTGGAGGCGTGCGCGTCGAGGATGCGCTGGAGGTTGCCCGTGACGTTGGCGTCCCAGTTGTAGCGGGCGGCCTCGTCCACCTGCACCTGCACGGGCGCGAAGGTCGGCACCCACGCGGTGCGTCGCTCGCGCATACGCTCCAGCTGGTCGTCGCGCATGAAGAAGCCGTGCTCCACCGAATCCACGCCGCTCTCGACCACGCGCTCAATGCCGACGTCGCCCGAGGCGTGCGCCAGCGTCTGCCGGCCGGCGCCGTTGGCCGCGGCGACCAGCTCGCGCAGCTCCTCCACGGTCATCTGCGGCTCCGCCGTGACGGCGCCCTTCTGAAAATTGATGATGCCGGTCGGGATGAGCTTGATGCGGTCCGCCCCGGCGGCGAGACGCGCGGCGACGCAATCCGTCGGCGACGCGTGATCCTCGATCGCCCTGCCCATGAAGCTGCCGTAACGGCCGCGGTGATGGATCGCGGCGCCCGGGCTGTCGAGGTAGGGCATGGGCGTAGGGCCAGTCTCCGACTGGCCAGGCGTCCGGTCGGAGACCGGACCTACTTGGGCCTTGCACAGCCGGCTGAGCGCGAGGCCCACGCCGTCCTTGTCACCTGCATCGCGCACGCCGGCGAGACCGAGGCGCACGAGTTTTTCCAACCGCGGCATCGCGGCGGCCAGAAGTTCGGCCGGAGACTGCTTCAGATAAGCCGCGCGTTTGTCGAGGTCGAGCTCGCCACCCTCGAGGAAGAGATGCGTGTGCGCGTCAATGAGGCCGGGGAGCAGCGTGGCGTCAGGCGCGACGAGATCGGGCGCGCCTTGGCCGGGACGGACGAGCGATGCCGGCGGCGTTTGGCCATTTACCCCCACAAAACGGATGCCCGCCGCATCATAGACGACGTGCGCATCCTTCGCCGGAGCCGTGTTCGAGCCGTCGAGCAGCGTGCCGACGTGCAGCCAGACCGGGTGGGCGAGAGTGGCGACGGGGATCGCGCTCATGATGAAACCCGCCCTTCCGTCATCCTGAGCCCTGCGAAGGATCCACGCGGTTGGCGGATGTTCGTCCTATCCCTTGGATCCTTCGCAGGGCTCAGGATGACGGGGATGAGGATTGTTCCGAATTCGGACATTGGATTTGTTTGGCGTTTGGCCTTTGGGCCATTGGCGTTTCCGCCGGCCTCAGTCGGCGGGCGCTGCCTCCGAACAGATCGCCATGATGGCCTCGGCTTGGCGGTAGCCGGCGGTTTCCTGCGACTCGCCGTCCTGCGGACGGCCGGCGGCGAGCGCCTCGCGCAGTTTCGCGACCATCGGGTGGTCGGCGGGGAGCGGAGCGGGCGCCTTCTCGGGATTCGCGAGGGCGAAATCGAGTCCGACTTCCGTGCCGAGCGTGAGGTAGGCGCACTCGAGCTGCTCGCGCACACCCTTCGGCGTGCCCCAGGCGAAGTTCGAGAGGCCGACGATCATGTGCACGCCTTTGAGGTGCGGGTCGGCGCTGATCATCCGCATGGCGTCGAGACCGATGTTGACGAGGCCGTAGGTGTCGGCGCCAACCGGCGCGAGGCCGGGATCAATGATGATCTGGTCGTTGGTGCGGCCGGCCTCGCTGACGAGCCGGTCCACGAAATGCTTGGCGGCGGCGTAGGCGTCCTGCGGATCCAGGCACTGGGCGCTGCCGCCGGGCACAAAGTGTTCCGAGGCCATGACGACGACCTTGGTGTCGTAGTCCTTCACCAACCGGATCATCTCGTCGAGTTGCGTGCGCGACGCGGCGATGGAGTTAAGGATCGGTTGGCCGCTCTTGGCGCGGTCATAGTGGCGGAGCGCGACCTTGTGGTATTCGACGGAAGGGTTGTCGAAACTGATGGGCCGATCGGTCGCGGCCTGGATGGCGCGGATGACACCCGGTAGCAGCTCGAGCATTTCCTCCATCCGCACCGAGATGCGGGCAGTGCCGTCGAGGTTGAGCGTGAGGTATTGCACGCCGAGATCGGCCTGGAGTTTCGCGAGGGCCGCGTAGGCGGCCGGATTTCGCTCGGTGAACGCCGTGCGCGCACGCGCGTAGGAGTTGTTGATCAGCTCGCCGATGATGTTGAGGGGACGGGTGCTCATTTCGCAGCGGAGTCGAGCTCGGCCACCAGGGCCTTGGCGACGTCCTCGGGTATGCCGGGGCGTTCCTTTTCCTCGCCCCATTTCAGCTCGGCCGTGTAGGCGTCGCCGGAGGTGAGACCGAGCTTCTGGGCCATGGCGTCGATGCGCTCGGCGAACTTCACCGGTAGGTCCATCTTCACCTCGCCGAAGTCGTCCCAAACCTTCAGGGACGACGGGAGGTCCTTCCAGTAGAGGATCTGGTATTTGACGACGTTGTTGGCGGGACGAGCGGCGGCCACGGCGCTTGCGGTCGGTTTCACGCCCGCGCGCAAGACAGCTTTCGGCGCGGGGCCCTTGCCCACGAGGTAAAGAAACAAATCCACCGCAGACGAGGCGTCGGCCCCATAGCCGTCGGCGCCGATCTCGTCGGCGAACATCTGGCTGATCGGCGCGCCGCCGATGGCCATCTTGATGTGGTCGTAGGGCGGCTTGTCGCAGCCGTCGATGACGGTCTTCATGTAGGTCATCGTGGTGGTGAGCAGCGCGCTCATGCCGATGATGTCCGGCTTGAACTCGTCGGCCGCGGCCTGGAATTTTTCCACGCTCTGGTCCACGCCGATGTCCTTCACGACAAAACCCGCGCCCTCGGCCATCATGCAGACGAGGTTCTTGCCGATGTCGTGGAGATCGCCGCGGACCGTGCCCATGAGCAGGCGGCCGGTGGACGAAGTGTCGGGGCCGTGCGCGGAGAGCAGCGGCTTGAGGACGGCCATGCCGGCCTTCATCGCGCGGGCCGAAATGAGCACCTCGGGCACATAGAGGATGTTGTGCTTAAAATCCTCGCCGACGACGGACATGCCGGCGATGAGGCCCTGCTCGAGGACCTCCTTGAAGTGGCGGCCTTCCGCGAGGGCGTCCTTGGTCATCTGTTCGACTTCCTTGGCTTTGCCCTCGTAGATGCACTGGTTCATTAACGCGTAGTCTGGCATGGGAAAATGGGGGTTAGGGTCTGGGATTTGGGGTCTGGGTCTGTATCGTTCTCGTTCTCCTAATCTTTCTCGTTCTCGCGAAGGCTTCGTCGAATGGGCGTAAGCAGAGAACGAGAAAGAGTAAGAGAAAGAGAACGATTAATAATCACGCCGAGCCGAAGTGGGCCTTGTTGAACTCGTCGAGCGCGGCCTTCATCGCCACGATGTTCTCGCGGGGCATGCCGGGGCTGGTGCCGCCGCCGACGGAGAGCACCATGTTGCGGCCGTCCTTCGCGCCTTTCTCGAGCACGTCGAGCGTGGCTTCGCGGACCTCCGCGGGGGTGCCGCGCACGCCGACCTCGAGGGGATTGACGTTGCCCATGAGGCACATCCGGTCGCCGATGCGTGCCTTCACGTCGGCGATGTCGGTCTGCTTGCCCCAGTTGAGCATGTTGAAGCCGACGTCGGGCAGGTGCTCGAGGCAGGCTTCGATGGAGGCGTCGTTGTGGTAGAGCTTCACCCAGTCCTTCGGGAAGGCGTCGCAGATGCGCTTCAGGTAGGGATGGCAGAACTCCTGGTAATGCTCCTCGTTCACGAAGCCCACGATGTCATCGAGGAGGAAGATGCCCTCGACGGTCGGGCCCATGGCTTTGCACTGCGCCTTGAGCCAGTCGATGATCAGGCGGGTGCAGAGATCGAGGAGCTTGTGCGCCCACTCGGGCTTCTCGACGAGATCGATCATGAAATCGCTCGTGTTGCGGGCAAAGCCGGCGGTGCACATCGGGCCGCGCGCGGTGGCCATCGTGAAGATCTCGCCGGTGTCGAGCACCTGCTGGCGCTGCATGCGCAGGCGGTGAAGCGTCATCGCCATGAAGGCGTCGGCCTCGACCTCATACTCGGGGAGCTTGTCCACGTCCTCGATGTTGAAGAGCATATGGTATTCGCTCGGCGTGTTGTCCTGCCAGAACTTGATCTTGGAACCGAGCACGGACGGCTCGGCGGCCATGCCGTATTCGAGCCACCAGCCGGGCACGAAGATGATGTCGGGGAATTCCTGGTGAATCTTCCGGTGCGACTGGAACCACAGCTGCGGGTCCAGGAAGAAGTCCATGTGCTTCACGCCGACGTAGCCCGGGATCCAGGGGCTGTCGATGATCATGGCCATCGGAATCTTGGAAAGTTTCTCGCCGCGGGCGGCGCGTTTGAAAATGTCCCATTGGGCGGGGGTCATGTGGGGAGTGGGGTCTAGGGTTTAGGGTCTGGGTTCCGGGGAATGACCCGCAAGCGGGCTGCTTTCTCCGGCGTTTCGCTGATTGTTTGGCGTTTGGACCTTTGGCGTTTGGGATTTCGCGAAGCGGTTCTTGTTACTTCGCGCCTTCAGGGCGCGATCAGGATTTCCTTTTCCGTGACCTGGATCTGCACGCCGGCGGCCTTGGCGGCTTCCTCCAGGCAGGCCTTGAGCATCACGACGGGATCGGGGCTCACCTCAATACGGCGCATGAGCCCGAAGCCCTTCTTGGTGCCGACGGTGAGGTTGACCTTGAGGCCGCGGCGCTTGGCGGCGACGCGTGTGCCGTCGGGCAGCGCGGCGTTCATGGGCTTGAGGAAGGCATCCACGTAATGGACGCCGATGCCGGACTTGTCAGCGAAAGCGGGCGGCAGCTTTTCCGTGGCGGTCAGGGCGATGTCGCAGAGTTTGATCATGATGTGGTGGGGTTCAGGAAACGGGTTGCGCCACGCGCGACTGCGCGAGGGCGTAGTGGATGACCTCGAGGGCGAGGCCCCACTTATGGGAGCGGCTGGCCGGAGCGCAATGGCAGCCGGCGGGCGCGGACTCGCGCGACCAGGCGAACACCTCGTCAAGCGGACGGCCCAACAACGGACGCTCGGCGGCGATCTCGTGCAGGTGGTCCTCGCCGTCGGCGAGGTAGGAACACGTCAGCTTGTGGCCCTCGTCGTCCGGCGCCGGCGCGCAGGAACTCGCGAGGATGACATTTCCGTTCACCGTCCCGCTGAGCTTCACCCGATAGTCGAAGGCCAGCGGTTGGTGCGAACAGGTCGTGCCGTCGAAACGGAAAATCGCCTCAATGCAGCCGTCGGTCTGCACCGTCAGGCTGACCCGCTCCGCCGCCCATTTGCGCAGCGCGCGGGCGTTGACGGTGTAGCGGGGCGCTGGCGTAGAGCCAGTCTCCGACTGGCCAGGCGTCCAGTCGGAGACCGGACCTACCTGATGCCGATAGGGCGCGCGGCGGTAACGGCACGGGGTGAAAGAACAACCCTCGCACGGCGTGGCCAAGGCGGCGGGGCGCGGCGCCGACAACGGCGCGAGACCGAAGACCGCGAGCAGCGACTTCTTCGGTTTCAACATCCCGCTCGACAAAACCTCCAGCGGTCCCGGCAACGGCCGGCCCGCGCGCACGGTGATCAGCTCGAAGAGCTTGTTTTGTTCCGCCACATCCCAGCCCGCGTAACCGGGACTGTAGTGCGGCACGGCCAACAGACCGTCGCGATTGACGACATCGCAGAGGCGTCCGCTCGTGCGCGCGACCAAATCCTCGACCACGGCCGAGCCGTAGATTTCGAGGAAGAAATATTCGTCGGGCTTGCCCTCGTTCCAGAGTTCACGCGCATGCTCCTCGCATTCGCGGCCCGCGCTCACCGCGACCAGCACGGCGCCGGTCGCGTGGTGTTGCTGCAGGTGCTCGCGCAGGCGCGGGGAACCGAACTCCACACCATCCAAACGGAGCGTCACCGCATCCGCCTGCAAGCCGACGCGACGGTGATAAACCCAGGGCCGGCCATGCTGCGCATACCACTCACGCGCCCACGCCATGAGCTCCCGCACGCGGGCGCCGGGCTCGTGCCCTCGCGGGTAGCCCAGCAGGCGGAGGTATTCGGCCTCCGGCACGTGATACTCGGGCTGGGAATCGAAGGTTTCCATGGCTCAGGTTTCCGAAACCTCCGCGCCGCCGACCGGGGCGAACTGGCAGCCTTCGACGAAGTAATCAAAAAAGCCCGGGTGCGTCTCCAAGCGGCAGTGCTGCACGCGCTTCACGAGCGCCTCCAGCTCGGCGCGCTTCGTGCGCGAGAGCAACGCGATGCACGCGCCCTCGACCGAGGCGTTGCCGACCTGCACGATTTTTTCCGTGGGCAGGTTGGGAATCAGGCCGATGCGCTTCGAGGAATCGAGCCCGAGGTGCCGGCCAAAACCGCCGGCGAGGTAGAAGACTTCGAGCCGCGAGTAATCGAGGCCGTATTCGGCAAAGGCGATCTGCAGGCCGGCGACGTTCGCACCCTTGGCTTGGGCGAGGGCGTTGATGTCGGCCTCGCTGAAGGTCACCGGGCGATCACCGGCGGTCGTGACGACAAACTCGTGCGAACCGTCCTCGAAGCGACCGAGCGCGTTCATGCGCCCGGTGCGCAGCAGTTCGGCCAGCAGGTCCACGAGGCCGGAGCCGCAGATGCCCTCGGGCGGCACATCGCCGATGACGCATGTCTCGACGCGGGCGTCGTCGTGGATGGCAATTTTTTCGATGGCCCCGGGCAGACCCGGCATGCCGAAGGTGATCTGGCCGCCCTCGAAGGCGGGACCGGCAGGGCAGGACGCGGCGAGGACCTTGTGCTTGTTGCCGACGATGAGCTCGGTATTCGTGCCGATGTCCATGACGGCGACGACGCGCTCCTCGTGGGCGAGGTCCACGGCGAGCATGCAGGCCGCGGCGTCGGCTCCGACGTGGCCGCTGATGATGGGCAGGCCGTAGATGCGGGCCTTCGGATGAATCGGCAGACCCAGCCGGCGCGCGGTGTCGCTAAGGCTGGTCGTCGTGCGCTTGCCCTCGGCGATTTCCAGTTCGGTGAGCGACTGGTAGGGACTCTGGCCGATCGAATACACGGACAGGCGGAAGAACATGTCCCGCATCGTCGAGTTGCCGGCGATGATGACCTCGTAGATCGAGCGCGGATCGACGGGGAACTCCGTGATGGCGCGGCTCATGTAGCCGGTGAGCGTGCGCTGCAGCGTCTTGGTGCGGTCCTCGGTGTCGTATTGGATGCGCGCCATCACATCGGAGCCGCCGAAGCGCTGCGGGTTCTCGAACGACGAGTCGGCGATGACCTCACCCGTTTCCAAATTGAGCAATCGGATGACGACGGTCGTGGTGCCGAGGTCGATGGCGAGTCCGTGCAGCGGACCGGTGCCGCGGTCAATCTCCTCGCCGTCGAGCAAGATGCGGTCGCCGTCGCGTGTGACGGCGGGATCGAGCTGCCAAGTGCGCGGGCCCGTGGGCAGCTCGAAGGCGTGTTTCTCGATCTTCATCGTGCCGCGGCGCATCGTGTGGCAGCGCACGGTCCCCTGCTCCGCCGTGACGCGGGTGCAGCAGGAGAGACGGAAATTGCCCTTCAGGTGCTTCTCCTCAGGGCCGGGCTTCGACAGGCAGTCCATGCCCTCGGCCACCTCGATGACGCACTCCTTGCACTTGCCCTGCTTGTTGCACGAGGTCGGCACGGGAATGCCGAGCTTCTCACCGTAGGTGAACAGCGAGGTGCCCGGCTCGGCCGGAGTGACGAGCGAGTTGAAGTGGAGTTCGACGCTCATGGGGTGATGCGTCGCGTTGCTTGTTGTAGGGCGGGGTCCCCCCCAGCACTGGCCCCCGCTGCCTACCACCGGGGGGGGGTTCGCCACCCCCCCCCTACAACAGACCCTGCGCTACCGCCCCTCACCGCTGGGCCTCCAAACTCATGATCCCGGCCTTCAGGAAACCCAGGGCGTAGGCCATGCCGGCGTGCCAAGGGGCGGCGCAGCTCATCTGCGGCGCGTGATCGGGGATGATCACGCCCTCGAAACCGTTCTTCTTCAAAATCGCGAGCACGCGGAGCACGTCCACTTCGCCGTCGTCAATGAAGGTCTCCTTGTAGTGCGGGACCTTGTCGCGGACGTTGCGCAGGTGGACGTAGCCGAGGCGGTTCTGGCGCGAGTAGTTGTCCACCACGTCGTAGATGTCGCCCTCGGTCATCTCGGCGAGCGAGCCGACGCAGAACTCGAACTGGTTCACCGGGCTCGGGTTGAGGTCCACGACCTTCTGGTAGAGCGACGGCTGGTAAACGAGGCGCGGCTGGCCGCGGATGAACGGCATCGGCGGATCGTCGGGATGCAGCGCGAGGCGCACGCCGGCCTTTTCCGCCACGGGCACGATCTCGTCGAGGAAGCGCTTGTAGCGGTCCCACAGCTGCTCGTGTGTCGCCGCCGGGATGTTGCCGGTCGGGCGCGACGGGGCGGTGGGGTCCACGACCATGTTCCAAACAAGGCCGTTGGGCATCGGCAGGTCGTAGGCGCCCTCCATGCCGACGGACGGGGCGTCGCCGCGCGCGTAGTTGCCCTTGGTGCGCCCGGCCACGCCCGCGATGGAGAAATTGTAACCCATGATCGGGATGCCCGCCTCGCCCAGCCGGCGGATGATCGTCTTCACGTTCTCGATGTGCTGCGCACGCTTCGGGCCATCCAACAGGATGTCGCCCCAGTGCGCCGGATCGAAGTTTTCGATGGCTTCGAGCTTCAAGCCGGCAGCCTCGACGTTGCGGCGGATGGTCGTGAGCTCCTCCAAAGTCCAAAGCTTGTCGGCATCCCCGGCCAGCCCCCAGCCCCAGTCGGTCCCGAGCGGTTGGTCGTCGGTGGCGGAGTGCCCCGCCCCGCCCCGGAAGTAGTCCACGAGATGCGCGACGATGTGGGTGGCGCCGGCCTGCTTCGCAAAGGCGAAGTTCTCCGGCGTGAGCATGTGGCGGTAGAGACCGAGGCCTAGCTTCATGGGGTAAACCATAAGGTTACACCATTTCCGCGTTGAGACCACCCCTAAGTCCAGTCAACGGTTGAGCGATACGGCCCCGGCTTGCAGCGAATCGCTTTCGACCCACTCGCTTTCGACCATTTCGGTGCGGGGGCTGACGGGGATGCCGAGGTCGTGGTTGGCGATGCGGGCGGCGAGAAGCTCGACCGCCCAGGCGCCCATGAGGCGCTGGTTTTGCTGGAAGCCGCTGAAGCCAGTGCCCTTCACCTCGTGGCTCAGCACGACGACGCCGAGGCGCTTGGGCACGCTGACCTGGAGGCGCTTCAGCACGGCGCGCAGGCGGGCGATCATCTCGGGCAGGTGCACGAAGATCAGCACGTCCGGGCGCTGGCGCACGAGCCAGTCGGTGAACGGCGGTTCCTCCAGCCCTTGCAGCCGCAGGATGGGCAGCGCGGCGCCGGGGCCCAGCACATGCTCGCACCAGCCGAGGTAGGCCGCGCTGTGCGCGTAGGCGCTGCGCGTGTCCTCGTAGGCGCCGAGCACCAGGCCCGGACGCTTGTAGCCGAGCGCGTGCACGCGATTCAGGGCGTTGAGCGTGTCGTTGTAGAAATGGCTGGTGACGCGATGCAGCGGGGTGCGGATGCTGAGCCCGACGGTCACGATGGCGTGGTTGCCCAGCTCGGCAGGAAACTCCTGGTTGAAGTCCGGGCTGCCGAAGCAAAGCAGGCCGTCAATGCCACGCGTGACGAGGATCTCGTCGAAACGCCGGTAGCTCATGCCGGGCGCGCGCAGCCACAGCGGCTCGAGGCGGTAGCCGAGTTCCGCGGCGCGCGCGTGCATGCCCTCGTAAACCCGCGTCAGGTGCTTGGAGCGCTCCCACGGCCGCAGGGTGTCGTAGAACGAGACCACCCCGAAGCAGGCCTGCGGACGCACGTCGCGCGGTTTTCGCAGGTGGCGCATGAGATCCGCGATGCGGGCGTCGGGCGCGTAACCGGTCTCACGCGCGAGCTTGAGCACCAGCGCCTTCGTCTTGGCCGAAATGCGCGGGCTGTCGCGCAGCGCAAGCGACACGGCCGAAGGGGACACGCCGGCGAGCTTGGCGATGTAGCGGACGTTCATGGGCCCCGAGGTTTAGCGGAGGTTCACGCGACGGCGAGCGGGAAGAAGCCCGAAACCCTAGGCCACGAAAAACACGAGAAGCACAAAAGGCGCAAAAACCTGACCTGCCCAAGCCCACCTACCCGTCTCTCTGAGGCTCATGCCAAGGCGAAGTCAGTTGGGTGGGATCCCCAAAGAACTTCCATACCGTCATCCTGAGCCGTGCGAATGATCCAACAGCATTACCGCCTACGGACATCATCTTGGATCCTTCACTTCGTTCAGGATGACAAACAAGGAAGTTCATGGGTAGCGCAGCGAAGAATCCAGAAGTCTGCGCCGGCGGATGCGGTGTTCGCACCTCGTTCTGGATGCTTCGCTACGCTCAGCATGACACGGGGTGGGAGTCCATCTGTGGGAGCGAGCTTGCTCGCGACACGAACGCGCTAGTCGCGAGCAAGCTCGCTCCCACAAAGAGGAATCCTCACCCCCGCGGGCTCTCGGGCGGGCCGAGGTAGCTGGGGCGGACGCCCGGCGCGGGGCGCGGGCCACGGGCCGGCGGATTGGCCGGGGGCGGCGCGGTATCGATGACGATGCGCTCCAAAACGATGCCGGGGTCCACGAGCCAGAACTTGAGCGTGTGCTGGCCGGGCGCGGCGAGCTTGTGCGTGGTCGCCACGCGGCGGACGCTGTCGGCCACGGCGTTATACCAATTCGCCTGCGGCGTCCAGGTGCCGACCTTCATGAGCTGCGGCGGCTCGTCATCGATCGAGATCGCGTAGCGCAGGCCCTCGCCGGACTGGAAGTCGAGCGACGGCGCGAGGTGCACTTCCACCTTCACGTCGCCGGACGAAAACGTGTGCAGATCGTATTCGAGCCGCGGCGTGGCGCCGCCGGGCGTGACGGCGGGCATCGTCACGGGAAACGCGGTGACTCCGCCGTGCGTGCGGCCGAAGCCGGGCAGCTTCTGCCAGGTGACTCCGCCCGCGGCGACGGCGCGGTCGAAGTTGAGCGCATTGATCGCGATGTGCCGGTCGGAGTCCACGAAACCGTGGACCGCTTCGGCTGGCTTGTGGACAGGTAACTGGACGGAGAAGCGGCCGGCCTCTCCGGCGTTGAAAGTCACGGTGGCGGCGGTCTTGCCCGCGGGCACGGCGTCCCAATCCACGCCGAGCTTGATCCGCACAGTGCGGTCCTCGACACGTCCGGCGACGGCGGACACTTTCACCCACGGCTGATCGGCGGAGACCTTGAAGTCGAAGGCCTCGGCGCCGCGATTGAAGAGCTCGACCCAACGCGTGGCCTTGCCGTGTAACACATTCAGCTCGGGCAACACCGGCCGCGGCGCGCCATAGACCGGCCAGCCAACCTCGGAGCCCTCGATGGCGGCGCCGAGCGATGCCCCGGCGCGCGGCAGCACCTCGCTGACGGCGGGCATCACGTCCATCTCCGGCGACTGCCAGTAGGTGTAGCCGAATTTGATCTGGCTCATCATGTGGTTCCACTTGCCGCCGCCGAGCTGGTGATACTGCTCGGCGAGCTTCCGGTCCGCGGCGAACAGCTCGCGGGCGCGGGCGGAAACCAGGTTGGCGTCGGTGCGGCCCTGGCGTGCGTAGAGGTGGTTGAGGCCGACGGAGACGTAGAGTTCGTGCACGCCGGCGCTCGCTTTCACGGGATAGAGCACGAGTTGGTAGAACGCGTCGCGGTATTCGGGCGCGAGTGCGGCGTTGAGCTTCTCCGCGCGGGCAACGAGGTCCGACCACTCGGCGAGCAGGCGCTCGGCCTCGCGGTAGTTGGTCAGGCTGTAGGTGTCTGGCTCTAGCAGCTCGGGCGTGCGACGGCGGTTGAGCTTGGAGTAACCGTTGATGAGTGCGGCGACCTCGGCGGCGTGCTCCGCGCCGAACTCGCGCGCGGCCCACTGCTGCGAATACTCCCCAAGTTTTTCGTAGGGCCAGCGGGCGGGGTTCCACGCGTAGCGGATGAAGAACTCGATGGGGAACTCCATCGGCTTGAGGTCACCGACGTTGACGATCCAGATGCGGTTGGCCTCGAGCTGCCAGGCGAGATGCATCTGCTCCCAGATCTTCGTGATCGGGGTCACGTTGGTCCACTTGTAGTTTCGCGGACCGCCGACGTAGTCGAAGTGGTAATAAACGCCCGCGCCGCCGGGGCGCTTGCGCTCCTCGGGGGTGGGCAGGCGGCGGATGTTGCCCCAGTTGTCGTCGCACCAGAGCAGGATCACATCGTCGGGCACGCGCATGCCGGCCTCGTAGTAGTCCTGCACCTCCTTGTAGAGCGCCCAGAGCTGCGGCTGCTGCTCGACCGGTTTGCCGGTGACGTCGGCGATGATCTTCCGCTGGTCGGCGACAATGCGCTCGAGCAGCTTGGTGTTGGTGTCGGCCGTCATGGCCTCATCGCCGTCGCCGCGCATGCCGAGCGACATGATGTTCTCGAAATTCTTGGTCCGTTCGACGCTCGTGCGCCAGAAGTCGCGGAGCACGGCATCGTTCTTCGAGTAGTCCCACGGCCCCTTGCCGTATTTGCCCCATTCGGCATGGGCGCGCATGAGCGGTTCATGGTGCGAGGTGCCCATGACGATGCCGTATTCGTCGGCGAGGCGCGGATTCTCCGGATCGTCGTCGTTGAAGGCGCGCGGCAGCCACATGGCGGGCCAGAGGTAGTTGGCGCGGAGGCGCAGCATCAGCTCGAAGAGCGCGGCGTGGAACTCGCGGCCGAAGCGGCCGTATTTTTCGTAAACCCAGCCGGTGAGCGCGGGGGCCTCGTCGTTGAGGAAGATGCCGCGGTATTGCACGGCGGGGCTGCCGACAACGGTGCGCCCGGGCGCGAGGAATAGCTCGTCGCTCTTCTTCACCGGCACGTCGGCCCACCAATACCAAGGCGACACGCCGATCTGCTCGGAGATTTCGTAGATGCCGTAGATCGTGCCGCGCTTGTCGCTGCCGGCGATGACGAGGGCGCGGTCCACGCCGGGCAGGGGCTTTTCGACCGTCTCGATGACGAAAGCCTCCCACTTCCCGCGGATGGCGGCGACGTCGAGTTTGCCGGCGGCGACGAGGCCGTCGATCAAGGTGCTCTTGCCCACGGTGCCGATGAGCACGGCGGTGGCCGCCGGGGCGGGAGCCGCGGTCGAGAGGGCGGGTTTCACCCCGGTGACGCGCTCGACGTCGGCCTGCAGGTCGCGGGCGGCGCGCTGCACGCCCGGCCAGTCGTCGCCGGCCACATGGAGTTGCGGCGCGCGCCCGGCCTGCACGAGCGGAAAGGCCCCGGGCGTGGCGGCGGGGGTGAGCAAGGGTCGGTCGGCCAACGCGGCCGGGCTGCGAGTGACCGCGAGCACAACAAGGCACGCGGCGAGGAGGAGCTTCTCGGGGGAACGCATAAGAGGCCTCAGAGGCGCGCCAACATCCCGGGTTACAGGGGCAAACGCAAACTAGGCTGCCCGGTTTTTTGGTCTAAGTGATGAACGCCTCGAACGCGGACCTCGGTCGCAGAGGAACATTCCTCCTTCGAGAGGCTTGTCCCTTCCCTCCCGGGCAGGGCGACAGCGTTTCAGGTCACATGGACCCTGCCTCACCGCGATCTCGTCCCGCCTCCGCGAAAGAAAATCACGGCGCCCAATTTCGGAAAACGGCTGGACGACGAAAGTAAAGATCCCGGAGCAAGCTCCGGGGCATTTGAGCGAACCGCTTCAAACTGGAGCCGGCCCGCCCTCGGGCCGGTCTGCCCAAACCCCGGGGCGAGGGCGCCCCGGATCCATGCAATCCAAGCTGAAGCACCTGCCAGCCATAGGCTCGGCGACGGCTGTAGCTTCGAAGTATTGATCCCAACGGAAACAAAAGGCCCGCCACCCCGGAGGGCGGCGGGCCGAAAAACGCGCAGGCGGCGCCGGATCAGAACTTGCGGGTGAGCGTCAGCCGGAAATTCGTGGGCGTGCCGACATACACCATGGAGCGGTTGATGCTGGCCATGTTGTATTCCTTGTCGAAGACGTTGTCCACGTTCAGCTGGGCGCTCCAGTTATTCGCGGAGTTGTAGGCCAGCGTGAGGTTCACCAGCGTGCGGGCGCCGAGGTAGAACGTGGGCTGGTTCGGGATGACCTTGGTGGGCGTGCTGGCGGCGGTCAGGCCGGACGGCGCATCGCCCGGGCGGTTGCCGATGTAGTCCACGCCGACGGCGGCGCGGAAGCCCTCAAGCGCCGGGGTGGTCTCCTTGTCGAAGGAGTAGCTCACGAGCACGCCGCCCGACTTTTCGGCGACACCGCGGAA
>CBINOW010000033.1:0-35669 GCA_966252395.1 uncultured Oleiharenicola sp. | reverse complement strand
TGCGTCAGCGTCCTCGAACAAAGGCGGGGTTCGGAGACCCCGCCCTACAAGTGTCACTCCTGAATCGAGTGTTGCCAACCGATTGGTCGGCGGGGTTAAACCTCCCTTCCATGAGCAACTGTCCCTGCGGTTCCGGTTCCACCTTTGAAGCCTGCTGCGGTCCGATCCTCGGCGGCGCGCCCGCCCCGACGGCCGAGGCCCTGATGCGCTCGCGCTACACGGCCTACGTGAAGCACGACATCGCGCACCTCGAGCGCTCGCTAAGCCCCGACCAGCGCAAGGACTTCGACGCCGCGGCCGCAAAGCAGTGGGCCGAGTCCGCCGAGTGGCACGGCCTCACCATCCTCAAGACCGAGCAGGGCGGCCCCGACGACAAGCTCGGCGCCGTGCACTTCTCCGCCAAGTTCAAGATGGAAGGCGAGGAGCGCGAGCACCTCGAGATCGCCCTCTTCGGCCGCGACGAAGGCCGCTGGGTTTACACCGGCCAGGTGGACGAGCCCGGCAAGACCGTGCGCCGCGAGACGCCGAAGATCGGCCGCAACGACCCCTGCCCCTGCGGCAGCGGCAAGAAATACAAGAAGTGCTGCGGCGTCGCGGCGTGAGCCAACGCACCTGATCAAGCTGGAGCCGGGGCGCCCTTCAGCCACAGTGTAGACTGGGCGACTGATCCCGTGAATCCAGCAGGATTCAACAGGACGCCCCGGTGGATCGAGAAGACCGGCCCGAGGGCGGGCCGGCTCCAAGGGAATCCGTCCGGGGGCAACGACCCCGGCTACACCACCCCTGCCGCAGAGCAATTGCAGGTAGTCCGGCTGAAAGGCCCTGCCACCGTCGCGCAGCGTTAGGCGGGCTACTGTCTGCACAGAAGCATTGCCACGAAACCGCCGGGCGATTGTGTCGCGCGTCACAGTCACTTCCACGCGTGCTGTTCAATTCCCTTACCTTTGTCGTTTTCTTCGCCCTCGTCATGGGCGGCTACTGGAGCCTCCGCTCGTGGGAAGCGCGCAAGAACCTGCTGCTGGTCGCCAGCTACATCTTCTACGGGGCGTGGAATCCGCCGTTCGCCCTGCTGCTCTTCGCGACCACCGCGCTCGATTTCTGGCTGGGCGCGCGGATCGGCGCGGCGCCGGCCTCGACCCGCAAGGCCTGGTTGGTGGCCAGCGTCTGCGCCAACCTTAGCATGCTCGGGTTCTTCAAATACGGGAATTTCCTCCTCGATAACACGAAGTGGCTGCTCGCCCAGGTCGGCATCGCCTACGCGCCGCCGCACCTCGACCTGTTCCTGCCGATCGGCATCTCTTTCTACACCTTCCACTCGCTGTCCTACACGCTCGATGTCTATCGCGGTGCGACGCAGCCGACGAAATCCCTGCGCGACTTCCTCCTCGCGGTCTCCTTCTTCCCGCAGCTGGTGGCCGGCCCGATCGTGCGCGCGGCGGACTTCCTGCCCCAGTGCGACGCCCCGCCCTCCCCGTTGAAGAACCGCCTCCAGTGGGGCCTGTTCCTCATGTCGCTCGGGCTGTTCCAAAAGGTCGTGCTCGCCGACACGCTCCTCGCCCCGGTCTCCGACGCCGTCTTCAGCCACCCGAGTCCCGTGCTCACGCCCGACGCGTGGATCGGCGTGATGGCGTTCTCGGGCCAGATCTTCTTCGACTTCTCCGGTTACTCCACCTGCGCGATCGGCGCGGCGCTCTGCCTCGGCTTCCACCTGAAGGACAACTTCCTGTTTCCTTTCGCCGCGGTGGGCTTCTCCGATTTCTGGAAACGCTGGCACATCTCGCTGTCCACCTTCTTGCGCGACTACCTCTACATTCCGCTCGGCGGCAACCGCGTCGGCGCGATCCGCGCGGCCGTGAACCTCGTCATCGTGATGTTCCTCGGCGGCCTCTGGCACGGTCCGGCCTGGACCTTTGTCGTCTGGGGTCTGCTCCACGGCTTCTGCCTCGTGGCCGAGCATTTCCTGCGCGCGCTGACCCAGGGCGCCGCCTGGAAGGAAACGCTGCCGGTGAAGCTCGCTCTCTGCCTTGTCACCTACTTCTTCGTGTGCATCGCCTGGGTGTTTTTCCGCGCCCCGGACTTCCCGTCCGCGGCGATGCTGCTCGGCGCGATGGCGGGCCAGATTCCCGTCGGCCAGGCGATCTTGTCGGGCCGCGAGATGCTCCAGGTCGTGCTGGTGATCGTGCTCCTCTGGTTCACGCACTGGCGGTTGCGCGACACTTCGCTTGAGGCCGCCATCGAGCGGAAACCGGCCTGGCTCATCGGCGCCACCTGGGCGCTCATGCTCGGCGCCATCATCCTCACCCAGGGCAGCGGCAATGCATTCATCTACTTCCAATTTTGATTTCCAGCGGCCGATTCCGGCCCTGCCCTGGCGCGGTCTGCTCATCGCCGCAGTCGTGCTGGCCGCGCTCGGCACCGTGGCCTGGGAAATCTCCGCCCGCGCCCGGGGCTACGCCCCCACGCTGAACGACACGCCCGATCTCTGGGCCGACCGGCGCGAGGCCGTGCAGCCGGACTCGCTCGTTATCGTCGGCGACTCGCGCCCGTTTTTCGACTTGGACCTCGACGAGCTGGAAAAGGGCCTCGGGCAGCGTCCCATCCAGCTCGCCTTGCCCGGCTCCTGCGCCTACCCGATCTTCGAGGAACTGATCAACGACGAGCGCTTCCACGGCACGGTCATCTGCAGCATCGTGCCGGGCATGTTCTTCGCGCCTGGCGGCCCTTTGCTGCAGAACGCAGAGAAGGCGCTCCATCGCTACCGCACGCGCACCTTCGCCCAGCGCGCCGGCCACCACCTCGGTATGCTCCTTGAGGAGCGCATCGCGTTCATGAAGCAGGAAGACCTCGTGCTAGGGCAGCTGGTCGCACGGGTGCCTGTGCCCAACCGCGCCAATGCCTACCTGCCGCCGCTGCTGCCCCCGTATTTTTCGTCCCTCGACCGTGAGCGCCGTGCGCGCATGACAGAGGCTGCCGCCCGGCCCGGCCCGCTGCAGGACCGCATCCGGCAGGGCTGGATTCCGCTGTTCACGCCGCCGCCCTTCCCCGACTACACGCCCAAGGAAGTCTTCGAAGGCATGGCCCGCACGGTGGACGAGCGCTTCGGCAAAACCGCCGCGCTGGTGAAGAAACTCGAGGCGCGCGGCGGCAAGGTGATCTTTGTGCGTTTCCCGCATAGCGGCCTGTTGAAAGAGCTGGAAGACAAGGGCACGCCCCGCTCCGCCGAATGGACCCGCCTGATGCAGGAAAGCGGCGCGCCCAACATCTACTACTCCGACCATCCCGAGCTCATCTACGAATGCCCAGAATGGTCGCACCTCTCCGCCGAACAATCCGTGGAGTTCACGCAGCGCCTCGTGCCGCACCTGAAGAAGGCGCTGGGGAAGTAATAGTATATCTGCCAAAAATGGTAGGGGCCGACCTCCGGGCGGCCCGTTGGATGCGGACATGCAATCGGCCCGCCCGGAGGTCGGGCCCTACCAGCGCTGATGCATTTCGACTGCCAATCGTTTTCAACCGCGGGCCGCGAAGTCCCCCAACCGCGTCATCACCTCCAGCCCCATGCGGCCGTTGTGGTAGGGACACTTCCAGAAGCCAACTTTCTCATGCGTGGGAATAACGTGACCCTCGCGCGTCACGCCGCGAAACCACTCCCCGTGTTCGCGGTCAACGAGGCGCGTGGCGATGAAATCCCAAGTCTTGGCCGCGGCCGCGAGATAGCGCGCGTCGCCGGAGATCTGCCACGCGTTGAGGAATCCCACGACCGCCTCGGCCTGCGGCCACCACTCCTTGGCACCGTCCACGATGCCGGCGGGCGACCCGAGATTCATGATGCCGCCGTCGGCGTCCGTGCCCTCGGCGAGGGTGACGTCGGCAATCTTCAGCGCGAGCGTGCGCGTGCGCGCGATCAGATCCGCCTCGCCCAACACGTCGGCCGCACGCGTGAGCAACCACGCGGCCTCGATGTCGTGACCGTAGGAAATCTTGTCGGAGGTCGGCCGCCAGTCCGTCGTGAAAAACAGGCCAAGGTGGCCGGTGCGCGCGTCCACGATGCGATCGAGCATCACCACCACGAGTTCGCGCAGCGCGAGCCGCAGCCCGACGTCGGGCCACACCTGCAGCAGCCGGGTGTAGGCCTCCATCACGTGGAGTATCGTGTTCTGCGACTTGGGGTCGTTCTGGTCCACCTCGCTCAGCCGCATGTCGGCGATGGGCGACCAGTCGCGCGCGAAGGCCTCGAGGTAGCCGCCATGGACGCGCTCGCGGGCATGGTGCTCCAGCAGCAGGAAAACGGCGACCGCCTGGTCGAGTGCGGTGCGATCCCCGGTGGCGGCGTGGTATTCGCTCAGCGCATAGATCGCGAAGGCCTGACCATAGACCTGTTTGCGGTCGCGCTGCACCTTGCCGTCGGAGTGGACGGACCAGAAGAAGCCGCCGTGCTGCGCGTCGTGAAACCGGCCCAGCAGGTCCGCGCGCGCGAAGTCGGCCATTTCGCGACAGGCCGCATCACCGTAGGCGCGGAAGGCCGCGGAATAGGTCCACAGGATGCGCGCGCTCAGCAGGGCGCCGCGCTCCACCGCGGGATCAACGCCCAGGCTGTTGCTCAGTTGCCCGTGAAAGGTGCGGGCCGGGACGTTGACGACATGCCTGATCCAGAACGGCAGGATGTTGCCGCGCAGGTCGGCCTCGATGGAACGGAGCAGGTCGGCAGGGGTAACAGGCATGCGGGGAGGCCGGGCAATGAGCCCGACCGGCAGGCAGCTGGCAAACTCGCGACGCAAAATCTCATTTTTCGGAACAAGAATCATCGGGCGAACCTGCCGGCCGGGCGGTTCTGTCGGGAAAAATGCCCTGCGGTGCGAGCCGGGGCGCGTCGCCCTGAGCCTGCCGCCGGAAGGAATTGGCATCGGAGCGGTGTTCTGCCGGTATCGCCTCATGACCTCCCCCGGCCCCCACTCCGCGCTCAAGGCCATCCTGTGGGGCGGACTGTTGGCCAGTCTCGGGGATTATCTCTTCGCCCATCTTTATTACGGCTGGCGACTGGGCGTGTTCCAAAACGTGGCCGGTGCGCTGCTCGGCCTCAAGGCCGCCCGCTCCGGCGGCGTGCCGATGTATCTGCTCGGGACCGCGCTGCACGTCCTCGTCGGCGTGATCTGGGCCGCGCTCTTCTGGGGCCTCGCCCGCCGGCTGCCGGCGTTGCTGAAATACGCCGTGCCCGCCGGCATGGTTTACGGGCTCATGGTCTATCTGGGCATGAACTGCGTGGTGCTGCCGCTGTCGGCGCTCGCCGTGCCGCTGAAACTGCCGCCGCTCGTCTCGTGGCCGGCGGCGGCGCACCTGCTGCTCGTGGG
Organism: uncultured Oleiharenicola sp.; assembly: GCA_966252395.1. Lineage (GTDB taxonomy): Bacteria > Verrucomicrobiota > Verrucomicrobiia > Opitutales > Opitutaceae > Lacunisphaera. Next base: position 30,321 of record CBINOW010000033.1, on the reverse strand, counting down.
CCCGCCGATCGCGCTGGCCGCACGGAAGTTCTCCACTCCTGCCGGAAGCCGGCCTTGAACCCGGGCGCCCGTCGGCTCATCGTCGGGCATGTTCCTCGCGCGCCGGCCGGCCCTCCCGCTCCTCGCCTGCCTGCTGGCGCTGACCTTCGCCGCCGCAGCCGCTGCGGAAACCAAGGAACCGCGTCCGGCCAGGATCAAACGCCTCGACTCGGCGCACCGCATCGCGGACGAGGCCACGTGGCAGCGGTTGGCCGCGCGCACGGAGACCTCCGCCTTCGCCCGCACCGAGGCGGTCAAGTTCCTCCTCGACCTGGAAAGCCGCCGCCGGCTCTGGTTCACCGACACCGCGCGCTACCCGTATCACTACTACTTCGCGCACGACCGCCTGGGCGGACCGGGCCGGCCGGTCAAGGAGCACGACCTCTTCAACGCCTTCGAATACCAGGATCCCGACCGGCGCTTCGAGATGGGCACGATCGTGCACTACCTCGACTCCGACATCTGGACGCTTGAGCTGGCGAGCTCCGACACGCTGTCGGGCGAGCGCATCCTGCGCCTTTACGAGACGCTGCGCGCCGCGCTGTGGATCGGTGACCGCCTGCGCTTCCACCCGCTGTCCGACCTGCAGGAGAAAAACGCCGCGACCGTCCGCGACCGGCTGCCGCTCGTGGGCACCGACGAGGTGTTCGCCGGCATCCGCTACCAACCGCTCACCACCGGCCGGACCTACGGTTACCTGCGGCTCGTCCGCGGGCCGCTGGACGTGGCGACCGTGCGTGCCGACCAGATCCTCGTGCTGGCGCAGCTCCCCGAGGAAATTCCCGTCAACGCCGGCGTGATCTCCGCCGAGCTACAGGCGCCGCTCGGCCACATCGCGATCCTCTGCGCCAACCGCGGCACACCCAACATGGCCCTGCGCGACGCCGTCAACCGCCCCGACTGGCAGGCGCTCGACGGCCAGCTCGTGGAACTCACGGTCGGGCCGCAGGAGTTTTCGCTCCGCCCGGCAGAATTGGCCGCCGCCCAGGCGCACTGGGCCAAACGCCGCCCGAAGAAAATCCGCGTGCCCGACCTCGACGCCGCCGAGACCCGCCTGCTCGACGTCAACGGCCTGCGCCTGAAGGACACGCGTTTCGCCGGGGCCAAGGCCGCCCAGTTGGGCGAAGTCGCGCGCCTCAAGGGCCTGACCACGCCCGGCGGCTTCGTGATCCCGGTCGCCCATTACCTCGCGCAGGTGAAGGCCAGCGGCGCGCTCGACGGCCTGGCGAGCCGCACGGCGGACGCCGCTTTCGCCGCCGATTCCAAGCTGCGCGCCGAGTGGCTGGCGCAGGTCCGCGCCGCCATCGAAAATCACCCGGTGGACCCGCAGCTCGTGGAGCAGGTCGCGGCGCGCATCCGGGCCACCGCGCCCGGATCGCGCTGGATTCTCCGCTCCAGCACCAACGCCGAGGATCTCGCCGGCTTCACGGGCGCGGGCCTTTACCGCTCGATCCGGCTGAAGGCCGGCGCCAGCGACGCCGAACTCGCCGCCGCCATCCGCAGCGTGTGGGCCAGCGTCTGGCAACAGGGCGCCTTCGAGGAGCGCGCCTGGCACGGGATCGATCATGCGAGCGTCGCGATGGCGGTGCTCGTGCAGCCTTTCGTGGACGGAGCCGTGGCGAACGGCGTCGCCATCACCGCCAACCCCTTCGCGGAGGAGCGGCCCGGATTCCTGATCAACAGCCAGGCGCTCGGCGGCAGCGTCACCGGCGCGGGCGGCAACGAGATTCCCGAGCAGCACATGATCTACACCTTCACGGACCAGTTCGAGTTCGAAGTCCTGTCGCGCAGCTCACGCACCGGCGGAAAACCGCTGCTGACCGAAGCCGATCTCCGCGCCCTGGCCCCGGTGCTGCAAAAGCTGCACGACCATTTTCTCCCGCGCTGGCCCGGTCCGGCGAACGCGGTGGATGTCGAGTTCCTGATCGCCGGTGCGGATCGCCACGTCGTCATTCTCCAGGCGCGCCCTTACACCGTGAGCTACAAGCGGCTGAAAATGGAGTGAACCGCGGCCGGCGTGCCCCTTACCGGGCCACCCGCAGCGTCCGCTGCACCCGGGCCACCAGTTCCTCGTAAGTGTAGGGCTTGTGCAGGAGCTCGAACTGGCCGTCGGGCGCGGAACCCGGGGGCAGCATCTCGGCGCTGTATCCGCTGCAGAAAAGCACGCGCAGGCCGGGATGTTCCTTCCGGATCATCTCGTAAACCTGGCGGCCGTTGCGCTTCGGCATCAGCACGTCGAGCACAGCCAGCCGCAGCTCCGCGTGATGCCGCCGGATCAGCTGCTCGGCCTCGATGCCGTCGGCCGCGGCGATCACGCGGTAGCCGGCATGTTCGAGGAAACGGATGGCTACGCTCCGGACATGGGGATCGTCCTCGGCGAGCAGGATCGTGCCCTCGCCCTTGTCCGGAGCGACCGCCGCCGGTTGCGCCTTCGGTGCCGCCTCGGCGCGGCCCATGGGCAGGAGGATGCGGAACGTCGTGCCGCGACCCGGTTCGCTGCTGACACTGATCGTGCCACCGTGCTGGCGCACGATGCCGTAAACCACGGCGAGCCCCAAGCCCGTGCCCTTGCCGAGCGCCTTGGTGGTGTAGAACGGCTCGAACAAACGTTCCCGGACCTCGGCGGACATGCCGTGACCGTTGTCCTCCACCGTGAGCAGCAGCCGCGGGCCGGGTGCCATCTCGGTCTCCGGCGGCACTCCCGCAACCTCCTCCTCGGTGACCGCGAGACTGATCGTGATCCGGCCACCCTCCGTGAGGGCATCGCGCGCATTCACGCAGAGATTGATCAGGACCTGTTCAAGCTGGCTCCGGTCGGCCACCAGCCGCACCGGGGCCGGGAGCAGACGCGTCTCCAGCTCGATGTGTTCGCCGAGCGTGCGGCGGAGCATCTTCACCACGCCGGCCACGAGCTCACTCGGATCAATTGCCTCGGCGCTGAGCGGCTGCCGGCGGCTGAACGCGAGCAGCTGCTGCGTCAGCTGCGAGGCGCGGGTGGCCGCATCGCGGATGACGGCGACATCCTCCCGGGCCTGCGGCAGCCCGGCCACCGCCTCCTTCAGAAACTCCGCGTGGCCGCGGATGACCTGCAGGATGTTGTTGAAATCGTGCGCCACCCCGCCGGCGAGCAGGCCGACGGCTTCCAGTTTTTGCGCGGCGCGCAGCCGCTCCTCCGTCTGCCGGAGCACCCGCTCGGCCCGCCGGCGCTGCAGGATGTTGACGGAGAGCACCACGATGACTCCGCACAGGAGCAGCAGGACCACCCCGGCTTGGATCACGCGCGCGCGGTCAATGCGGTAAAGCGTTTCCGGCCGGTTGATGACGACCGTGCCGGGCGGCAGCAGGTCCGGCGACAGCCCGAAGCGCTCCATCTGCCGGTAATCCACCTCGAGTTTCTGCGGCGTGTGCGCCACGACCGGGATCGCGTCGGCGGATTCGCCGTTGAGCACGCGCTGCGCCAGCTCGGCCACCTTGCGTCCGTGCAGGTCCGCGACCACCATGCCGCCCCCGATGCCGTCCCATTCGTAGAGCGACCAGTCGTTTTCCCCCGGCGGCCGCGAGGTGAGAAACAGGGGCACGCTGGCCCGCTTCGCGAGCGCGGAACTGAAGTCGGGATTGTTGTAGTTGTTCTCGCCCGCCGCGTCCCGGGTGACGTCGAGGATCAGCCCGACCCAGTCGGCCGGGAGGCTCGCGATCCGCTCGATCAGCTGGGCGTTGGTCCAGGTGTCGTAATGCTCGAAATCCAGTCCGCGGGCGAACTGCGGCGCATGTTCATCGAAACCGCGGCGCTTCTCCCGGCTGCTGACCGTCTGGTTTCCGATCACCAGCACATGCTTGGCCTGGGGCCGCAGCGCATGAATCAGGGAAAAGGTCCCGCTGAAGTCCGACTCCTCCGCCACACCGGTGATGGCATGCTGACCCGCGATCATTGCCGGCACGAAGTGGTTCACACCGCCGAAGACGATTGGAATGTGTCTTCCCAGTCGCTCGCGGTGCCGGAGCGCGAAGGCGAAGGCCGGATCATCGAGCGTAACGATGAGCCGCGGCGGGCGCACCCGGCACTTGTGCCCGATGTCCTCCAGCAGCCACGTTTCGCGCTGCGGGTCGGGAAACCGGCGGAAATCGAGATACTGGATGACCGGCTCGAACTCTGGGAAAGACTTGGCGATCTCCGCGCGCAAACCCCGCAGCATCTCGTCGCTCCACTCGTAACCGGGCGCGTAGGAATTGATGATGAGCACGTCCGGCGGGGCGACTTGGGCCGCAAACAGCGGAACCGGCAGCCGGACCAAGGCCAGCAGCAGGAACGCACCGCGCAGGGCGGAACCAAGGGAGAAAGCTTTCACCGGAACGAAAAGGGGGGAACGGAGGTAAGGGAGCACCGGCCGGGGCCGCTCTGGCTGGCAGCGTGCCGTCCGGCGGGTTCGGTTCAACGCTGAACCGGCAGGGCCTAACGGCCCGGGCTCCAGCGGAAGGCGCGCAGTTTGTGCTCCACCATCTGCGGGATGATCAGCAGCTGCTTGTCGATCAGGTAGGTGTGATCGGCCGTGCCGCGCCCGAGCTGCAGCATCGGGGTGGTCTTGCCGTCGGCGGTCACGTGCAGCACGTCGCCGGTAAGCCAATCGGTGACCGTATAACCGCCGCGCCCGTCGGGCTCGAGTCCGTCCACGTGGCAGACGGGCTGGTCGCCGATGCGCCCGAAGGTCTGGTCGGCGAAGGTGACGAAGGAAATGTGCCCGAGCTGTTCCTTGCCGTCAGGACCGCGCACCGACCAACCGCCGAGCAGGAGCCGGCCCTGTTCGGCCCTGAGGCCGTTGAGTCCGCCGGTCTTGCTGCGATCAAGCTTGAACCACGGTTCGAACTTACCGCCGCTGAGTCGGAACACGGTGGCGAGGCGGCCGCTGCACACATAGACATTGCCTGCGGCGTCGGCCGTGCAGTCGTTGAAATCGCCCTTGCCATCCGCCGGCGCGTGGCGGGCGACGATTTTGCCCGCCGCGAGGTCGATCTCAACCAGCGCCGGGTCGTCGCCCACGAAGAGCCGGCCGTTGGCCAGCGCGAGGCCCTTGGGATCATCGAGTCCGGTGACCCATTTCGGCTCGAGAATCTTTCCCTCCGGGCTGACCCGGGTGATAAAGCCGTCGTGCGGCACCGCGTCCTTGCCGAAGGTGCCCATGTTGGAAACGTAGAACTGGTTGCGTGTCGCGTCGAAGACCACCGACTCGGGACCCTCGAAGCCGCCGGTCTCCCAGACGAGTTCCGGGGCCTGCGCATGGGCGCGGACGGCAATGACGACACAAAGGGCAAGCAGACGGGCGGGGAGTTTCATGGGGTGCGGGGAAAGGTGCGGATGAACCGACCTGAATCTCAGCTCCGCGGCTTGAGCCGGTCGAGCTCCTTAAGATAGGCGCCGGCGCAGGTCGGGCACAGGCTGTGGGTAAACTGCACATCCGCGCGCTTGGCGAGGTAACTCTCGACCGTGTTCCAGTGATCGTCCTCGTCGCGTATTTTTTTGCACTTCGCGCAGATCGGCAGGAGTCCCTCCAGCGTCTGGATCTGCTGGCGCGCGGACTCGAGTTCCGCGTTGCGCAACGCGAGCTGGCGCGCGGTCAGGCGCAGCTCGAGCACGACCATGACCTGCCGCGCCAGCAGACGGAGCGCCTGTCCCTGCTCAGCCGTGAGCGTGCGCGCACGGCGGTCCAACACGCAAATGGTGCCGAGCCGCTGCCCCTCGCTGGATTCAAGCGGCGCACCGGCATAAAAACGCACACGCGGCTCGCCGGTGACCAGCGGGTTGTTGCGGAAACGGTCATCCTGCATCGTATCCGGCACGACGAAGAGCTCCCGACCAAGAATGGCGTGCCGGCAGATGGAGCGGTCCAGCGTCGTCTCGGGCACACCGAGGCCGACCTCGGACTTGAACCACTGGCGGTTGCTGTCCACCAGACTGATCAGGGCGATGGGTGCGCCGCAGATATGGGAAGCCAGCCGGGTGAAGTCGTCGAACTCCGCCTCGGCCGGCGTGTCCAGGATTTCGTAGCGGCGCAGGGCGGCCAGCCGGGCCGGATCATCCGACACGCCCGCACCGGATTTTTCTGTTGAAGGCGGCATGACTCCAAGGTGCACACCCCTCCGCGGAAGGCGAGCCACCTCGCGCTTTTTACCGCCCGCAAACCGTTCCGCGGATACGTGGGCCCGACACGAAGCCCGGCTGCGGCTGGGACGCAACCAGCGGAAAGAGGCATGGTCACCCGGAGCGCCGCTTGGGGGAAGCACCCGCAGCCGACATACGCGAAACGAGTTCGCCGACGAGGGCGTTCGGAAACCGCCGGCTCGGCGTGATCGCGTAGAAGGTTTCGTGAATCTGGGGAATGCGATGCGTTTCCACCAGCAGACCGTCTTCAATCTCATCACGCACGACCACGGGCGGCACCAGCGCGAGGCCTTCGCCTTCGCGGGCGAGCAGGCGCAGCATCGCCATGTCATCCACCTCCGCCAGCACGCGGGGGCGCACGCCGGCGGCGGCCGTCAGCCGGTCAAACGCCGCGCGCGTGTTGCTCTCCATGCTCGGAAGAATCACCGGCACGTCGCGAAAATCGTCGGGAAAGGCGAGCCGCTTCTTCTTCCAGGCGGGCACGCCGACGAGTGCGACCGGCTGGTCGGCGAGCAGGTGGCTGTGCCAGGGCGTTTCTGCGTCGCGCCGCGCCGGCGAGTTCGAGAGCACGACATCCACCTCATGCGCGTGGAGGGCCAGGAGCAGTTCCCGCTGTGCGCCCGAGCGGATGATGACCTCGACCCCCGGGCGATGCAGCGCGGGCTTGAGGAAATCCACCTGGAAGTTCCGCGAGAGGGTCGCGACCGCCCCGATGCGCAGGATCTGGCGGGTGGCCCCCGGCGCGCGGTTGCGCATCACGTCCACGAGTTCCTCGCCGGCGCGGCCGATCGTCTCGGCATAGTCGAGCGCGAGGCGGCCCGCTTCCGTCAGGTGCAGCCCGCCGCGCTCGCGTTCAAACAGCTTCTGGCCCAGGCTTTCCTCGAGCTGGCGCAGCTGGATGCTCAGGGCGGGAACCGACAGGTTCAACCGCTCCGCCGCCCGGGTGATGCTCCGCTCCCGGGCGATCTGCCGAAAATAACGGAGGTGGTGGTAATTGAGGAAGAGGGGCATGGCTGGTTATATTAAATCTAACGGGATGTTCTAAATGATGTCATCGCCTAAAAGGCAAGCGGCCGCTAAGATCGCTCGTGATGAGCCTGTTCACTTCCCTCGTCCTCTTTGCAGCGCCCGGTCTGCCGGTGGCGGCCGGGCTGATCGCCCGGTCCTTGCCCGCGGCCGCCGCCGGCCGGCTCACGTTTCCGGCGGCGACCGTCGCCACCGGTCTGGCCCTGCTGGGCATCGCCGCTTTGGCTGTCATCGGGCCGCACACCGCGCGCTGGGCGCCGTTCGGACCCGACTCGGCCCTCGCCGTGGCCCTGCGGCTCGACGCGGTGTCCGCGGCGATGCTCGCGCTCGTCACCTACCTCGGCGCCATCGTGCTGCGTTTCTCCCGCCACTACCTCGACGGCGATCCGGCGCAGGCGAAGTTTTTTTCTTGGATGAGCCTGGCGCTCGGCGCGGTGCTGCTCCTGGTGCTGGCCGGCCACCTGCTGCTGCTGCTGCTCGCCTGGATCGCGACCAGCCTCTGCCTGCACCGCCTGCTGCTCTACTACCCGGACCGCCAGGGGGCGGTTTTCTCCGCCCGCAAAAAGTTTGTGTTCAGCCGGGCCGGCGACGCATGCCTGCTGGTGGCCGCCGGGCTGCTCTACGCGCACTATCGCACCTTTGATCTGGAAGGCCTGTTTGCGGCGATCGCCGCCGGGGACACCGCCGGGCTCGGACCGGCCGCGCTGTTGCTCGCGGTGTGCGCGATGCTGAAGTCGGCGCAGTTCCCGTTCCACAGCTGGCTGCCGGACACGATGGAAACCCCCACGCCGGTTTCGGCCTTCATGCACGCGGGCATCATCAATGCGGGCGGCTTTCTCCTGATCCGGCTTTCCCCCGTGATGGTCGAGGCGCCCCTCGCCTCCCAGTTCCTCGCGGGCGTGGGCGCGCTGACTGCCGCCTTTGGGGCGCTGGTGATGCTGGCACAACCGAGCGTCAAGCGGGCGCTGGCCTATTCGACCATCGCCCAGATGGGCTTCATGATTCTGCAATGCGGCCTCGGCGCCTACGGGCTCGCGCTGCTGCACATCTGCGCCCACTCGCTCTACAAGGCACATGCGTTTCTCACGGCCGGCTCCACCATCGGCGCGGTGCCGCGGGCGGCGCTGCCGCTGCGCAACGGCGCGCTGACGGTCGGCGTGCTCGCCGGAGGCCTGCTGGTTACGCTGGTCGCCACGATGCTGCGCCTGCTCGCGCCCGAAGCCGCGTCGCCCACAAATTTCTTCGCCCTCGTGCTGGCCTTTTCCGCCGCCTATGTGATCGCCCGTTCCTGGTCGGCCGGCGGCGGCGGGTGGGTCATCGGCCAGGGCGTCGCGGTCGCGCTCCTGGTGACCGTGCTCAGTTTCGGGCTCCATGCGGGGGCGGGGCTGGTCTTCGCCGGGCTGCCGGTGGGCCAGCCGCCGCGGGAACTGGTCATGGCCATCGGGGCCGTGTTTGCGGGCCTCTTCGTGATGCAGTCCCTGCTTTGGCGGACCGGGCGCCACCCGCTGGGGCGCCGCCTCTACGTGCATGTCCTGAACGGATTCTACCTCGGCACCCTCCTCAACCGCCTGCTGACCAGACTCTGGCCGCAGGAAGCCCAACCTGAAATTCCCCTATGCCAACCCAACCCTCCCACTCCCCTGCAGCGGCCGATCTGAGTCCCGCCATCCAGACCGCGCTGGGGCGCATCCCCCCGCTGTGGCCATTGCGGCATTTCGTGGCCGTCAACCCCTTCGTGGGGCTCGTTGACCGGCCCTTCGCCCATGCCGCGGAACTGCTGCAGCGGGTGGCCGGCGCCGCCCCGCTCCAGAGCGCGGAGAGCTACCGGGAGGCCTATGAGGCGGGCCGGATTGAACCCGCCGACCTCGCCGAGGCGGCTGACGACGATTGGACGCCCGCAGCCCTGATCGAAGCGGTGAAACACCCGGCTCCCGCGGACCAGACGGTAACGGTCTGCACCGTCACGGATCTGCTGGACCGCGAAAGTCCGCGCGCGCACTGGGGCGGTTTTGTCGTGGATGAAATCTCAAAGTGGTGCGCGGTCACCTTCGACGAGAACCAAACGACCTGGAACTCGCCCTGGAAAAACGACGGCCTGTTCGCCGCCTGGCGGGCGGCCGCCGTGCACGACCACAATCCCGAGGCCTACGGTCTCACGGGCTTCCGAGCCTTCGTGGCGGACTTGCCGGATGATCCCGTCGCCGTGATCGCGGCCTGCGTGGAAGAACTCCATCGGCAGGACATCGAGCTGCCGGACTTCCTCCATCGGCAGTTGCTGAGCATCGCCGGCTGGGCCGGGTATGTGCAATATCGCGTGCGTGAAGACGCCCTCCGGGGAAAGCAAAACGAGATGCTGGCGGATCTGCTGGCGATCCGCTTGGCCTACGACGCCGCGCTGTTCCGGGTCTTCTCCTCCGATCCTGAGTTTGTGACCGCCTGGCGGCGCGCGTCCCGCCCGGCGCCGGGTTCCAGGCACCTGGCGGCACTCGCGCGCTGGCAATTCGCCTACGAAGCCGGCTACCAGCGGCGACTCGCCCAGGCCCTGGCGCAACAACCGGCCACCGCGCGGCCCGGGAGGCCCGACTTGCAGGCGGTCTTCTGCATCGATGTGCGCTCGGAGGTTTTCCGGCGGCATCTGGAACAGGCCCTGCCGGGCACGCAGACCATCGGGTTCGCGGGCTTCTTCGGTTTCCCGGTGGCGCATCGTCCCGGCACGGACGGCGCATCGGCCGCTCGCTGCCCGGTCCTGTTGGTGCCCCCGGTTGAAACCTGCGAACCGGTTTCCCCTTCCGCCGAGGCCCGAAGCCGCGCCAGCCGGGCGGCCGCCGGGGCTTGGAAGGCATTTCAAAACTCGGCCGCATCCTGCTTCTCCTTCGTCGAGTCGGTCGGATTGAGCTTCGGCCTCGCCCTGGGGAGAGCCGCGCCAGCCGGCCGGTTGTCCTGTTCGCGGGTTGCGCCGGCCTTCACCGAGACCTCGCTGGAGTCGCGGGCCGCTCTGGCCGCGGGAGCCCTGCGGAACATGAGCCTCGTCGGAAATTTCGCGCGGCTGGTGCTCATCTGCGGGCATGGCAGCGAAAGCGCCAACAACCCCTACGCGTCAGGCCTCGATTGCGGGGCCTGCGGCGGGCACGCGGGCGACGTCAACGCGCGGCTCGCGGCCGCGACCTTGAACGACGGCGCGGTGCGCGCCCATCTGGCCCGGCAGGGCCTGGAGTTGCCCGCCGACACGGTGTTTCTCGCCGGACTGCACAACACGACCACGGACGACCTGCTGCTCTTCGATCTGGACCGTATTCCCGAGAGCCATCGCGAGGACGTGGCGCGCCTACGGGAGGCGCTCGGGCGCGCAGGCGCCGCCGCGCGCCGCGAGCGGGCGCCTTCCCTCGGCCTGGCCGCGTGCGCGGACGACCAGCTCGATGCCGCCGTCCGCGCCCGTGCGGCCGATATCGCGCAAGTGCGGCCCGAGTGGGGACTGGCCAACAATGCGGCCCTCGTCGCCGCCCCGCGTCATCGCACGCGCGGCCTCAAGCTCGACGGCCGGGTGTTCCTGCACGACTACGAAGCCTCCGCCGATCCGGACGACAAGGTGCTCACGCTCATCCTCTGCGCCCCGGTGGTGGTCGCGAGTTGGATCAACCTGCAATACTACGCCTCGCGCATCGACCCCGTGCGCTACGGGTCCGGCAACAAGGTGCTGCACAACGTGGTCGGCGGGCTCGGCGTGCTCGAAGGCAACGGGGGCGACCTGAAGGTCGGCCTGCCGTTCCAATCGATTCACGACGGCAAGGACTTCACGCACGAACCCCGGCGGCTCGCCGTCTATATCGAGGCCGACCCCGCCCGGATCAGCCAGGTCCTGGCCGGCAACCCGGCCGTGCGCCAGCTCTTCGACCACGAGTGGCTGCATTTGTTTTCGCTGCAAGGCGACCAATGCCACCGCTACCGCGCCGGCCAATGGACGCGCGTGGGTTGAACGGGGAAGCGGGCGAACGAAGGTGCCGGCCTAAGGCAAACTCCATACAAAAATCGAATTTACCTCGGGCCAGACAATCCAGGACGGCCTCGGGCAAGCGCTTGGAGTGTGTGGAGATCACCGCGGATAAGGGCTTCCTTCTTGGCGCGCGACCAGCGTTTGAGCTGTCGTTCACGCCGCACGGCCTCGACCGCTGCAACCGGTCCCTCGCAGTAAACCAATCGCGGCCCTTCATGATCGTGAGTGTGTTTGCTAGCCAGACCCAGGCGATGCTTGCGCAGTCGTTCGGGCAGGTTGTTGGTCTGGCCGATGTAGAGCGAGCCGTCGGCTGACTGCAGGATATAGACCCAAAACAAACCGGGAGACGGAGTCGGACAGGAAACGGTTTCAAATAGGTCGGGCATGGAGAAGAAAGATGGCCCGATTGAAAAACCCTTCGACGGATTCGACAAAATCACCGCCGGCAAGCTCACGGCATACGACTCCGTAAAAATGGCCTGCCATGATCGCAGGTGCAAACAAAAGCCCTTCGACTCCGCTCAGGGCATTCGACGCGCCCTCGCGACAGAATGGCCTGCCATGAGCAAGGCCCGAGCATCGCGAGGGCCGCGTCGAATGGCTGCCCGGCATGGATTCGAACCATGACTAGATGAGTCAAAGTCATCTGTGCTGCCATTACACCACCAGGCAAGGAGGGGCCAAGGAAGCCCCCGCCCGGGGACGGGTCAAGGGCGGAAAAGGCCCCGGCCGCGGGTTAACCGACGGGGTTGGGGGCCAGGGCTTTGCTCACGCTGGTGACCAGCCGGTCCAAGGGGAAGGGCTTCGTGAGGACGTGGGCCCCGGGCTGGCGGGCCAGGTCGGGCAGGTGGCCGGCCACCCCGCTCATGAAGAGCAGGCGGACCGACGGATTCAACCGCGAGAGTGCAAGCGCGAGTTCATCGCCGCCCATTTCCGGCATGCTGACGTCGGTGATCACCAGGGCAATTTCCCGCATGCGCGGGGCGTAGAGGGCCATGGCCTCGGTGCCGTTGGCGGCCACCAGCACACGGTAGCCATACTGGCTGAGGGTCGCGGTCACCAGTTCGCGGATGCTGGATTCGTCGTCCACCACCAGGATCAGTTCGCCGCGCCCGCGGATCAGGAAGGGCGCCATCGAACGCGAAGCAGGGGCCGCACTCTCCGTCTGCTCGGCCGCGGGCAACAGGATCCGGAACGTCGTGCCCGCGCCGATCTCCGTCTCCACCTGCACGAAGCCGCCATGGCTGGTGACGATGCCCCGCACCGTCGCCAGCCCGAGCCCGGTGCCCTTGCCCTCGCCCTTCGTGGTGAAGAAAGGATCCCAGATCTTGTCGAGCAGTTCGGGCGGGATGCCGGTCCCGGTGTCCGCCACCTCGATCATCAGGTAGGCACCCGAGGCGGTGTGGTGTCCGACCGAGCCTTCGCTGGAGGATGGCAGGAGGCGGTTCGACGCGGTGATTCGGAGCGTGCCGCCGCCGGGCATCGCGTCGCGCGCATTGACGCAGAGGTTGAGCAAAACCTGGTGCACCTGGGTCGGATTGCCCTGCACCGTCCAGAGGTCGTTGGGAATGTCGAGGGCGAGCACGAGGTTCTTGGGGAAGGTCTGCTCGATGAACTGGGAGATATCCCGCAGCAGGTGCTTGGCTTGGATCAGGGTCTTGCCACCCCCGGCGCCGTGCGCGAAGGAGAGGATCTGCCGCACCAAGCCCGCGCCCCGGGAAACGCTCGACTCGATCGTGTCGAGCACGCGCAGGTCGGACGGATGCGTGGCCCGCAACCGCAGCAACGGCGCGCCCATGAGCACGGGGGCGAGGATGTTGTTCAGATCGTGGGAGATGCCGGCGGCCAGCATGCCCAGGCTCTCCAGGCGCTGTGCGCGCAGGAACTGCTCCTGGATTTTCTGCTTCTCGGTGATGTCGATTGCCATGCTGAGCCGGCCGCGCGGCCGGCCCGTGTCGTCATGGATGACGGACAGGTGCAGCTCCGCCTGGAACTGCCGGCCCCCGCGGGTCAGCACCGGAATCTCCCCGGTCCAGTGGCCCGTCCGCTCCACGACAAGGCGGGCCGCGTTCAGATGATTGAGCGTATCGGTGGTGAGCAGTTCATCCACCTTCCGCCCCACGCAGGCCTCCCGCGGAACACCGTAGAGCTGCACCGCGCTGCCGTTGCAATAAACGACCCGGCCGTCGAGATCGGTGATGATGACCGCCACCGGCGCCTGCTCGATGATCTCCGCCTGCTCGCGGATGCGCTCCTCCGCCTGCTTGCGCGCGGTGATGTCGCGCGAGATGCCGAAGGTGCCGACGATCGCGCCCGCCGCATCCCGCAACGGCAGCTTCGTGGTGGAGGCCCAGGTGACCGTGCCGTCGGCCCAGGTCTCCCGCTCCTCCTTGTCCAGGATCGCCTCCCCTGTGCGAATGATGCGCTGCTCATCCTCGTAGGCCTCGCGGGCATGCGTCTCGGTGAACAGGTCGAAGTCCGTTTTGCCCTTCATCTCGGTCGCGGAAATGCCCATGCGCTGCGCCATCGAGCGGCTGACCGCGATGAACCGGGACTGCGGGTCCTTGAAATACACGTAGTCCGGCAGGTTCTGCATGAGCATGAACAACAGGTATTGCTCCTGCGCGAGTGCCTCCTCCATCCGGCGGCGGGCGCGGGTCGCCTCCGCCTCGCGCAACACCCGCTGGATGGAGACCGGCAGCCGCTGCATCCGGTCCTTGATCACGTAATCGGCGGCGCCCGCCCGCACCGCCTCGATGGCGCGTTCCTCGCCGATGGTGCCGGAGAAAAAGATGAACGGCACATCGGGCGCGCGGGTGCGCGTCATTTCCAGCGCCTCCAACCCGTTGAATCCCGGGAGCTGGAAATCGGAGAGCACCAGGTCATAGCCGCCCCGGCCGAGCTCGTCGCCAAAGGCGTCGCGGGTCTGCACCACGGTGATGGCGCAATCCGGCCATTCCGTGCTCAGCATGTCGCGGACGATCTCGGCATCTCGCGGGTTGTCCTCGACGTGGAGTATTTTGAGGGAGGCTTTCATGGAATTTCAGGGGACAAAGGGCGACTGGGAACCGCGCGGCGGCTCGTTGAGCATGGCCCAGAAGGCGCCGACCACCTTCACGGCCTCGATGAATTCGTGGAAGTTGAGCGGCTTCACCACGTAGGCGTTCGCGCCCAGCTGGTAACTGCGCACAAGGTCCTGCTCCTCGCGCGACGAGGTCATCATCACGACGGGGATGACCTTGAGCTCCGGGTCGGCCTTGACGTCGCGCAGCACTTCCAGGCCGTCCACCTTCGGCATTTTCAGGTCGAGCAGGATGACCGCCGGCGCGGTGCCGGTCCGTCCGGCGAACTCGCCGCGCCGGTGCAGGTAATCAAGGGCCTCCGCGCCGTCGCGCAGGGTCACGACTTCGTTGGCGATGTGGTAATGCTGGAGCGCCTCGAGGGCCATCTCGGTGTCGCGCGGGCTGTCGTCCACCAGCAGGATGTGTTTCGGTTTCATAAGGGGGTGTCACCCGTGCGGTTTTCCGCCGCCGGCGGCAGGGTGAAATAAAAGGTGGCGCCCTCGCCCACGCGCGCCTCGGCCCAGATGCGGCCGCCATGGCGGCCGACGATCCGGCGCACGCTGGCCAGGCCGATGCCGGTGCCCTCGAATTCGTCGGTGCGGTGCAGCCGCTGGAAGACGCCGAACAGCTTGTCGGCGTATTTCATGTCGAAGCCGGCGCCGTTGTCGCGCACCTGGAGCACGGGCCGCCCGGCCTCCTCGCCGGCGCAGCCCACGGCGATCTCGGCCACCGCACGGCGGCGGGTGTATTTGACCGCGTTGCCCAGCAGGTTGGCGAACACCTGGCGCAGCATCGCCGCGTCGGCCCGCACCCGGGGCAGCGGCCCGACCGTCCAGCGGATGTCCCGGCCGGCGAGGTCGGGGGCGAGGCCGCTGCGCACCTCCGCGACGAGCACACCCAGGTCCACCTCGGTCTCGGTCATCTCCGTGCGGCTCATGCGGGAGAAGGCGAGCAGGTCGTCGATCAGCTCGCCCATCTCGCGCGCCGCGTCGACGATGGTCCGGAGGTAGCGTTGCGCCTTCTCCGACAGGGCACCCTTGGTTTCCCGGCTCAGCATTTCGACATAACCCTGCACGTGTCGCAGCGGCGCACGCAGGTCGTGCGACACGGAATACGAGAACGACTCCAGTTCCTGGTTCGCCACGTGGAGCTGCTGGTTGGCGGTTTGCACCTTCTGCGAACTCTGGAAAATCTCCGCCTCCATCTGCACCAGGCGGGCCCGGATGGCTTCCCCGTCGGGTCCTTCAGGGGACGCCTTCCGCCGCACAAACTCGGTCACATCCTCGACCCGGTGGATGATGTAGGCCAGCCGCCCGTCCGCGTCGAGAAGCGGTGAGTTGATCGGGCTCCAGTATTTTTCCTCGAAGACCCCATCCGGCCGGCGCACATCATATTTCTGGATCGCCATCGTGTCGGGCTCGCGCCGGGCCGCCACCCGTTCGATCGAGGCCCGCAGGTTCCGCGAGCCGTCGGCCCGCGGGTCGTCGGGATTGTCGGGGAACACCTCGAAGAGACCGCGCCCGAGGATGGCTTCGCGCCGGGTCATCGTGGCCTTCAGGTAGGCGTCGCTGACCGCGACGATTTTGTAGTCCGGGGCCAGGATGAGATACAACCCGGGCAGCGACTCGAACAGGCTCTGCAGCTCCGCCCGGCTCCGGCGCAGCTCCACGTTGGCCGCCTCGATCTGCCCCGCGTGCTCCTGCAACCGGGCGTTCAGCGCCCGGATCTGCTTCTCGGCGCTTCGCGCCTCGGTCACATCGCGCGCGGTCGCATACATGAACCCGCCGTAGGGCACGGATCGCCAGGACAGGAGACGCCAGGAGCCGTCTTTGTGCCGGAACCGGCATTCATAGTGCATGACCTTCTCCCCCGCGGCCTGGCGGCGGACCTCCGCGACGGCCGATTCCCGGTCGTCGGGATGGATCTGATCAAGGTAGGGCATCGCGAGAAACTCCTCCACCGTCCAGCCGAGGATGTCCGTCACCGCCGGGCTCGCGCGCTTGAACCAGCCGTCCTCGCTCGCGATGCACAGGAAGTCCAGCGACAGCTCGAAGAACCGGTCGAGCTGCGCCTGCGCGCGCCGGCTTTCGGTCACATCGCGGAACACCAGCACCACGCCGAGGATGCGCCCCTGGATGTCGCGGATCGGCGCCGCGCTGTCGGCGACGGCCCGCTCGGTTCCGTCGCGGGCAAGCAACGCGGTATGGTTGGCCAGGTCCTGGACCTCCCCGGTGGCCAGCACCTTTTCCACGGGAATCGGGACCGGCGCGCGCGTCTGTTCGTGGATGATCCGGAAGACTTCGGTGACCGGCCGGCCGCGCGCCTCGGCCAGCGGCCAGCCGGTGAGCGCCTCGGCCACCGGGTTCAGCAGCGTGATGCGGCCGGCGGTGTCGGTGGCCAGCACGCCGTCGCCGATGGAGCTCAGGGTGACCGCCAGGCTTTCCTCACTGCGCCGCAACGCCGCGGTCAGCCGCGCCTGCACGCCGATCTCCCGGCGCAGCCGCAGATACACCGCCACGAGGAGCAGCACGCAGGAGATCAGCCCCGAGCCGAGCGCGAGCATCGTCTTGGCCGTGTCGGTCTCGGCGCGTTTCTGCCGTGCGTCCAGCAGCCGGTTTTCCTCCGCGATCGAATCGGCCACCCCTGCGCGGATCGCATCCATCAGGCGCTTGCCTTCACCGGCCGCGACGAGTTCCTGCGCCTCGTCGGTGGCGCCCCGCCGGCGCAATTCCGCCTGTCGCGCGGAGGAAGCGAGCTTGGCCGCCACCAGGAACTCCAGCTGTTCCACCCGGGCCAGCTGGCGGGGATTGTCGGCGACCAGACCGCGCAGTTCGCGCAGGTGCCGGACGACCTCCGCCGGCGCGGTGCGGGCCGGCTCGAGAAACTCCTCGTTACCGGTCAGCAAAAATCCCCGCGTGCCGGTCTCGTGGCCCTGCAGGGCGATGAGCAGGTCGTCGAACTTCGCGAGCACCTCGTGGGTGTGGATAACCCGGCGGTTGCCGTCCACCAGCAGCCGGATGTTGCGCACCGCGGCTCCACCCAGCAGGAACAGCAGGAGCAGCGCGCCCACGAAACCGATCAGCAGGCCGTGCCGGCGCGCACGTCCGCTCAGCCGCGCGCCACTGGCGAGGAACACCCCGGTGCCCAGCAGCAAAAACGTGATGCCGGTCGGCGCCGCCATCGCGGTATAGGGCCCGAACGCATCCAAAGCCGGCAGGCGGAGCAGCGTGCCCGTGAAGGCGAGCACCGCGACGCCACAGGCGCCGACGGAGAGGGCGGCGACCACCCGGACCCAACGCGTGCCCAGCAGCAGCAAGGCCGTGCCCAGCAGCACGAAGTTCAGGGCGGTCGGCGCCGCCATGCGGCCGGGATGCACGGTGCCAACGGCATTCGGCACATCCGCGACCAACCACTCATCCACGCCCCAGTCCCGTCCGGCCGGATACTGCAGCAGGATGACAAGCGCCAGAAGCGCGACCAACCCGGCAACCACCTGGACCAGCCGATGCAGGCGCCGCCAAGGCGACAGCCCGAGCGCCAAGCCGGAAACGAGGAACCCGAGCGCCGTGTTGGCCTTCACCTCGATCTGCCCCGGCACCGGATTGCGCAGCGCCGGCACATCCAGCAGCCAGCCGGCAAGAATCAACGCCCCGATACCGGCGACCACCCAGCCCAGCACCGCCGCGACCTGCCGCTCGGGCGGCAGGTCCTGTTCCGACATCTCGTCGGCCAAAAGTGAACTGGGGCGAGATAAACCACCCGCAAGCGATGTAGGCATAGGCAACCGTGACGCCGAAGCGTCACTGCATGGAGGGTGGCCCGTTTGAAAACCTGCGTGCCCGCGCGGCGCTAACCGCTCGTGCTGCACTGCAATCTTACATCACAATGCAAGCGGGTCGCTAAAAGCGCAACCCGCTTTTCCAACCATTCGCGGCAAACGAGGCGCGGCAGCCCTGCTATCAGTCCGGTTTTCCGCGAGCGCCGGCCGCGGGCCGCTTCAGATCAAGGCGACGGCTTCCATCTCGACCAACAGGTCGTCGCGGCAGACGTCGGCGATGACCACGACCTTGGGGATCGCCGGCACCTTGAGCAATCGCGTGGTGCGTTCCCACGCTTCCCACGCCGCGGTGTCCTTGCAGAACAGCGTGGCGGAGGCGATGTTCTCGAGCCCCCCGCCCTGCTCCTCGAGGATGGCCGCGATGCTGAGCAGCGTGTCGATGCACTGGTGCTCGGGATCGCCGACGTGGGTGCTCAGGCCGGCGGTGTTGATGCTCGCCGTGCCGGAGATGTGCAGCGTGCGCCGGCCCTCGATCTCCAGCGCCATCGCGCGGGAGAACGACGAACCGTAGTTGAACGACGCATGCTGCTTCGCGCTGCGGTTGATGGGGGTGGCGACCACGCTGCCGGCTCGCAGGTTTTCCACCGCCAGCACGTCCATCAGGCATTCCTCGTTGCCGGAGCGCCCCATGATGCCGGTGCTGGCGGGAAACGCCGGACCCTCCTCGAGGCCAAGCCCGTGCGCCCGGTAATGCCCGGTGCGCACGCGGTTCATCCCGACATACCACTCCAGCAAATGCGCCAGATAAATCCAGGTGCGCACGACCTGCGGGTAGCCCATGCCGTGCGCCGACAGGCCGGCGCCGACATTGGCGAACATCTGCCCGGCCTGTTCGAGCCGCACCGGAGAAAGCGCGCCCCATGGGGTGGTGCCCGTCACGGCGGGCAGGTGGAGCATGCGGAAGCCGGCGCCGTTCCACACCCGGCCGCGGCCGGTGACGGGATTCTCGACCGTCTGCACGCAGGGCTCGCCGTCGCGTGACGCGACGCCCCAGATTTGCAGGCCCGTGAATTCGCCGCCGTGCAACGGCGTGCCCTCGATCCAGGTCACCGGCATCGTGCGGTCCAATCCGTGTCCGCGATAAATGCCGTCGCGCACGCCCATCACCTCCTCGCGCACCCGGGTCAGTCCGTAGAGTTTTTCCTGGATGGGCTGGATGCGGTGTGCCACCAGCGCGGTCGCGACGGCGGCGAAAACCTGGTGGGCGGCGGACGCGGCCGTCGCCGGGGCGTCGAGGGTCGCCGTGACGTGGTATTCCGTGAACGTCGTGCGTTCGGAAGTCCGGATGGACAACCGGCAGGTGCCGGTGGGGGTGAGGTTGGTTTTCATGTGGTTGTTGGGGAAAGGGTGCGGCGGCTCAGTCCACGCCGTGTTCCTGAAACACCTGCTTGTGGGTTTCCTCGGCCTGCACGCGGGCCTCGACCGCCTTGATCCGCGCCTCCGCCCTCCGGGCCCACTCCGAGCCCCGGTCGAATGCCGCGGCGCGGCGGTATTGCTCGATGATCGCGGGGGCCGCCTCCACGGTGAATTGCCGCTCCGCCGCCTCCGCCTGCGCGTAGGCCCGGGCCTGGGTGGAGTCGCGGCAACCGGCGCCGACGGCCAGCACGGCGCACAGCAGGGCCGCCGGGAAAAGCCGGATGAGGCGCGGCGGACTCATGGCGCATCCTTCGCGCAACGGAAGCCGGTGTCCGGCGACCAGTAATTCGGGTTCGACCAGAGACGGCGGGCGACGCGGTTGTTGAATTCCGTCTGCCCGAGCATGCCGGCGCCGGCCGCCCAGCAGCCGCCGCGCACGACCTTGCGCGTGTCGGGCTCGCGGCCCTGCTTGCGGGCATTCTGGAGATAATTCGCCTGCGGATCCGGCGCCGGCAGTTCGCCGTCGGGCAGGCCCACGGGACCCGTCGGATCAGTCACGCCTGCTGCGCATTCCCGGTAGTAGAACTCACCGAACCAGTCCTCGCACCACTCCCAGACGTTGCCGGCCATGTCGTGGCAGCCGTAGGGACTGGCGCCCGCGGGAAAACTGCCCACCTGCGTCGGCCCGGCATCCACGTCGAGTCCGGCGCGGGCCTTGGTGGCGTCCCACGTGTCGCCCCAGGGATATTTCCGGTCGTCGCTGCCGCGGGCGGCTTTCTCCCACTCCGCCTCGGTGGGCAGGCGCTTGCCGGCCCAACGGGCATAGGCCGTGGCATCGCGCCAGGTCACGAAGGTCACCGGCAGCCGGCCCTCATCCTGGATCTTCGCGCGCACGGCGGATGAAGCGGACAACGCCGCCGCGTTTCCCTCGGCCAGCGCCCGGTCGGGTCCGAGCAGAATCCGCAACGCGGCGACCGCGGCCTTCCAGTGCAGCGCGTCGCGGGTGACCCGCTCGGCGTCCGCCTTGTTCGCGAGCACCGGCGGACGGAACTCGCGGTAAATCGCGCCATAGCGCTGTTCGTAGCGCGCGAGCAGTTCCACGCAGGCCGCCGTGGAGATCCTGAACCACGGGCCCTCGATGACATCGAAGCGGTCCGTCGCGCGCACATAGGCATTGAAATCATCCACCGTCACCTCGTGCGTATCAATGAAGTAGGCCTTGAGCCGCACCCGGTGCGCGGGGCGTTCGTCGAAGTTGCCCTCGTCGCAACCCATGGTGAATTCGCCCGCCGGCACATGGACCATGCCGGCTGGCGGCACCGGCTCCGCGACGGCGGTGGCGGCGCAAAGGAGAATCGGCAGGAGACGGGCTTTCATGTCAGAGGTCCTTGGCGCAGCGGAAGCCGAGCGTGAACGTGCGGAAGTCCGGCTCGCGGTGGGCGCGCACGCCGCAGCGCGTGTAACTGGGATAGTTTTGCGAGCTGCCGCCACGCACCACGCGTTCCGTGCCGCTGGCGGGGCCGGTGGGATTTTCCGCCGCTCCGAGTTGGTAGGTGTCGCCGGCATACCAGTCGGCGACCCACTCCGCGGCGTTGCCGGCCATGTCGTCGCACCCGTAGGGACTGCGCCCCTCGGGGAAACGACCCACGGGCGCCGGGTAGATCCAGCCGTCTTTTTCCTTTCCGGGCAGTCGGATGTCCGCGCCCGACCTTTCGCCCACGATGTTGCAGCGGCCCCAGCCCCACTCGTCGCCCCACGGCCAGCGGCGGCCGTCGGTCCCGCGCGCCGCGAGTTCCCACTCCGCCTCGGTGGGCAGGCGCTTGCCGGACCACTTCGCGTAGGCGTAGGCGTCGAACCAGTCCACGCCGACCACCGGGGCGTGGTCCTGCGTGAAGGTCATCGGATTGAAATGCACGAGCGCGGCGTAATCCGTCTCGCGCAGGCGCGGGTTGTAATCCTTCCAATAACGCGGGGTGTGGTCCTTGCCCTTCGGCTGCGCGGGATGCGCCCAGGCCGTGTCGCCCCGGGCCTGCACGTCGGAGAGGAATTTCCGATACTGCGCGTTGGTGACCTCGTGACGGTCGATCGCGAAGGCCCTGAGCTTCACCGGCCGCTGCGGGCGCTCGTCGGCCAGCGCCCACCCCTCCATGGCGCGGGCAAACTTGACCTCAGTCGGTTTCACGCGACCAGGCACGAGGCGGTTGGCCGGCAGATCCGGATGGGCGTCGGCCGTGCCCATGAGGAACTCAACGGCCGGCACGACCATCATGGTGGAACCATCGCGTTCGTGGCGGATCTCGCGCGTCTGGACCGCCGGCTCCGCCGCCACCATCCCCGACCACAAGGCAATTCCCATCACCGTCAGCCTGAGCCGGGCGAAGGATCCAAGGGAAAGGACGCACGTAAACGGCTTGGATTCTTCGCGCGGCTCAGGGTGACCCGGAAGCGCATGATCCGTCCGATTCGATGGGTTCGTTTTCATTCGATCGATTCCAGGTAGTTGACGAGATCGTCGATCTGCTGCTGCGTGAGCTGCGAGGTGCCGCCGTGGGCGTCGCTCGCGATGCGTCCGCCGGTCTTGAGATGGACCTTGGCGGCGTTGGTGCCCTTGAGGATCAGGTAGGTCTCGTTGAAACCGACCTCGCGCCGGCCGGGCCGCTCGGGCGAGCCGCCGAAAAGCGGCTCGTATTTGAACCAGCCCAGCCCGGGCACGCCGGGTGCGGCGATGACCTCGCGCAACGAGCGGGCCATGGCATTGTGCAGGAATAGCGGCGGGCGGTCCCAGGCGCCGCGCAGCTGCAGCGGCGTGATGTGCTGGTTCTGCCCGGGGGTCTCCCAGCGGCCGGCATCCCACGGCTCGAGGTCGCGGCGGATGCCCGCGAGGTAATCGAGCCGGTTCATGCTGATCAATGTGAACCCCGTGTCGCGCACGCTCAGCGGCACCTGCGGCGGCACGACCTGGCGCGGGTTGTCGGGGAAATCCTTCTTGGCGAAATGCGGCGCCGGATGGCACGACGCGCAGCCGAGCTGCGGGTGGTTGAACAGCGCCCGGCCGCGGTTGATCGAGGCCGCCTCCTGGTCATAGGGATTGGGGAACAGCCGCGGCTCGTGCGCCTGCCACTCCCCGACAAAGCGCTGAAAATCCCGCAGCACAAAAGCCTTCCCGAAATACTTCAACGATTGCCGCCGGAAGAACTGCGCGCGCCGCTCCTCGAGGAAGGCCTCGTTGTCCGCGGAGGAGGTCGTCTTCGACTGGATGTCCTGCACCGCGAGCACCGGGGCGTGCGCCTCGATGTCGCGAAAATCCCCCATCGGGGTGACATCCTTGAAGTCGTCCGCCGGGCAATGCTCCATGAGCATCGATCGCGGGTCGTAGATGGAGAGCGAGCCCTCGAGGAAGAACGGCTGGATGCCCCACAGGCTCTTCTGCTGCGGCGGCAGCATGGTGGTTCCCTCGACGAGGTTGCCGACCTTCGTCTGGCCGCTCAGGTATTCCTGGCCCTGGATCTGGCTCACGCCCCAGCCGCGGCCGTCGCTCAGCTCCCGGTAATGGCAGCTGACGCACGACTGGTCGTTGTCGCTGGTGAAGGCGGAGGTGTGGACGAGGAATTCGCCGCGCTCGGCGTTCGTCACGCCCAGCGGCAACGCCTGGAGCGCGTTGTCGGTCGGGATCTCGCGGTGCGCGCCGGTCCGGCGGTCGATCACCGAGAGCGAACTGCCGTAAAAGTTGGCCACGAACAGCAGCCCCTCGGAGGGCGAGCCCGCCACGCCGGCGGCGATGCCGAAGGGCTGGGCGCCGCAGGGATACGTGCGGACCGGCACGAGGCGGTCGCTGGGCTCGGCCGCGTCGAGGTCGATGCGGATCTCCTGCACCTCGCCGGAACCCTGCATGGCGACGAAGATCCGGTCGCCCACGACCACGGCCTTGTCGGGCAGCGCGCCGACAACGCGCATGAGGTCGGGCGGGATGTCGCCCTTGGTGTCGGGCGCCATCGCCTCGGCGGTGTCCGAGGTGTAGCGCACCCAGTTCCGGTGCGCCTCGTAGCGGTTCGCCTTCAGCACGTAGTCCAGGCCGCTGCGCGGGGGGTTCTCGGGGAGCCGCAGCTGGCTCACGTTGATCAGCACGTAGTCGTTCTGGATGTCGCGGAACTTGAAGCCCGCGGTGCCGTCGGTGGCCTCGAAGGGCCCGAGAATTTCCTGCTCCTCCTTCGGAAAGACGGCGGCGGTCTCGGGGTTCCGCCAAACGGTGTATTGCGACGCGGCGTTGCCGCGATCCCAGGTCTCGCCGCCCCACGGATCGCGTTCCTTGGCGGTGCCGAAGCCGACGCCCATCGTCGTCACGAACAGCCAGTCGTCGCCGGTGGTCGGCGAACGCAGGATCTTCAGCTCGTTCGTGACATTCTGGATGTAGATGGCGCCGACCTCGCGGTTCAGGCGCGTGTCCACGATCGAGATGTCCTGCGTGCCGGTGTTGCCGACGTAGAGGTAGCGGCCGTCCGTCCCCCGCGCCACGATGCTCGGCTTGCTGCGCGGGTTGCCCACCTCGATGCCGGGGCCGATCTGCGTCGAGTCGATCCAGCGGGCGATGGCCTGGTAGTCCGCATCCCTCGCCGGGTCGCCGAAAACCACGGTCTTGTTCGCATGGCTCTGGAACAACGGCATCGTATCGGCGTAGCCGCCGTCGCGCGTGCGGGTGACGGCGCGGAGCAACCGGCTTTCCGCCGCGCGGCCGGGGATGATGTGGCCGAGCGCCGAGATGAAGCTCGCGCGCAGGTCGGCGCCGGCGACGAAGCCGCCGCGCTTCACGTCGTGGCAGCCGGCCGTGCCGCAGGCCCGCTGCAGGATCGGGCCGATCCCGTCGGCCGCAAAATAGGCGCGATCGTCGAGCCCGCCGATGAGGCGCAGCTTCGCCGAAAACCGGTCTCCCGCGGGGTCGATGTCGAGCACGAGGACCTCGTCGAGGTAGCGGTTCGCCACCCAGGCGGTCCGGCCGTCGGCCGAAAACGCCATGCCCTGCGCGTAGAAATCGAGCGGGATTTCCAGCGCAACCTCGTCGCGCTCCGTGTCGATCACGCTGAGGAAATTCGAATACCGGTTGCCGACGAAGAGGTGGCGCCCGTCCGGGTGCAGGTGCAGGCGCATCGGCGAGAGTCCCGGCGCGCCGGACTCGCCGGGCGGCTTGAGCAGGATGCGCTTCACCAGGCGGCCGGCGGCGACATCATAGACGCCGACCTCGCTGCCCGGACGCATCTCCGAGCCCGTGAGGCTCACGTAGCACTTGGTGCCGGCGCCGTTCACGGCGACATCGAACGGGTGGTCGCGGCGCGGCTGCGGCTCGGGCGCCGGGTGCGGATTCGGCACGGGCCGCAGGTTCTCGCGCGTCCAGCTGGCGCCGTAGGCCCACTGCCGGCTCATCAACCGGCCGAAGCGTGACGGCGGGTTGCCGTGATCCGCCTCGGCCACCGTGCGCGCGAGCTCGGGAGACAGCGGGCCGTAGGGCGGCTGCATGCCGCCGGGATGGTAAACGTTCTCCGGGGCGCTTTGCGCCAGGAGCAGCAGCGCCGGCACGCCGAGCCCGGCCACCCACGGCAAGAAATGTCTGCGGCGGTTCATCAGAGGGTCCTCAGGAAGGCGATCAGGTCGTCCAGCTCCGCGGGCGTGAATCCCTTGGTGCGGCCGTGCAGGTCGCGCGGGTTGTGCTCGGTGAAGAGCGTGCGCAGGTCCGCGGCCCGCCCGTCGTGCAGGTAGGGTGCGGTGCGGTAGGTGCTCTTGAGCGAGGGCGTGTCGAAGCGGTTGCGGAAGTCGTTCGCCGTGCCGAAGCCGAGGTCGTGCAATTTCAGGTCGGTGTAGAACGGCGCCGGATGGCAGGCGTCGCAGCCGGCCGCGGTGAAGAGCTTCCGCCCGCGCTCCACGATCACCGGGTCCGTGTGCCGATACGGGCTCGGCGCGCGGTCGGGATGCGAGAGATACTCGGTGATCGGGCCCTGCACATGCGCCATCGGCACGAAACCCTGGAAGCGCTGCCCCGCCCCGACGCCGTCGGGCAGGTCGGCGCGCACGCCGCTCCACATCGCGGGCGGGGAAAAATGGGTGTCCTGGAGCGACTTGTTGTTCTTCGCGTTGCCCAGGCCGTCGTTGGCGAGGTCCCAGTTGAGGCCGTCGCTCGAGGTGTCCTCCTGGTGGCAGCTCGTGCAGCTGATCCAGTTCTGGTAGGTGATGCGACCGTCGTTGGCCATCAACTCGCCCTTGCGCCATTCGGTCATCTCCTTCGCCGGCCCGAGCGAAATGGTGGCGCGCAGCGCGCCCGTTTCGGCGTCGAGCACCGTGACCGTGTCGCTGAAATAATTCGCCACGAGCAATTCGCCCGTGGCCTCGCTCAGTGTGAGCGAACGCGGCCCCAGTCCGCCCGCCGGCACCCGGCGCGCGATCTGCCGCGCGTGCAGGATCTCCACGTCCTCCTCCAGCAGCTGGATTTCCCGCGGCGTGCGGGCCTTCCCGGCGAGGTCCAGCGCCGCCGGCAGGTCCACGATCGCGATCTCATGGATGCCCGCAAGGCTCACGTAGAGGCGGCGCGCGTCGGCGGACAGGGCGAGGCCCGCGGGATTCGTGGCCCCCGACAACAGCTGGTCGAGCAGCAGCGTCACGCGGCGGCCGGGCTCGGCGAGGTCCAGCACGGTGAATCCGTTGGAGTTGATCCAGCCGCGCTCCATCTGGACCGTCGGCACCTCGTTGTGCGAAACAAGGTTGGTGACGAAGGCCCAGCGTCCGTCCGGGCTGCACACGATCTCCCGCAGCATCGAGGCCCGGCCCAGGTCGTAGCGGCCGGTTTCACGGCCGTCCCGGGCATCCAGCACCGTCACCCACGGCGACAGGCCGTTGGCCACCGCCAGGCTTGCCCCGTCGGGTGTCAGCGCGGCGAAGCGCGGCTGCGATCCGACCGGCGTCTCCGCCAGCGCGCGGCCGGAGGCGACGTCGAGCACCGACACCGATCCGGGAATGACGTTCGTCACGAACAGCCGCGTGCCGTCCGCCGCCAGCGCGAGCCCGGAAGGTTCATGCCCGGCCAGCAGCGAGCGGACCACCTTGCCCTGGGCAAGATCCACCACATCGATCCGGCCGGCCCACGTGCAGCTGACGAACAGCTGGCGGCCATCGGGCGAGAACCGCGCCTGCGAGGGGCGTTCGCCCACGGGAATCTCCGCGACGACCTTGCGCGCGCGCACATCGAGCAGCGAAACGAGGTTGGCCGTGTAGTTGACGACCGCGGCGGTCTGCCCGTCGGGCGATGACACGATGAACTGCGGCGAGCGATAGACCGGCGCCGCCGGCCGGCCCGTCTCGGCGGGGAAGGTCGGCCCGGTCGGGTCGTGGCGCTCAGACGGTTTTCGCGCGGCGCGGCTCCACTGGATGTAGCCCATGATCTTGGCGAGCTGGTCGTCGGACATCACGCGCCGGTAACCGGGCATCTGGATCAGCTGGCCTTCGAGAAAGTGCCGCGCCGCGGGATTCTCCCAGAGCCGTTTCGGGTAGCCATCGAGAATCCATTCGCGCAGCTCGCCGTCGTCGCGGACAATCTCGGCGTATTCCTGCCCGTCCCACGCGGGGATGTGCCCCTTGAAACTGCCGGGGTTCGGCGCCCCGCCCACGCCCCCGGGGCCGTGACAGCCGAAGCAGCCGAGTTTTTCCGCCTCGTGCCGGCCCTCGTAGGCCAGCGCGGTGATGTTCGTGTCGAAAGCCGAGACCGCCCGAAAATACGCCATCAGGTCATCGAGCGCGGCCGCCGAGATTTTGCCGCGGTAGGCCGGCATCGGCAGCAGCGGTTTGCGCCCGGCGTGCAGATCCGCGTCCTTCAACCGCGCGGGCCGGCCGTCGAGAATCCATTCGACCACCTCGGCCTCGTTCAGGGCGTAGGTCGCGACGGTCATTCCGTCCCAGCCGGGAACCGCGCCGCTGCGCGCGCCCGGATCGGCGACACCGCCCTTCCCCTCCGGGCCGTGGCAGGCGAAGCAACCCTGCGCGAGCGCGATCTTCTCGCCGCGCAGCGCCGGCGTGGATTCCGCGCGCCGGAACATTTGGACCGACAGCACGGCCGCCACGCCCGCGACCAAAGCGGCGGTGAGCAGCAGCCAGACGGTGCGCGGCGTCATCGCGAGGATGACGCGCGGGCGCAGGCGCGGGAGTTCTTTCCGGTCAGGGGCATGGGGGTCGCCGCATGTTCGCAAATTTCAACCCGCGCTTTCTCCGCAGTTTTTGGTCAAGGCCGCGCAGTGCCGCCAATCTGCCCCGCGCCGACGGCAGTTCGCCCCAAACCCGGCGCACGCGCCTGTTCCCGCGTTGCCCAGTGTTGGGCGTATCTTGCGTTTGCGCGGCACGTCCTTGCTTCCTCGCTCGCCCGCGCCGAAGTGTCGGACGACCCCGCCGATGAAGCCCCGCCTCACGCTCCTGCTCTGCCTCGCGCTGCTTGCCGGCCCGGGGCACGCCGCGGACAACGCCGCCGCGCCGCGCAACCGGCTCGCGCAGGAAAAATCTCCCTACCTGCGGCAGCACGCCACCAATCCCGTGGACTGGTATCCCTGGGGCCCCGAGGCCTTCGCGCGGGCGCGGACGGAAAACAAGCTGATCTTCCTCTCGGTGGGTTACTCGACCTGCCACTGGTGCCACGTGATGGAGCGCGAGTCGTTCGCCAATCCCGACGTCGCCGCCGTGCTCAACGCCGCCTTCGTCTGCATCAAGGTGGACCGCGAGGAACGGCCCGACATCGACCGTCTCTACATGACCTACCTGCAGGCCGCCACGGGCGGCGGCGGCTGGCCGATGACGCTGTGGCTGACGCCCGACCTGAAGCCCGTCTTCGGGGGCACATATTTTCCACCGGACAGCAAACCTGGCCGGCCCGGTCTCCTGCTCCTTGCCCCGCGGCTCGCGCAGGCCTGGCAGGACGACCGCGCCGCGGTGCTCGCGCAGGCCGAGGGAATCTTCGCCGCGCTCGTCGAGGAAACGCGCACGCTGCCGGCCGGCGCCTTGCCCGCCATCGCGCCGCTCCGCGCCCGCGGGCTCGCGGCGGCCGAGACGGCGTTTGACTCCCGACACGGCGGCT
This sequence comes from uncultured Oleiharenicola sp., assembly GCA_966252395.1. Classification (GTDB taxonomy): domain Bacteria; phylum Verrucomicrobiota; class Verrucomicrobiia; order Opitutales; family Opitutaceae; genus Lacunisphaera. The sequence continues at coordinate 1,758 of CBINOW010000033.1, read as the reverse complement.
TCGAGGACGCGCCCAAGTTTCCCAACGCACCCGTGCTCGAGTTCCTGCTCGACGAGGCCGCGGCGGCCAAGGACCCCGCGACGCGGGAACGCGCCTTGCGTCCGGCGTTGCGCACCCTGCGCGCCCTGGTCGCCGGCGGCATCCACGACCAACTGGGCGGCGGCTTTCATCGTTATGCCGTGGACGCCGCGTGGCGCGTGCCCCACTTCGAGAAGATGCTGGCCGACCAGGCCCAGCTCACCGGTGTCCTGCTCACCGCCTGGCAGCTCTCGGACGAGGCCACGCTGCGCGACGCCGCGCAGGACACGCTCAGCTACGTGCAAACCCGGCTGACCTCTCCCGACGGCGCGTTTCTCACGGCCGAGGACGCCGACAGCGCCGCGCCCGACAGCGCGTCCGGCCACGCAGAGGGCGCCTTCTATGTCTGGACGGCGGCCGAGTTCGAAACGGCCCTCGGCCACGGGGAGGCCGCGCTGGCCGCCTACGCCTTCGGTCTCGAGGCGACCGGCAACACTTCCCCGGCAGGCGAGGAATCCCTCTCCGGCAAAAACGTGCTCTACCGTGCCCGCACGCGGGCGGAATGCGCCGCGCGTTTTAATCTCAGCGAAGAACAGGTGCGCGTTCGCCACGCCGAGTCGGTCGCTCGTCTGCGTGAGGTTCGCAATCTGCGCCCGCGCCCGGCGGTCGATGACAAGATCGTGGTCTCCTGGAACGGGCTCATGATCTCGGCCTTCGCCCGCGCCGCGCAGACGCTGCGTGAACCGGTCCACGCCAGGACCGCCGCCCGGGCCGCCGCCTTCCTGCAGGCGCAGCTCCGCGACCCCGCCACCGGCGGTTTGGCGCACAGCTACCGCGCCGGGGTCCGGGACGAGCGCGCCTTTCCCGAGGACTACGCCTTCCTGATCCAAGGGCTGCTCGACCTGCATGAGGCCGACGCCGATGCGCGCTGGCTGGCCTGGGCGCTGGAGCTGCAGCACCGGCAGGACGCGCTCTTTCGTGACGAGGCCGGCGGCTACTTTCACAGCGCCGCCGGCGATCCCGGCGTGCCCCTGCGACTGAAGGCCGGTGACGACGGCGCCGAGCCGTCGGCGAACGCCGTCTCGATCCGCAACCTCTCCCGTCTCGCGGCCATCCTGCACGATGACGCCTGGCGGCAGTCGGCGGAGCACGCGGCCCGGGCCTTCGCCCCGCAGCTCGAACGCGCGCCCTTCTCCGCCCCGGCCATGCTCGCCGCCCTCGGCTGGCTCGAGGCCCCGGCGCAACAGATCATCATCCAGGGAGAACCCGGCGATCCGCGCACCGCCCTCCTGCTCGCCGAAACGGCAAAACGGCACCTGCCCCGCCGCGTGCTGCTGCAGGTGACCGCGGCGAACCGTCCGTGGCTGGACGAACACATCGAGTTCATCCGTTCGCTTCCGACCGAGTCGGAACCGACCGCCTACGTGTGCGAAAATTTTGTCTGCCGTCTGCCGACCACCGAACCCGCCGAGCTCGCACGCCAGCTCGCCGGAGCCAAGTGACCGTCTCCCCGCGCCGCCTCCGACGGCGGAGGATATTGGGACGAAGCGCCGTGTCGGCGGGGCGAAACGCGGCCGTCCGCTGCAGCTGGCCAAGATGTGCGGAGCAGCGCGCGGCAAAGCCTGTTAAAACACCGGCCGGTCTCGTCGTCCCACCCACCGCCCGGGCCCCCCCCACCCCACACAGAACACACCCGATGGCACCCCCCGCGCCCCGGGTGGTGGCGCCGGCGGCACGGCG
>CBINOW010000032.1:0-36425 GCA_966252395.1 uncultured Oleiharenicola sp. | reverse complement strand
AGGCGTCATAGTAGCCAATGTCCAAGCTGATAATGTTGCGCAGCAGGATCTGCTGGGTTCCTCCTGCTTGTGTGCGGCTGAGGGTGCCGGCAGTGCTGTCGTAGGTGTAAGTAACGTAGTTTGTCGCAACCGCACTGGTGGAGGGAAGATTGAGCGTCACCTTGGTTGCGTCGGGAAGAACCTTTGGGGCGTTGCCGGTGCTGTCGACTCCCGTGGACGTCTCTACATCCTGTGTGAAGTAGCCGAGCGTGCGCCGGGCCTCTGTCTCGAGAGTCTGCTGGTTGGTGAGGCGATTGAGGCTGCGGCCGAGGTAGATGTAGCTGGAGAGCACCGCCGCCATCACGGCGGCGGAGAGCGTTGCGCCGATGAGCAGTTCGACAAGGGTGAAGCCCTTCGACAAGCTCAGGGCGGGCCCACGGGCGGACTTTGCACGGCGGAATTTCACAAGACGGTGTTAACCACGTAACGCACGGCAGGAGCAGAACCCGAACGAGACGGGTTTGACCACGGATTGCGCCGATGGGCACGGATGGGGCCGACTTGGAAACGGAGCCAGGTCGAAATGCCAGATCCGTGTTTATCCGTGTTCATCCGTGGCGAAAGAGGTTTGGAAATCACGAGCGCTGGATGCTGTTGTTCAGGCCGTATTTTCCGAAGAAAGCCGTCGCCTTGCGCGTGTAGGTGCGGCTGGCGGAGGAGGGCCGGTAGAAGGAAAGTTTGTCCAGCCAACTGCCCGAAGGCGTGGTCGCCGCGGCGTTGCTGCCGCTCTTGGTCCAGGTGATAGCGAAGGTTACTTCCACGAGACTGTTGGTCACGACTGTCACGTCACGAGAGAGGTTGAATGTGACACCAGATGCCGCGATTGCTGTGTCGAATGTGGTGTCCTCCGGAGTTAGTGTGGTATATTCGATTTCAGAGGTGTCTGTGAGTGCACTAACAGCGGTCCAACTCGCGAGCCGCAGCTTGCCGATCTCGTGCTCCAGAATCCTGGCCGACAGGGTCTGTCGCCGGGCGGTGGCCATCATCTCGGAGCCCATGGTGATCGCCTGAATCATGCCCATGAAGCCCACGACCAGAATGACCGAAGCCATCATCACTTCGATGATGGTGAAGGCTTGGGTGGCGGAAGAGCGCTGGCGGCTGATGAGCATCGGACGCCGTTAAAAGTGCAGTCACGCGGGGAGGGCGCAAGCGCACTTGCGCGCGGGTGCTGGCGGGCCGTGCCGAAGAACTCGGCTCCGGGGTGCAGGTTTTCGACCCAGCCCGCGCGGAGCGCCGGCTCCACCTTGATGGCGGTTACAGGCTGAGGCGGCTTCGGATTTCGGTCACCAAGTCGGCGGGCGGGCGGGCGATGTCGAGCGTGAGGGCGCCTGCGGGGGGCTCAAGCGCGGCGAGTTGGCTCTCAAGCATGTCCGGTTTCATGAAGTGCCCGGCCCGGCCCTGCAGGCGGGACAGCAGCAGGGCGGGATCGCCATGGAGATGGATCAGGGCGATTCCGGTCAGGCCTTTGGTGAGCGTGTGCCGGTATTTTTCTTTCAGTGCCGAGCAGGTGAACACCGCCGGCCGGCGGGCGGTCAGGCTGGCCTCCATCGCGGCCCGGATGGCGGCGAGCCAGGGGGCGCGGTCGGTGTCGTCGAGCGGAAGGCCGCGGCTCATCTTTTCCCGGTTGGCGGGGCTGTGGAAATCGTCCGCCTCATGGTAGGTCCAGCCGAGGTTGTCGGCGAGCAGGCGGCCGATCGTGCTCTTGCCGGAGCCGGCGACGCCCATCAGCAAAATAAGTTTTGGCGGACCAAGGGACATGGGAGCGGGATAAAACGCCAAAGGCCAAACGCCAAACCACAAACAAATGCCAAATCCGATTTCCGCTTTGCCAGCTGCTGGCTTTGGACGGCTTTCCGTTGGATTTTTTGGGTTTTGGCCCTTTGGCGCTTGGGTTTTGCGGTGTCCACGCGCCGCTTTTATCGGACCACTCGCTTATAGACCTGTCCGTAGAGCGTGACCGAGTCGGCGTCGTTGACGAGCATGACGTAGGGATCGCTGGTGACGAGGGCCGGCTGGGTGCCCTGCGTGGCACCACGGGCCGTGCGGATGATCTCTTCGGCAATGGACTGGTCGGGACCGAATTTGGCGATGCGCATCGTGCCGGCGTTGTCGATGATGAGACGGCGATCACCGGGTTGGGTGCCGGTCTGATACTGGCCGGCCACCCGGCCGAGCAGGGCCACCGCCTCGGTGGCGGGCATGAGCTCGTAAGTGGGGGCGAAGGAACGCGCGGGCTTGAACAGCATCCACAGGCCGGCGCCCACGCAGGCAAAGCTGACCACGGCCAGCAGGCCGATCTTGAGCCATTCGGGCATGCCGATGCTCCCGCCGGCATCGCGCCGGCCGGACGGACGCAACGGGATCGCGGTGGGTGGCCGATCAAACAGGCGTGGGTTGACGGCCGGTCTTTCCACCGGCAGCACCTGGCCGGTGATGGCCGCCATGATGTAGGCGACGCTGTGCTCCTCGCCGCGCAGGGCGGTCTCGTGGCCGACGAAGCACAACTGCCGGTAGCGGGTGCGCACGATGAATACCTCGCGTTCCGTCTTTACCCGGAGCTCGGGAGTGGACGGCTCATAGATGCTCAGACGTCCCGCCAGCTCTTCCAGCGCGTGCAGCAACTGGCCGAGTTGCTCGGGGCTGATGCCCTGAAGCTGTTCGTCCGGATACTGCAGGCCAGCCGCCTTCACGCCGGGCGCGAGGTGGTGCAGGGTGACACTGTAGGTGGTCGCGGCCATCAGGGTTCGAGAATGAAAAGCGGGCAGTCGCCGAATCCCCGGCGGAAGTTGCCGGTGTCGAGGTTGCCGTCGTCGAGGGAGGCATCGATGTCCTCCATGAGATCGGCGTCGATGACCAGCGGGGCGTCGCTGGTGCCGGTGATGGCGAGGGCGGCCCGCCATTTGCCGCCCGGGCTGGTGCCGCCGGGATGCGCCTGGTTGTTTTCCCAGTCGAACTTGCCGCCGATGGGGGTGGGCCGGCTCCAGAACTGCGCCTGCAGTTCCTGCTGGTTGACGCCCGGCGGGATCACGCCGGCGGCGGCCTCGGCGGGCCAGCTGCCTTTTTCGTGCGCGAAGGCTTGGAAGGCGGTGCCGAAGACCCGGAAATCATTCGCCACACTGGCGGCGCGCGCCTTGCGCTGGATGCGCTGATAGGCCGGCACGGCGGCGGCAAACAGCATGCTGATGATCAGCACCGCCACCATCAGCTCCACGATGCTGAACGCCCGCGTGCCAGCGCGCGGCAAGCGCTGGCGGCCGATCAAACGGCTGGGGCGGGACAACTCGGTCATCTCCCGCATCCTCGGCGGAGGGCCCGGCCGCTGGCAAGGGGGAATGCGATGGGGAAGGATGAAGTAAGAGGGAAGAGGGAGGAAATGGTTCCGTCTTGGATTCTGCCTCCAAATGCGACTCAGGAAGTCTCTTCCTTCCTCCTTCAGCCTTCTTAATTCCCCTGATACGCGCCGGGGACGTAGCCAGCCTGCGCAGGCCAGCCGAGGAGCTTGGCGATCTCGGCGGGAAGCGGCGCCTTCACGGGGAGCGGGCGGGCCGGGGCGTAGTTGCGCAGCTCAGGGCTTTGCACGACGGCGTTGGGCGCGAGGGGAAGCAGCACGCTGTTTTTCTCGAACTGCGGGAGCTTGGCGGTGAGCTCGGCGGGCGTGGCCAGCATGAACTGGTTGGTGTCACCGGCGCCGGGGCGCCCGGCAAGGCGGGCGGCGCTCAGGTTTTGGACGCGGGCGGTGTTCAGGTCCTCGGCGCCCGTGGCGCCGCCGGCGGGCGCCGGCGCGGCTGGGCGGGCGTAGACGTTGAAATCCGCGGCGTCGAAGGCCGGGGTGGTGAGCTTGTCCTTGAGCGCGGGCGCCTGGTCGGCGCGGAGGAGCGGCGCGGTGAACTTGGCATCCGCGAGCAGCAGGTTGCCGGTGAAGACATGGTGGTGGCGCTCGTGCACATCGGGGCCGGTGGACGGATGCCAGCCGAAGTGATCGCCTTGGGCGCTGCGCGTGTCGCGCTGGAAGGAGGCCGGCGCGTTGTAGAAGGTGTTCTGGTAAACCCGGGCGCCGGAGCTGTTCAGGATGCGGATGCCGTTCTGGCAGTTCTTAAAGACGTTGCCGGCGACGATGACGTTCTTGGAGATTTCCCAGAAGAAGCCGTCGAGGCAGTTCTCGACCCAGTTGTTGACGAACACGCCGTCCACGTTGCCGACGTCATACCACAGGCCGTTGGAGTGCGGGTTGTCGATGATGAGGTTGTCGCGGCAGACGACGCGGTAGGACTGGTTGAAGATCTTCACGGCTGAGGGGTAGTAGCCGGTGATCTGCTCGACGTTGTTGCGCGTGAAGATGTTTTTCTCGAGCAGGCAGTCGGAGGAATCGATGATGTAGATGCCCTCGGTGCTGGTGTCGCTGATGAGACAGTGGCGGAAGGTGGTGCGGTCGCCGCGGAAATAGCCCGCGACGCGCGAGCAGTGGCTGATGGTGGTGTGCTCGATGGTGGTGCCGACGACTTCCTTGCCGAAGTTGGCGGGGTCCTCGAGCTTCTGGGGCTCGGTGCCCTCGACCTCGAGCGCGCGGTAGGCGTATTGGGTGAACGTCAGGCCGCGCATCGTGTAGCCCTTGCGGTCGGATTTCTTGCCGTGGACCTCGCGCGTGGTGCGGGTGAGCGCGCCGTCGAAGGCGGTGATCTCGATGGTGCGGCCCGTGGGGTCGAATTTGATGAAGACGTAGCCGCCCTCGTAATCGATGGCGTAGGAGTCGGCGTCGAGATCGCCCTCCCAGAACTTCGAGGCGAGCGGCTTGCCGTCCACGAAGACCATGTCGTTGTTAAATTTGTGGAGCGGGGTGCGCATGCCCTCGCGGTTGCGGCGCCACCAGTCGGCGGGCTTCTGCGGGAACAGCGTGGTCCACTTGGTGCGCCACACGCCCTCGCGGAGGGATTCCCATTTGTCGGCGACGAGGGTGCCCTTGAGCACGGGTTGCTCGTCCTTGTAGGGCTGAATCGTGATGCCTTGGTTGAGGAACAAGCCGCCGGTGCGGTAGGTGCCGCCGCGCAGGATGACGGCGTCACCGGTCACCACCTTGGCGAGGGCGGCCTCGATGGTCGTAGGCGCCTCGAGCGTGCCGGCGGCCTCGGCCTTGCCGTCGGGGGCGACGAACCAGACGCGGTTCGCATCCTTGGGCACCTCGTAGGTCTGCGGCAGCGGGCCGTAGGGACCGCCGGAGGGCTGGGCGAAAAGCGCGGTGGCGGACAAAACGGCAAAGACGGAGACGAGCCAGGGACGGAAGCTGGATTTCATGGGGTGTTTGGGAGGGTTTACCGCTAGGCAGGCGATGGCAAAGCGCAAACCGCCCTGCCGTGCTAACACTGGAACGCAGGTGGATGGGTAAGTTCATCGCCTGTGGAGGGCTGAGCTCCTGCGAAGCCGAAGGCGCGGGCACGGCCTCGCGGGAGTTCGGCCCTCCGCGATGCGCTGTGCGGGACGAGGGCGTCCCGCCTCCAGTTTGATGCAGACAGTTGCGCGGGCTTCCGCCAGCGTCGCCGCCCATGGAGGCCGATGAACTGGAGCAATGCCGGGCCATGCTGGGCGTGGCAGCCGGGGCGTCGCTGGACGACATCGAGCGCGCCTTCATGCGGAAGAATTTCTCTCTCATCAAGGGGCGCACGGGTGCGGCTGATGAGGCGCCCCCGCCGGACTTGGCGGCGCAGAAGCAGCAGGTGCGTGCGGCCTATGAGAAGCTCGTGGCGCAGGCGCGGGAGAATGCCGCGGCGGCGTCAAAACCGGGAGCCGGGGCGCCCCCGCCACCGAACGCCCGGGACATGGTGGTCGACCGGGGCGAGGGCGCCCCGGCTCCAGAAAACACCAGCCATCCCAAGACCCTGCTCACGCCGCCGGTCGTGAAACCTCGTGATCCGGCCGACGATGAGTTTTTCCTGTTTCGCTTCGATGACTGGAAGGTGAACACCTTCGTGCCGCCGCTGCTGCTGGTGCTGGTGGCGTTCGTGCAGTTCACTCCGCTGAAGATGATGCTAACGGGCTTCCACGTGTGGATGCACGAGTTCGGCCACTCGACGGCGGCGTGGATGTGTGGCTGGCGGGCGACACCGCTGCCTTTTGGATGGACGCCGGTGGAGCAGGTGCACTCGAACTTCGTCTATGGCGGTTTGCTGCTGCTGTTCGGCCTCCTTTTCACCGCCGGGCTGAAGGAGCGCAAGGTGTGGCCGATGATCGCGGCGGTGGCGCTGGCCGGCCTGCAATTCTACATGACGTGGAAGCTGTCCGAAAAACAAAAGGAGTTCTGGATGGTCTTCGGTGGCGTCGGCGGGGAGTTCTACCTCAGCACGCTGCTCATGATGTCTTTTTGGGTGCAGCTGCCGGAGAAATTCAAGTGGGGGATGTGCCGCTATGTTTTCTTCCTGATCGGTGCGACGGCGTTCCTGCATATCTGGTTCGACTGGCGCGATGTCTATCGCGGCATCGAGGAGATTCCCTTCGGCTCGCTGATCAACGGCGAGGAGGATGCGGGCGGCGACATGAACCGCCTGATGGACGACTACGGTTGGAAAAAATTCACCATCCGCCGCACCTACTATGTGCTGGGCTGGAGCTGCTGGATCGCTCTCGGCGTGATGTGGCTGTTGTTCGCGCTGCGGCTGAACAGCGTGGCGGACTGGGTGGTCGGGAAGTTGGGCGCGGGGAAGGCGGAGCCGGCGTGAGCTTGTCTCGGTTTGGCTGTGGGAGCGTGCTTGCACGCGACACGAATCAGTCGCGAGCAAGCTCGCTCCCACAAAAGCAGTAAGGTCACGCTATTCCGCGCGCACGGAGGTCTGGGTCTCGGTCGGAAAATCGGCGGGAACCGCCTGCGTCACGCGGCCGGTCGCGGCCCACTCGGTGCCGCGTTGCAGCGTCGTAATGTGGCCGACGCAGACCAGCGGCTTGAAGGGCGGCTGGTCGTTCGGGCCGACGTGGCCGAGCGTGGTGTGAAATACGCGGCCCTGGCCGTAGCGGATCGTCATGAGCATGGGCTCATGTTCGCCGGAGGACTTCGGAAACTTCGTTTGGTCGGCCTTCGCGGTGGCGAGGATCTCGACGTTCTTCGCCGGGCCGCGCAGCTGGCTGTAAATCTCGTCGTCGGCGTGCAGCCACGCGGCGGGGAGTCCCTTCATGATCGGATGATCTGGGGCGCGCGTCACGACCGTGAAATCGTGGCGCGGCGGATGGCCGGCCCGGCCGGGCGAGTGGTCGTGGACTTGCTGGCCGTCGCGCCAGCGGAGCTTGGGGCCCCAGCTTTCGTCGCGGGCGCCGACGTTGCCGTCGGGTTTCAGACCCCAGCCGCCGACGCCGATCATTTCGTTCCACTCGGGCCAGTTCGGGAAGGCGTTGTCGGTGTCGTGAATGACCACGAGGCCGCCGCCGTTCTTCATGTAGGCGGCGAAGGCCTCGCGCGTGGCCGCGGGCCAGTCGTCGCCTTCGTAGATCACGACGACCGCCGCGTAAGGCGAAAAGTCCGGCGCAAAGCCCGTCATGTCCTGACCACGGGCCGGCGTCGTGACGACATCCACCGAGAAGAGCCCGGTGGCCTCAAGCTGCTGCTTCACGAGCGGGCTGCTCTTGGTCCAGTCGTGGTATTTCGACGACTGCCCGGTGAGGAGCATGATCTTGTGGGCGGGGGCGGCGGTCATAAGCGGGGCTGTGGTGAGGCCGAGTAGGAGCAGGAGAAAAGAAAAGCGAGAGTTCATGGGGTTGAAGGTAGCGTGGGGAAAATCACGGCAACGGCATCACGCGGATGCGGCGGTATTCCATCTGGCCCTTGTCGCCTTCCAGGCCGAGCGGGCCGGAGTCGGGCAGTTTCATCGCCTCCTCGAGCACCTCACCGTTGCAGGTGGCGCGGGCGACGCCGTCCTTCACCGTGACCTCGATGTCGTTCCAGTCGAGCGGGCGGTAGTTCTGCAATTTCGTATAGGGGCCAGCGAGCATGTAGTCCCGGCACTGGAGCTGCGGTTTGCGGAGGTAGATGCCGCTGTCGGCATTGGGCGAGGCGCGGAACTGGAGGCGCAGCACGAAATTTTTCGGCAGATCCGCGGCGGTCCAGAGCTGTTGGACGCGCCGGCCGCCCGGCGGAATGGTGACGATCAGGCGGCCGGCCTTGGCGACGTAGCGGCCGTCGGGGCTGGCCTTGAGGCCGTCGAAGCTCGCGGCTTCCTTAACGGCTGGCCAGTCGGCGGCGTCGGCCGAGCCGCGCTGCCAACCGAGGGCGGACTTGAGGTCCTCGGGTGTGCTCGGGCGGTAGCCCCAGCCGGTGAGGTCGTGGCCGTTGAAGAGGCTGACGAAATCGTTCTCGATGGTGAAATTGTCGTTGTCGCGGTCGAGGTAGCCGAGCGTCGCAAAGATCGGGCGGAGGGCGGCGGCCCACTTGGCGTAGCCGTCGTTGTTGGGATGAAGCAGGTCGGGGAACAGCTCGACCGGCGCGTCGTTGTCGGGGCCGGCGAAGAGCTTCCACGTGTCCAAGACCATGACCTGCGGCTGGTCGGCGGTGAGTTCGTTGATCAGCTGGTTAATGCGGCGGATGAGGTGCGCGGGGCGGTTCTTCTGGTGCGAGCTGGGCATCACCTGGCAGATGACGACGGGCATCGTGGCGTTGTGCTCGCGCAGGCGGTCCACGATCTGGCGGATGTTGCTGGCGACGACCCACGGGTTGCCGCCCTTTTCGTCGAGGTCGTTCGTGCCGATGAGCAGCACGACGCAGGCGGGGTTAAGGGCGATCACGTCCTCCTGCAGGCGGATGAGCACGCCGCGGGTGGTGTCGCCGCTGATGCCGCGGTTCACCGCGCGCAGCTCGGGGAAGGCGTTGTCGAAGTTGTCATGCCAGCCCTGCGTGATGGAGTCGCCAAGGAAGACGATGCTGCGCTGTTCCTGCTCGACGCGACCGGCCCAGCGGGTGCGGCGCTCGCGCCAGAGCTTCTTGAACCAGTCGTAGCGACGGATGGGGCCGATGCCCGGCAGGCCGTCATCAGTGGCGGGCACCTCGAAGCGCGACTCTGCGGCAACGGCGGGAGCGGCGGCAGGCGGATTGGACTGGGCGGACAGGCTGCTGACGAGCAGCAGCGCCGCGAGGGTGGCGAAGGCGGGGGTGCGCATGAGATGGGGAATCAGTCTCCTAGCAAATACACGAAGCCCGCTAAAGCCAGTTTCTGCTCAGGCTAACGTGGGACAGAACGCCTGCCGCGAAAAAGTCCGGGTCACTTCTTCCGGAAAACGAAGCGGTGATACTGAATTTTCCGCGCCCGGAACCCGGTGTGCATCTGGCCGCCGACGAGCCCGGCGAATTCGCCGAAGAGGTGCTGGAAGCGGGGCGGGATGAACTCGGCGATGAGCGCGCGCTTGCGGGCATCGTCAGCCTCCATCGCATCCGCCACCGCGGCGGTGATGTCCTCAAAGGCCACGCGTTCCCAGCCGGGAGCGGCGAGCGCGGCGTGCCAGGCGGGCACATCCTCGGCGGCGCGAAAATCGGTGTAGAGAAACACGCCGCCCGGACGCAGCACGCGCGCGACCTCGGCGTAGAATTTGTCCACGTGCCCGTAGCAGTGGCTGCTCTCGACGTTGAGCACGGCGTCGAAGCGGGCGTCGGGGAAGGGCAGGTTTTCCGCGTCACCGACCACGAAGTCGAGGTTGGCCACGCCGGCGTGGCGTTTCTGGCAGAGCGCCACGGCCTGCGGCGAGAAATCCGCGCCCGTGATCTTCGCCGGCGCATGGTAACGCGCGACGAAACTCGCCCCGCCGCCGCGGCCGGAGCCGACCTCGAGCACTTCCTTGCCCGAGAGCGGTGCGCCGGACGCGACGCGGTGGTAGAGCTGCGCGCAGAAGCGGTCGGGCTCATCCTGCGTCTGGAGCGAGAGCGGCGGCTCGCCCGCCGGCGGCACATGGCCGTAGTTCATGAACGTCCAGTCGGAACCCTTGTAGCGCTTAGCCAGCCGGCCATACCACCACCGCCACATCATCCGGCGCAGAAACGGCGAGTGTTCGAGAACGAAGACGAGAAAGCCGATGAGCATGGGCGGACTAAAGTCAGTCCGTGCTCGCAAGCCGATATTTTTCGAGATCGCGCAGGGCGGCGTTAAAAAGCAGGCGGCGTTGGGCGGGTGATCGTTCGGGAATGACTGCGTGGGGCGGTTGAGAAAAGCTGTGAATCACAGTTTGGAACCGGTCCTTTACCCTTGGCCGGGTTGCGGATTCAGAAAAAACCGCTTGTGACCGGGCGTGCGATGCGTAGCCCGCAGGCAAATTCCTCGTGCGGATCGCGTCGCGAACGACGCCTTTGCTAAATATCCGGAACGGAAGTATATTCGCGCTGAGTCCAAGAGGAAAAACGTCATGAGCCTCACGGTGACATCGGTGGCGGAAGCCACGGTCGGTTTGCTGGACCGGTTGTTGGCGCACAGGCCGCTGGAAAACGTCTCGATCCGCCTGTGGGACGGCACTCTCTGGCCGGATGACCGGCCGCGGGCGGCGACGGTCGTGCTGAATCATCCCGGCTCACTCCGCCGCATGCTCGCACCCGGTCACGCGAAGGGGTTGGGCGAGGCTTTTGTGCGCGGCGATTTCGAGGTGGAGGGCGACATCGAACAGGCCGTGGAACTGGCCCTGGCGCTCGAGCACCGGCCCTCCGGCTGGCTGGAGGCGCTGACAAACTATTACCGGCTGCACCAGCTGCCCGCCGTTCCGCTGCCGGTGACCGGAGAAAAACGCGACGCCGTCCGCGGGCATGGAGCGCTGCATTCGCCGGGTCGCGACCGAGCGGCGGTGACGTTTCACTACGACGTCTCGAACGATTTCTACGGATTATGGCTGGATCCGGAGATGGTCTATTCCTGCGCGTATTTCGACACGACGGAAACCCCGCTTGCCGAGGCGCAGCAGGCAAAGTTCCAGCTGCTGTGCCGCAAGCTGCGGCTGCGGCCGGGGCAACGGTTGCTCGACATCGGTTGCGGTTGGGGCGGGCTGGCCTGCCATGCCGCGCGCACCTGCGGGGTCGAGGTCACGGGCATCACGCTCAGCCTGCCGCAGGCGAAGGCCGCCGCCGCGCGCGCCCGCGAGGCGCAGCTCGACCACCGCGTGCGGATCGAGCTGCGCGATTACCGCGAGGTGCGGAAACCGGGCGACGGCTTCGATGCGATCGTGAGCGTGGGCATGGCCGAGCACGTGGGCCGCGATCATCTGGCTGAATACTTCAAGACGGTGCACGCCCTGCTGAAGCCGGGCGGGGTGTTCCTGAACCACGCGATTGGCGAGGGCCGGCAGGCGGACCGGTTCCGCGGGCCGTCGTTCTTGGACGCGCATGTGTTTCCCGATTCGGACATCCCGCCGATCCCGCTCGTGCTGCGGGCGGCGGAAACGGCGGGATTCGAGGTGCGCGATGTCGAGAACCTGCGCGAGCACTACATGCTGACGCTGCGGCATTGGGTGCGCCGGCTCGAGGCCGCCCATGACAAGGCACGCGAACTCGTGAGCGAGGAAACCCACCGGGTATGGCGCCTCTACATGGCGGTGGCGGCGCACGGTTTCGCCCACGGTGACCTAGCCGTTTATCAGACTCTGCTCGCCAAGGCCGGTCCCGACGGCGACGCCGGCCTGCCGCTTACGCGACGAGACTGGTATGCGGACTGAGCGGATGCTCAGAACGGAAAATCGCGCGCCGCCGGCCGCTCAGCGGGTTTTTCGGGCGCGGCCTTTTCCGCGCGGGTGTGCCGGGCGCGCGCCGCGACCGTGATGGCGCGCTCGGGCCGCACCGGGCAGGCGTATTCGCAGGCGCCGCAGCCGATGCACAGCGCCTCGTTCACCTGCGGCAGGCGGAGGTTCTCGCGGAACGGCACCGTGTCCACGGCCTTGGTCGGGCAATGCTCGGAGCACGCGGCGCAGTCGGTGCCGTCGGTCTCGACGATGCACCGCGACTGCTCGAAGTGAGCGAGGCCGATGCTCGTCAGCTGCTTGTCGGCAAGGGTGAGTTTCGCGATGGCACCGGTGGGGCAGGCCTCACCGCAGCGGCGGCAGTCGTAGTTGCAGAAGGCTTTTTCGAAATTGAGGTGCGGCTTCATGTAGCCCGCAAAACCGAATTCGCCCGCGGCCGGCCGGAGCACGCCGGTGAGGCAGGCGCTGACGCAAAGCTGGCAGGCAGTGCAGCGGTCGAGAAAACGGTCCGTGTCGCCCGCACCGGGCGGTGTGACCGGCGGGCGCGGCTCCGGGGCTGGCGTGGCGGCGCGTAACACGGCGACCGGGGCGAGCGCCAGCGCGCCGGCGAGCAGGGCGCGGCGCTGCGGATCGGCGACCGGTGCAATGGCCGGCGGCGCCGCCGGGGCGCGCGGCCGCGTCCAGGTGAACCGGTAGGCCAGGCCGCGTTCGGGGCAGGCACTCAGGCAGTTGAAGCAGGCGACGCAGCGGGAGGCGTCGATCTCGCCGTGGCGCAGGTCGAGGCACTGGGCCTTGCAGGCCTGCAGGCAGGCGGCGCATTTCGTGCAGGCCGTGCGGTCGATGGTCAGGCGGAACGCCGCGCGGCGGGAGACCAGGCCGAGGCCGATGCCGACCGGGCAGAGCGTGCTGCAATAGAGGCGCCCGCGCCACGCGGCCAGCCCGGCGACCAGCAGGAGCATGACCAGCGCCGCCACGAGGATGCCCGGCCCGGGCCACGGCGGGACCACGCGGTAAAGCCCGTGGAAGCCGAGGGCCCCGGCGGGGGTTACCAGCAGGTTGTTGAACGCCGCGAGCACCGGGCGCAGCAGGCCGGACGCTATCCGCCCAAAGTTGCTGTAGGGATCCGCGTAGACGAAGGCGATGACCTCCGCTCCGCCGACGGCCGTCAGGACGGCGACGGCGAGCACGCCGTAGCGCAGCCGGTTGTGCGCGGGCCGGAAGGGCAGCGGCCGGCGCCGCGGGCGCAGCCAGTGCGCGATGCGGGCGACGGCGTCCTGCAGCAGGCCCAGCGGGCAGAGCGTTGAGCAATAGACGCGGCCGAAGGCGAGGGTGAGCAGAAGCACGGCGAGGCAGCCGAGCCCGAGGATCGTGGCGCCGGTGACCAGTGCGACCAGCGCGGGCATGAACTGCAGGTGCGCGAGCCATTGCCCCGGGCGTTGCAGCGGACCGGCGCCGCGGAAGTCCGCCAAGGCGGCCGTGAAGGCCAGCAGCACGAGCAGGCCGGCGGCGAGACGCAGCGGCTTGAGCAGGCGGCGTGGCATGGCGGCTCAGGCCGCGAGGTTGAGGCGGCGGATGTCCACGGCGTCGAGGTCCATCGTGCCGGCGCCGAGACCGGCGGCCAGGGCGATGTGCCGGATCGCGGTGGGGTCGTGACCGAGCATCCGGGCGGCGGCGGCGTCAATCGCCACGATGTCGGCCGAGGCCAGCAAGCTGCGCAGTTCGACGAGATCGGTTTCGGTCCGGCCGCGCGGGCCGTGGCGGACCATGGGGTGCCAGGCGTCCATGATGTTGAGCGTCGGTGGCAGGATCGTGGCGAAGTCGGCGATGCACTGGTGCAGGTCATTGCTGTGGTAGAAACGGCGGTCCCACACCACGCCCATGAGATTCTTCATCGCGCCGGTCATGAGCGAGCCGCTGTGGTGCTTGAGGACGGGGACGTTGAAGTAAACGTCGCTGTCGAGCACGAGCCGGTGGACCTTGGCGAAGCGGAGGCGAACCCCGCGCGGGATGGCGACTTCGCGATACATGCTCTCGTCGTCGCCGGTGACGAGCGTGGCACCGCTGTCGCGGGCGGCGCTTTCCATGCCGCTGGTGGCGTAGCAGCGCTGCCACTGGTCGCAGGTGTGGTCGAAGATGCTGACGGATTTTGCGCCGGCTTCGCGGCAGAGCGTGGCGAGGCGGGCGATCACCTCGGGATGGGTGTTGGCCCCGCGCTCGGGCGGCACGTCCCAGCCGATGTTGGGCTTGATGACGACGGTCTGGCCGGGCTTCACGAAGGCGCCGATGCCGCCGAGTTCGGTGAGGGCGCGGTCGAGCATGGCGGTGCGGGAGCCTTCGCGCACGGCGACAAGGACAGGGCGGGCGGCGGGTTCCGCGGCGAGGAGGCGGTCGAGGCCGCCGGCAACGGCGGCGAAGGCCAGCCCGGTCTTCAGGAAATCACGGCGGCTGGTTTTCATGGCAGGGGCAACGGCGCTCCGGACGATTCCGGAGCGGTCCGAGGGTGCTGCGACGTTACTCCCGCCTGCTGCGGGCAGCCTCGCATGGCTTGCCCAAGGCTCCGCGGGAATTGCAGCGGGGAAAAAGAAAATCCCGGGCGGTGCGGCCCGGGATTTTCGGAGAACAGACGGATAAAGACCGGGGAAAGCTCAGCGGGCCGGCTGGCAGAGGCAGGACGAGGTGATGGTGACGTCGGCCTTGCGCCAGATCTCCTTGAACTGGCGGCGCAGGCCGGCGACCTCCTTCATCTTGCCCTGTTGCATGAGCGCTTCGGACAACCCGAAGAGCGACCAGCCGTTGCTGGGCAGGCGGGCGAGGTCGGCGCGATAGACCTGCTCGGCCTCGGCGTAGCGGGCGTGCGACATAAGGAACGCGCCGAGCGCGTGTCGCACGGGAATCATCCAGCTGGGCGGCTCGTCGTAGCGGAGCTGGTCCTCGAGCGCGATGGCCGCATGGAACTGGACGATCGCGTCGTCGAGCTTGCCCTCGCGAGCGAGGATTTCGCCCTCGAGCATCGGCGTGACGATGGCGAGCACGGCCTGGCAGGTGTTGTTGCCGGCGGCGACCTGGTCGGGCGGCACGAGCTTCGCGGCTTCGAGTTAGAGCGCCTGCGAGCGGCGGGCGGCGGCGGTGTAGCCCTTGGCCGCCTGGGCGATGCCACGGGCGGCGTGCTGGAAGGCATAGACGAAATGCTGCTCCGGCGCGAACATCGGCTCGGCCAGCACGTCGTCCCAGCGACCGAAGCGCACGAGCACCTCCAGCGGCATGGCGAGCCAGGCCTCGGCGACGAGACCGAACTCGGCCATGAACTCCGCCGGCAGATTGGCGACGAGATCGCGCGTGTGTTTCAGCGCGAGATTGCCCTGGCCGGTCATCATCGCGGCAAAGGCGAGCATGTGGTCGTTGTGGGCGACATAGACGGGCAGAAAGCCCTTGGCGGGGCCGACGATCTTGCGATGGGCGGTGTCGGCCGCGACGGCGAGGCGGTTGGACTCGACCGCCTTGTGCCAGTCGCCCGTGCGGATGTAGATGTGCGATGGCATGTGGACGTTGTGGGCGAGGCCGGGCTGAAGCTTCAGCAGGCGGTCGGCGGCGGCGAGGGCGCGCTCGGGTTGGTGGGAGGCCTCGACGGCGTGGATGTAGAGGTGGTTGGCGAAGGGGTGGTTGGGGTTGAGCTTCAGCACGGCGTCGAGCGTCGCGAGGATCTCCTCGGTGCCGGGCTGCGGTTCACCGGCGGGCGTCCACTGGTCCCACGGGCGGAGGTCCATCATAGCCTCGGCGAAGAAAGCGCCGACGTCGGCGTCCTTGGGGAATTTTTTCCACACCGCGCGCATGGCGTCGGCGTAGGCGAGGTCGAGCGGGGTGCGGTCCGCCGGCTGCGGGTTGGCGTAGCGGTGGCTCAGCGCCTCGATGAGGGCCTGCTCGACGGGCGTGGCTTGGGCGGCGTGCTGGCGGGCGAGTTGCAGTTCCGCCCAGGCGAGCTCGGCGGCCGGCGGCGGCACGGCGGGGAAATTGATGTGCGGGCCGCTGGCGAGCGCGATGCCCCAGTGGGCCATGGCGCATTCGGGGTCGAGGCGGGCCGCCTCCTGGAACGACCGGATGGCCGAGCCGTGGTTGAAGCCGAAGAGAAAACGCAGGCCCTGGTCGAAGTAGCGTTGGGCTTCGGGAGACCGCGTGGTGATCTGGTGCGAGTGGGAACCGAGTGTGTTGAGCAGCGGGATGGCGGGCTCGGCGGCGAAGAGGCCGCCAGCCAGCGTAAGGGAGCAGAGAACGGAGACGAAGCGTGGAGTTTTCATGACGAGGGTCCGCACCGGCCGGGATGGATGATCGGAATTTGGGAGGTTGGGCGCCGGGGAAAATTCCGAAATCACCGGCGACGTGGGTTGAAGGTAGGGGATACGGCCGCGGTTGTAACTGGGCCGATGGTAGGGGGTGGGGTGACAGTGGGTCGGAGCAAAATGCGGGCGCTGTTGCGAGGCAGGTTCGGTTTCCTTCAGGCGGGCGAGCCGCCGTGGGCCGGCAGATAGACGCGGAAGGTGGTGCCGGCTCCGGGGCGGCTCTCGACAGTGAGGCCACCCTGATGTTCGGCGATGATGTCGCTGACGATGGCGAGGCCGAGCCCGGTGCCCTGCCCGGCGGGCTTGGTCGTGTAGTAGGCCTCGAAAATGCGGTGCATCGTGGCCGCATCCATGCCACAGCCGTCGTCGCTGATCGCCACGCTGACATAGCGGCCGGCCTTGCAGCCCGGGTGACCCGCCAGATCGGCGGCAAGGGTTTCGAGCGAAAGGGTGACCTGGACCTGTCCGGGCTTTGATCCGATGGCGTGCGCGGCATTGGTGCACAGGTTGAGCAGCACCCGCTGCAGGGAACCGGCATCGCCGCGGATGGAGGGGAGGGCGCCCGTCACTTTCAGGCGATGGCTGATGTGGACGGGCAGTCCGGCCGCGGCCAGCGCGAGGGCCTCCTGCGCCACACAAACCGGATCCAGGGCGACATGCGGCACATCCCCGGCGTTGCGAGCCTGGCGGAGCAGGCGTTGCACCAGATCGCGGGCGCTGCGCGCACCGGCCTGGGCTTGGCGGAGCAGGCCGGCGGACTCGTGCTTGCTCTCGAGGCTGAGCGCGGCGAGGTCGATGAAGCCCTTGATGCTCGTCAGCAGGTTGTTGAAGTCGTGGGCCACGGAGGCAGCCCGCGCGCCGAGGGCTTCCATGTTTTTCGCCTGGGCCAGGCGTTCCCGCAGGCGAGCGGACTCGGCGGCGGCCTCGACGATCTCGGTGATGTCGGCCACCACGCCGATGAGCCACACGCCGGGCTCGCCGGGCACGTCCTGCACGCGGGCGTTGATCTCAAGGTGGCGGCGCTGGCCGTCGGCCCGGATGATGCGCAGGCGGAAATGGTAGGCGACGTCCGTTTTGGGAATCTGGGCCCAGTAGGCCGCCGCGGCGGAGCGATCCTCGGGCGCGATCATGCCCAGGATGGTCGGGCGGTCGGGGCCGGCGGCGGCCGGGGGCAGGCCGAAAAGTTCGAACATGCGGCGGTCCCATTCGCTCTCGTCGGTGCGGAGGTTGCGCCGCCACACGCCCATCCGGGAGGTTTGCAGGGCGAGTTCAAGCCGGTCGGCCGTTTCCGAGAGCCGGTCGGCGGCGTGTTTGCGGGCCGCTTCGGTGGCGCTCAGGGATGTGACCATGCCGTTCATGGCGCCGGCCATTGCGCCGATCTCATCGCGCGAGAGCACCGGCACGCGGATGTCGCGGTCGCCGGCGGCGATACGCGTGAACGCCTCGGCCATCGGCCGCAGGCTCTGGCTGATCATCCGACAGAGCAGCAGGCCGGCGCCGAACGCCGACGCCACGCTGATGAAGGCGGAGACGAGCATGAAGCGCTGCATGACCTCGGCATCGTGGCGGCTTGCGATGGAGGCGTCCTTGGTTTCGGCGGCGATGCTTTCGTTCAGTTCGACCAACGCGACCAACAAGCTGCGCGAATCCCGCGACAGGTTGAAAAGCCGCTGTTGGTTTTCCTCATGGGCGGCGGCAAGGGGGGCGCGTTCGCTGGTGGCGGCAGCTTCGCTGAGCAGGCCCATGACCTTCTCATAACTGGTCCGCCAAGCGGTCCATGAAGCGGCGAACGCCTGCCATTTTTCCGCCTCAACCGGGGTTTTGGGGAGAACGGCATATTGCGCCCAGGCCTTGTCCGCGCGCTCCCAAGAGCGCTCTTGCCGGCGGATTTCCTCGGCAAGCACCTCGCGCCACGTCAGCGGGCCGTCCGGATTGTTTTCCCCGGTGGTCCGAACTTCGGGGCGCTTCGTCGAAGGGGCGCCGGATGCGAGTTCGGCTTCAATGTGGAGGAGAGTCTGGCCGCGCATCAATTCGCGCTTGGACGCATCGAGCGCAGTCTTGGCCTCGAACAGCGTGGACAGGGCCCGGCTGCCGGGCAGCCGCACCGCGCCGACTTCGTATAGCGCGGCCGAGAGTTTCCGGGTCTGCCAGTAGCCGATGCCTGCGGCGACCAAGGTTATGCCGCTCACGATGGCGAAGCCGGTGAGAAGCTTGGTCTGGAGTTTCATGCCGCGTGACTCCGTTGGTGGCGGAACCGAGTCCGGACGATGCCGGCAGCCCGCGGAAGTGCCAAGAAGCAAAAGCCCGGGGAGGAAGCGGCCGCAGGGTCAGATATAGAGGAAAACGTAAGCGGCGAAAGTCAGGGCGCCGAGACCCGCGGCCGCCGCGAGGGACCAGAGGACGTTCCGCTGCCGGGCCGCGAGGGCGAAGGTGGCGATGATCACGGCCGCTTGCGCCGCCAGCATGCCGTAGAAGAAGCGCTGGCTGCGGCGCTGGTGGCGCTCGGCAGTGAGGTTGCTCTGACGCACCTGGACCTCGTAGAGACTGGCAACGGCCCGGTTCAGCGCGGCCTCGGCGTCGTAGCGCATCGCGGAGTAACGCAGGCGCAGCTCGGCGAAATCGCGGCGCAAAGCCTTCGGGGCGGGCCGGGCGGCGTCGAGCGCGTCGCCGAGCCGGTCGCCGCTGCGGACGACGGGCAGCAGCAGGGTGTCGAAATCACGCGCGTGCTGTTGCGCGGCACGCAGGGCGTCGGTAACCGTTGCGGACGGCACGGCGTTGAGCAGGGCGGCCAGCTCGGGCGCGGGCCGGTTTTGCTCGATCCCGTCGAGGGCGGCGCGGAGCCGTGGATCGAGGGCGGGGGCGGCGGCCTGCTCGGGCAATTTTTCGGCGAGCAGCAGCGTGAGCGCGGCGTGAACGGGCGCCGGGTCGGGCAGGGTGTCCGCGAACGCGCGCAGGGCCGGAGCGTTCAACTCATGTTCGCTGTCGGTGATGCGGACGACGTCGAGCGTGCCCGACTGGATGGCGCTGCGCAGGCGCTTGGCCTGGAAGAAGCCCCATTGGTCGCCGGCCTTGGACTGTTGCTGGGCGGCGAGGGCGCGCGTGTATTGCGCCTTGGTCATCTCGCCGTTGGAGAGACCGGCGAGCAGCGTGGCAATGACGGTCATCACCACCGGCGTGGCGCCGAGAATCTTGCCCCACTTGGTCTGCGGCAGGTCGGATTTAAGGGCTTCGGGGATTTTGTTGCTCACGGCTCGCAGTGTCCGCCCATTGCGGGTTTCCGGCGAGCTGAAATCGGCGCAGCAAAAAGCCCGGGCGGTGAGGCCCGGGCTGAGGGAAAACGCGGGGTGGGGGCACCCCGCCTCCATTGAAGGAAGTCGCGCGACGACTCAGCGCACCACGCGGGCGCCGCCCATTCGACAGGCGCAGGGTGGAGCAGGGTTGGTTCGCTTCAGCGAACGACCCGTGCTCCACCGCCGCCGAAGGTCTTTTCGACCTCTTTGCGGGTGGCCATCGAGGTGTCGCCGGGGGTCGTCGAGGCCAGCGCGCCGTGGGCGGCGCCGTATTCGACGGCCTTCTGGGCGTCGTTGAACTGGAGGAAACCGAACTGCAGGCCCGAGGCGAAGGAGTCGCCGCCGCCGACGCGGTCGAGGATCTCGAGGTCCGGGTATTTGCGGCTCTCGTGGAACTTGCCGTCGTGCCAGAGGATGGCGGACCAGTCGTTGACCGTGGCGCTCTTCACGACGCGCAGCGTGGTCGCGGCGACCTTGAAGTTTTTGAACTCCTTCACGGCGGTCTCGATCATCTGCTTGAAGGCGTCGGTCTCGATTTCGCCCAGCGTCTCCTGTCCCTTCACGGCGAACCCGAGTGAGGCGGTGAAGTCCTCCTCGTTGCCGATCATGACATCGACATACTTCGCGATCTCGCGGTTGACCTCCTGGGCCTTCTTGAGGCCGCCGATGGTCTTCCAGAGGGAGGGGCGGTAGTTGAGGTCGTAGCTGACGATGGTGCCGTGCTTGTTGGCGGCCTTGACGGCCTCGACGGTGAGGGCGGCGGTCGTCTCGGAGAGGGCGGCGAAGATGCCGCCGGTGTGGAACCAGCGCACGCCGAGCTTGCCGAAGATGTGCTCCCAGTCGATGTCGCCGGGCTTGAGCTGCGAGGCGGCGGTGTTGCCGCGGTCGGGATTGCCGACGGCGCCGCGGATGCCGAAGCCGCGCTCGGTGAAGTTGAGGCCGTTGCGCACGGTGCGGCCGATGCCGTCGTCCTCGCGCCACTTGATGAAGTTGGTGGCGACGCCGCCCTGCATGATGAAGTCCTCGACGAGGTGGCCGACTTCGTTGTCCACGAAGGCGGTGACGACGGCGGTCTTCAGGCCGAAGGCCTTGCGGAGGCCGCGGGAGGTGTTGTATTCGCCGCCGCCCTCCCAGACTTTGAATTCGCGGGCGGTGCGGATGCGACCCTCACCGGGGTCGAGGCGAAGCATGACTTCACCGAGGGAGATTTGGTCGAACGTGCAGGCGTTGGCGGGTTTGATGTTCAGGCTCATGGTTGTGGTTAGGGAAAGGAAATGGGCATAGGGGGCAATTCTTCTGCCATCAATCCGTGTCACGTCGGCGGAAGTAGGTGCGTTCCACATCGGGGCCGGTAAGATAAAGCGCATCGATATCTTGCAAATGCGAGAGGCTCCACGGTTTGGAGAAATTGTAGCCGTTCTTCGTCAGCGCGAGACCATCGGCGATGAAGACACAGACATGGGTAACGGTGTCGCTCTCGCGATGGCGGTAAGCGATGATATCCCCGAGCCGCCCGGGAGAGGCGATGCGTTCGTAACGGGTCGTAAGTTCGCGCCAGGCCAGCGCCTCGTGTTCGCCTGTGAAGCCCGGTGGAACAAGAAACCGTGGGTCGGGGTTGTCGGCCCCGAAGTTGAAGGCCGTCCAGAAGCAGCTCGGTCCGGGCGTATTGCCGGTGGGCACGTGGTAGCTGTTCAGCAGTTCGCGCTCCACCGGCGAAAGCAGATGCATGATGTCGATATAGCGCAGGTCATCTCCGGCGGCGGCGAACGACTCCAGCAGGCGGCGGAAGCTCTTCGCGCGGCCCGTGTGCCGCCAGTATTCCGCTAGCGCCGGCACCTCCTCGGGCCGGGGTTTCTCCATCAGCACGACAAGCGCCGGCTCGCGTAGAGCGGCCCGGAGAGCGGAGAGCCGTTCGCGCCGCGATTCCAGCAGGCGGTAGAGTGCGCCAAAATCCGAGAGCATCACGCGATCACCCGACGGGTAGGCCAGGCGCAGAATGGCCTGCCGCACCGATTCGGGAAGCGAGCCGGTGTCAAACCACTCCTCGATGGTGAATCCGGCGGGAAAGGGAATGTGTTGCACGTAATCGTTGAGCGACAGACCGCCGACGAGATGTGAGAAGACCGCCGTGCGAAACTCGCGCGGCGTGGCGAGCACGAGATCGAAGGATGGATGCACTACGATCCGGCCGTCGGCATCGGGGGAAGCCGTGGCAAACAGGCCCTGCAAGTCGCGACGCACCGCTTCGGGCATCGGGCTGGAGGCAACCGCGGCGATAAGATCCGCGCGCGACAGTTTCTCGAAGATCCAGACCGGCTCGGGGTCGGGTGACGGCAACTGCTCCAGAATGTTGCCTGCGGGAGCGAGCAACACATCGTAATACCAGAGTCGGCCCCACGGCCCGGGTGGCAGCGGCTTGAGCTGAAGCTGTTTTTGCCAGGCTGCTGGCATGTGGCTGGGAATGAACGGCGGTTCTCCCGGGGCAGTCGCGGCTGAACGCACCCGGAACACACGAGGTGCAATCCCTTGGAAGCGCGGATTGAGCCGGCCGATGTCGGCCAGGTCGAGAAATTGCCATGCTCCGGCGAAGGTGGGGCGACGGGCCAGGCCGATACCGCCTGACACATACACGGCTGTGTAGGGCCAGGTGCTCCGCTCAAGGTCGCCATAGACAAAGAGGTCACCGTATTGCGGCGGCCCATGGACCGGCACGCATTCGCGTCCTAACCAGCCCCGGAGGCCGCCAGGTTCCTGCGGATTGATGCCCGGGCTCAACGAGAAAAATTCGGAAGCCAGCAGACCGCTCTCCACGCCGGGATCGTCTGCGTCGGCAAGGTTGGGTGGAAAGGTGTTGAGCAGCGAACGGGGCAGGCGGGGCAGAAGATGGGCCACATCAAGCCGGGGTGCGTTGGGGATGGCGGCGACAGCGTTGAGCAGGGGCTCGATGGCACGATGACGTCCGTGCACCTGCCACCACGCCGCCTGGGCGCTGGCATCGAGCGGCTGCCCGGCATTGCGACGGAGTTTGAGCAGAAGCGCATCGCCGCTGAGCGCGATGCGGTAGAAATCGGTCCGGTCCGCTTTTGTGGCAAAGGCATCTTCAAGGGCGAACAGGTCGGCAAAAATCAGGCGCTGCTCATGGCGGAGCGCGGTGGAGCGCACGCGGGTCATTGCTTCCCGCCAGCGTGGCTCGGCATCCAGGGCGGCGATTTCTACTGGGCCAAGCGAGAGCGGCCAGCGATAGGTGACGTTGTCGCGGTGCAGCGCTAGCACCGTGTGCCACATGGTCCGTTCGGCCAGGGTGAGCCGTGCGAGGAGGGGGCGATCGGGTGTGGCTATCCGCACTCCGTCGCTGGCCGGAGCGTCGAAGAGCGCCACCAGCTCCGTTGCCATCTCCTTCGAAAATCCGCTGCCCGCGAGCAGGGTGGGCAACTGCCCGGCGACGGCATCCGGCAGAACCCATCGGGCCGGGAAGGCGGGCAAGGTTTGCAGCTGTAAATCGGAGGGAGCGAGCGCCAGGGTGGAACGATGCAACAAGGGTTCCGCCACGTCGTGTCCGGTTGCTACCGTCAGTCCCGTGAGGCAGAAAGCAAGGACAGCAGGCGGGATGCGCCGCAGGCTCATGACGGTGAGATCACACGGGTTGAGTCGGGGAGAGGGCGGCTCCGAAGTATAGGGGGCTCAGACCTTGGCGGCTGCTTCGACGAACTGCTTGGCGCGGGCGGTGATCGCGGCCCAGTCGCCGGACTTCAGGGCGGCGGGGGCAACGAGGGCGGAACCGGCGGCGGTGGCGAAGGCACCGGCCTTGAGAAAGTCGCCGACGGTCTCGGGCGTGACGCCGCCCGTGGGCAGGAACTCGAGCTTCGGGAACGGCGCCTTGAGCGACTTGATGTAGGCGGGGCCGAAGAACTCGGCGGGGAAGATCTTGATGACGTCGGCACCGCACTCGTGGGCGGTCCAGGCCTCGGTGGGCGTGAGCGCGCCGGAAAGGATGGGCACGCCGGCCTCGTTGCAGACCTTGATGACCTCGGGGCGGACCGCCGGGGTGACGATGAACTTCGCGCCGGCGGCGAGGCCGCGCTTGCAGGTCTCGGCATCGAGCACGGTGCCGAGGCCGAGGAGCACATCGGGCAGCTCCTTGGAAACCTTGGCGCACATTTCGATGGCGCCGGGGGTGGTCATGGTGAGCTCGATGGCGCCGAGGCCGCCGGCTTGGAGGGCCCGGGCACAGCCGACGAGGTTGTCGGCGTTGTCCGCGCGGATGAGGGCGATGACTTTCTGGGCCTTGAGGCGGGCAAGGATGTCGGCTTTGGACATGGGGGTAAGGCGGGGGTGAGGGGCTATTTTCGACCGGTTTATTGTCCTTGCGGCAAGCTCAGAATAATTCATAAATGAACCCGCGGTTCATAAGTGAACATTGCTTGGTCCCTTTCACCCCTCTCTTTTCTTATGATCTTTGAGCACATGGCTTTGAACGTGCCCGACGTGCGGGCTGCCGCGGCTTGGTATGTGGCCCATCTCGGCCTGCAGGTGGTGCGCGCCAAACCGGACGCGCCCTATACCCATTTTCTGGCGGATGGGACGGGCCGGGTGTTCATCGAGCTCTACTCGAATCCGGTGGATGCCTTTCCGAATTACCCGGCCCAGCACCCATTGCGCATGCATGTGGCCTTCGCGGTGCCCGATGCGGCCGCAGAGCGGATCAGGCTGGAAAAGGCCGGCGCCACGCTGGCCGTGGAGGAGCCGCAGCCTGACGGCAGCCTGCTGATCATGATGCGCGACCCGTGGGGCGTGCCTTTGCAGCTCTGCCAGCGCACGAAGCCGCTGCTCAAGTTGAGCTGACGGCTTTTGGGAAGTAGCCGCTCTGGAGCGGAGCGCCAGAGTGGCCGCGCTCGCTCGCGCTAGCACCGCGGGCTCACGAGCGGCTAGGTAAGCACCACCGCCTCAACCCGCGTGATAGCCCATTGAGCGCGAAAGCTGCGTGGCGCAGTCGGTGACGATGGCGCCGATCTCGGGGATGCGTTCCGGCGTGAACCGCACGGTTGCGGCCGTAATGCCGATGGCGGCGACGACATTGCCGTCGGAGGAATAGACGGGCGCGGCGCAGCAGCGGACGCCGAGGTTGAACTCCTCGTCATCGAGGCTGTAGCCGCGCTTGCGGGTGAGGGCGGCCTCGCGCTTCACCTCGGCCAGCGTGTCCTGGGTGCGGGGCGTGCGCTTGGTGAGGCGGCTTTTGCCGAACAGCTCCTCGAGGCGGTTGTGGTGGAGGAAGGCGATGAAGGTTTTGCCCGTGGACGAGCAGTGCAGTTCGGTGAGCGAACCCGGCCGCGAGGCGGCGCGGAGCGGGTGGGGGCTGTCCTGCACCGCGACGATGAGGGAATGGTCGTCGCAGGGCACGGCGAGGTGCGCGGTCTCGTCGGTGCGCGCCGTCAGCTGCTGCAGGATGGGGAGGGCGGCGGAGCGGATCTCGGTGCCCGCGAGCGAAGCATTGCCGAGGTGGATGAGCACGGGACCGAGTTCGAAGCGTCCCTCCATCTTGCGGGCATAGCCTTCGAGCTGCAGGGTGGCCATGATGCGCAGCGTAGTCGTGACCGGCAGCTTCAGCGTGCGCGCAATTTCGGCGGCCTTGAGGCCGTCGGGATGCTGCGCCAGCAGCTTCATGATGAGGCAGGCGTTGCGGAGATTGGGGATGACGTAGCGCTCCAGCGAAGGCACTTCGCGGGCAGGGGAGGCGGGGCGTTTCATGCGCGGCAGGGCGGGGGTGGGTGCAGGCGGCGGAAAAATTTTTGCTTGCCGCGGACATTGCGAAGTTCAAAACTGAATATCAAGTTCATTAGTGAAATCCGCGCCCGGTTTTTGCCTGCGGCTTTCGCTGATACCTATCACCCCCAAACCCTGACCCTATGGATGCTACCCTGACCCTGTGGCAGCGCATTGTGCGCGTCCACCCCTCCGCGGCCCAGTCCGCGTGCTCCGGCGGTAATTCCGCCCTCCGCTACCTCGCTGCGGTTCTGCTGGCGCTGTGCCTCACCGGCTCGGCTCTGGCCCAAGCCGCCACCGGCACCGTCTATGGCCGCGTGCTCAACGTCGGCAACAACCGCTACCTCGAGAAGGCGATGGTGACCGTTGAGGGCACCAACATCTCGACGCTCACCGACCAGACCGGCGGCTACCGTCTCACGCTCCCGGCCGGCCCGGCGAAGATCAATGTTTCCTACACCGGCTTGGACCAGGCCACCCAGCAGGTGGATGTCATCGCCGGTGAATTCACCCTCCAGGACTTCGAGCTGACCAGCAAGTCCCGCTACGGTGAAGACAAAACGCTCGTGCTCGACACCTTCGTGATCGAGAGCCAGCGCGAATACGAGGGCGACGCCCTCGCCACCAACGAGCAGCGAAATGCGCCGAACGTCAAGGTGGTCTTGTCCTCCGACTCCTTCGGCACCATCAACGAGGGCAAACCCGGCGAATTCCTCAAGTATCTCCCCGGCATCACGGTTGACTACGTGGCCGCCGACGTCCGCACCGTGTCGGTCCGTGGCTTCGCCTCCCAGTTCACCAACGTCTATTGGGACGGCATGCGCATGACCAGTTCGGCCTCGGGCAGCTCCGGCCGCGTGTTCGAGTTCGAGCAGGTCTCGATCAACAACACCTCCCGTTCGGAGGTCTCCAAGGTTCCGACGCCCGACATGCCGGCCGACTCCCTCGGCGGCACGATCAACTTCGTCTCGAAGAACGCCTTCGAGCGCAAGGGCGCCCAGCTGAACTACCGTTTCTACATGAACGGCAACAACGAGAACTTCGACTTCAAGAAGACCCCGGGCCCCGAGTCCGGCGACAGCTTCAAAATTCTCCCGAACTTCGATTTCGACTACACCCTGCCGCTCAGCGACCGCTTCGGCATCGTCATCACCGGCCTGTCCTCGAACCAGTATGTCGAGCAGCACCGTTGGCAGCCGACTTGGAACTACGCCCAAGGGGGCGCCACGGCGACCAATCCCTACCTCCAGCAGTGGCAGCTGCAAGATGGTCCCAAGACCACCAACCGCGCCTCGCTAGGTGTGAAGGCCGATTGGAAGGTCACCGACAACCAGGTCCTCTCCATCGCCTTCCAGAACAACTACTACAAGACGTTCTTCGGCAACCGTAACCTGAACTTCAACATCGGCACGACCGCCACGCCCTCCACCACCGGTCGCAATTCGCTCCAGTGGGGCCCGGACTTCGTGACCTCGGCCTTCGGTCGCGCTTCGGTCACCCAGGGCAGCTCGTTCCGCGACAAGCTTGGCAACACCTTCGCCGCCAAGGTTGACCACGAACTCCGCGTCGGCGACTGGCAGATCGACTCCGGCGTCTCCTACGCCAAGTCCCGTTCCTGGTATCGTGCGCTCGGTCGCGGTCACTTCGCCAACGTTGGCACGACGCTCCAGAACGTGAGCACCGTCAGTGCCTTCAATATCAAAAACGACAGTCTCGTCTGGGTCGCGCGTGATGCCACCGGTGCCACGCTCAATCCGAACTCCCTCAGCGGCTACCGGCTCGGCAATCTCACCGACGACCCGGTGAACGGTTTCGCCACGATGCTCCAAGGCCGCGTGGACGTTGAGCGCCAGCTGGATGTCGGCTTCCCGCTCAGCGTGAAAGCCGGCGCCAGCATGTGGGAAGAGACCCGCGACAATCGCCGCGAGAGCAACCAATACACCTTCATCGGCGCTGATGGCACGGCCAACACGGCCGACGACAGCGCGGCTCCCTACGTGGACACCGCCTACTTCAACCAGGACCCGTTCTGGGGCTATCAGCCGATCCAGTGGATCAATCCCTACCTGCTCGCGCAGGCCCGGCAGTCCAACCCGGGTTACTTCCGCTATAACGAAGTGACGTCGGAAACCAACCGGATCAATGGTTCCGAGCGTATCTCCGAGAGGGTGACCGCCGGTTACCTCCAATTCGAGGGCCAGTTGCTCAAGAACAAACTCGGGTTCGTGGCGGGAGTTCGCTATGAAAAGACCGAAGATCAAGGCAAGGGCTTACTGGTGAACGCCGATAACGTCTGGCAGCGCAACTCGGATGGTTCGTTTGTGGACGGGGACAGCGCCACGGCTGGAGTTCAGCGTGTGCGTCGAGCCGATGCCGGTGCGGTAGGCTCCTTGCAGGAGCTTTACCTTGTCCGACAGGAGCGCGCGTTTGGAAGTGATCGGAGCTATGATGGTTTTTATCCGAGTGTCCACCTGACCTATAACGTCACAAACGACTTCCTGATCCGCTTCGCCTACGCGAAGACTTTCGGTCGTCCCGACTACGCCAACATCATCCCCAACACAACCGTCAACGAGGATGACACCGATCCGATTAATAACCCGGGCACCATCACGGTTCGCAACACCGCGCTTCGTCCTTGGATTGGTCAGAACTACGATCTCTCCCTGGAGTATTACTTCAAGGAAGGCGGCCTGATCACCGGCGGCGTCTTCAAGAAGGACCTTTCGGACTTCTGGGGCACCCGCGGTGGCACGATGGACGCCGCCCTCGCCAACGAGCTCGGCCTCGACAGCCGCTACGTGGGTTGGGGTGTGAGCACCACGGTAAACGTCGGCGACGCCACGATCGAAGGCGCTGAGTTTAACCTCATCCGCCCGCTGACCTTCCTGCCGGGCTGGGGCAAATACTTCACGGTGAAGCTCAATGGCACCAAGCTCCGCCTCGGCGGCGCCAACGCGCCGGACTTCCGCGGCTTCATCGAGGAGACGGGCAACTTCAACATCGGCTTCAGCAAGAAGCCGTTCTCGGCCAACCTTACGTTCAACTACCGCGGCCGCCAGAAGAACGCCCCGCAGACCGGTGGCCAATATGGCTCCACCGCCGGCTTCTACGAATACTATGCTCCCCGCACCTTCGTGGACGTCAGCGGCGAGGTGAAGCTCACCAAGAACATGGCGCTCTTCGCCGGCGTGCGCAACCTGTTCAACAAGCAGCAGGTGCTCCAGCGCTACAACGCCGTGAGCCCGACCTACTCGAAGAGCTTCCGCCACGAGGAGTTCGGCATCGCCTGCAGCGTTGGCATCAAGGGTTCGTTCTAACCCGACCGCCGCCAGCCTTCCTTCCGACCACGCTGCCCGGGGCAAAATGCCCCGGGCAGCTTTTCTGGGGAGAAGAGGATAACTGGCATTCCGTCCGCTTCCTATCCGCTCCCATGCATATCCATCAGACCAGCAACCCGCGCTCCATCTCGACGCTGCCGACCGAGGAGCTCCGCGCCGAGTTTCTCATCAGCGGCCTCTTCCAGCCCGGCGAGGTGCGGATGCGATACTGGGAAACCGACCGCACGGTCGTCGGTGGCATCGTGCCCGCCGCCGAATCCCTCGCGCTGCCCAACGAGCCCGAGCTCCGCAGCGCCTACTGCCTTGAACGCCGCGAGGCCGGCGTGATCAACCTCGGCGGCCCCGGCACCATCGTCGCCGACGGCACGACCTACGACATGGCGCCGCTCGACGCGCTCTACCTCGGCCGCGGGGTCAAGGTCGTTACCTTCAGCTCGCAGTCGGCCGACCAGCCGGCGCGCTTCTATTTCCTGTCCTACCCGGCGCACACCGCCTACCCGGTCCGTCACATTCCTGTGAAGGACGCCAAGGCCGATCGCCTCGGCACCCGCGAGGGCGGCAACGAGCGCACGCTCTACAAGCTCATCCACCCGGCCGCCTTCCCCACCTGCCAGCTCGTCATGGGCTTCACCCGTCTCGAGCCGGGCAGCGTCTGGAACACCATGCCGCCGCACACGCATCTCCGCCGCTCGGAGGTGTATTGCTATTTCAACGTCCCGGCCAACGCCGCGGTCTTTCACTTCATGGGTCAGCCGCACTCGACCCGCCACCTGGTGGTGCGCGATCTCGAGGCCGTGCTCTCCCCGCCTTGGTCCATCCACTGCGGCGTCGGCACCGCCGCCTACGGCTTCGTCTGGGGCATGGGCGGCGAGAATCAGGAATTCGCCGACATGGACCCCGCGCCGGTCGCGCAGCTTCGCTGAGCCATGGTCACGATCCTCGATTCCTTCCGCCTCGACGGCAAGGTGGCCATCGTCACCGGCGCCTCGCGCGGGCTCGGTGCCGCCATGGCCCAGGCCTTGGCCGAGGCCGGCGCCGACCTCGTGCTCGTGGCCCGTGGCGACATGGCCGCGCTGCAGAAATCCATCACCGCCGCCGGCCGCCGCAGCATCGTGGTGTCCGCCGACGTGGGCTCGGTGCCCGCCGCCGCGAAGATCGTGGCCGCCGCCTACGAGGCTTTTGGCCGCGCCGACATTCTCGTCAACAATGCCGGCATCATCCGGCGTGCGAACCTGCTCGAGTTCTCCGAGACTGACTGGAACGACGTGATGAACATCAACCTCAACGGCGCCTTCCGTCTCAGCCAGCGCTTCGCCGCCGAGGCCGTCGCGCGTTCCGCCAAGGCCAAGATCATCAACATCGCCTCGATGCTGTCCTTCCAGGGCGGCATCCGCGTCGTCTCCTACACCGCCGCCAAGAGCGCCCTCGCCGGTCTCACCCGCGCGATGGCCAACGAGCTCGCCGCGCGCGGGATCAACGTCAACGCCATCGCCCCCGGCTACATGGCGACCGACAACACCGCCGCGCTCCAGGCCGACGCCGAGCGCAACGCCGCCATCCTCGCCCGCATCCCCGCCGGCCGCTGGGGCACCCCCGCGGACCTTTCCGGTGCCGCCGTTTTCCTCGCCTCTCCCGCCTCCGACTACATGCACGGTCACCTCCTTGCCGTGGATGGCGGCTGGTTGGTGCGCTGAGCTTCCTCCCCGCCTTCGCCCCCTGTCATTCTGACGCCGCGAAGAAACCCCTTCCCCGGCGCCCGCGTCACTCACGAATCCCCCGGATCCATTTGCCCGCCTCAGGGTGAAAAACTTCGTGCTCCCCATGAAAATCTCGCGCCTGCTCCCGCTGTTCCTCATCCCGGCCTTCGCCCTCGCCGCCGAACGTCTCACGATCACCGTCAGCCACGACCTTTCCCTCGCCCGTCCGTCCGAGACGATCACCGTGCCGTGGCGTGAAGTGAACCGCGTGCTCCCCGGCGCGCTCCTCCAGAAGATCACGGTCCGGGATGCCGCGGGCCGCGCACTGCCCTACCAAGTCACGAACGTCGCGCCGCAGGCCAAGGATCCGAAGAACGAGGGCATCGCCTACGGCGAGCTGATCTTCCAATACGATTTCGCCGCCGGCGAAAAGTCCGCCACCTTCACCGTCGAGAAGAGCGAGACCGTTTCACCGCCGTTCCCGGTCAAGGCCTTCGCCCGGCTTGTGCCGGAGCGGCTCGACGACTTCGGCTGGGAAAACGACAAGATCGGCCACCGCACCTACGGCCCCGCCCTCGCCGCCCCGGCTCCCGAGGGCGTCAACAAGGAGGTCCTGGTGACGAGCGGTCTCGACGTCTGGTGCAAGCGCGTCAACTACCCGATCGTGGACCGCTGGTATAACAAGGGCCATGACCACTACCACATCGACGAGGGCGAGGGCATGGACATGTATCAGGTCGGTCCCTCGCGCGGCTGCGGCGGCACGGGCATTTGGGACGGCAAGACCCTGCACGTCGGCCGCAACTTCAAGTCCGCGCGCGTCCTCGCCAACGGCCCGATCCGCGCGATTTTCGAGCTCACCTACGACACCTGGGCGGCGAACGGCACCTACGTCACCGAGACCAAGCGCTTCATCGTGGACGCCGGTCACAACCTCGATCGCATCGAGAGCACCTTCACCGCCACCGGCAACGCCAAGGAACTCACCGTCGGCATCGGCCTGAACAAGAATCCCGCCGACCGCGGCCAGGAGCCTGCCATCGAGATCCTCCGCACCGAGGGCGACGGCTCGCTCGGCCAGTGGGTCGTGCAGAAGAGCAACGGCGAACTCGGCACGGCGGTGGTCGTGCCCTATGGCGCTTTCCTCGCCTACGCCGAGGACGACCGCAACCTGCTCGCCCTCGCCAAGGCCTCCCCCGGCCGGCCGCTCGTGTATTATGCCGGCGCCGGCTGGTCGCGTGCCGGAGAATTCACCAGCAAACAGGCCTGGTCCGACTATATTGCGAATTTCGCCGCGCGCGTGCGCGCGCCGGTCAAGGTCACCCTCACACCCTGAAACCCTCCGCCCCTCCGTCATGAAGTTGCTCGCCCGCGCCTGCGCCCTGTTTCCCCTTGCTTTTGTTCTCGCCTCATGTGCCACGCCGGAGAGCAAGCCCGCACCAGCCGGGCCGGCGGCTCCCGCCCCCGTCGCGGCGGCGCCGACGCGCTTCAACGGTGCCACCCCGCTGGAGTGGTCCGTCAAGCTCGCCGACTCCGAGATCGCCCGCCGCGGTGACCGCCACTTTTACGGCGGCTCCAATCCGCGTGCGCGCATCGACTACACAACGGCGTTCTTCGGGACCTCGCTGATCAAACTGGCCGATCGCACGGGCAAGACCGCCTACGCCGATTACGGCCTGAAGTTCGGCACGTCCTTTGTCGCGCCGGACGGCTCGCTGCACACCTACAAGTTCGAGGACTACAACATCGACAACATGCCGCCCGGCAAGGTGCTGCTGCTCGCCTGGGAACGCGGTGACCGCTCGCCCGCGCTCCGCAAGGCCATCGACACGCTCTACAGCCAGATGCAGAAGCACCCGCGCACCAGCGACGGAGGCTTCTGGCACAAGCTCCGTTATCCGAATCAAATGTGGCTCGACGGCCTGTTCATGGCCTCGCCGTTCCTCGCGCACCACGGCAAGGTCTTCGAGAGTCCCGCTGACTTCGACGAGGTCGCCAAGCAGATCCTGCTGATGGACAAGCATGGTTACGACGCGAAGACCGGCCTCTACTACCACGCGTGGGACGAGACCCGCTCGCGCCCGTGGGCCAACAAGGAAACCGGCCAGTCGCCCAACTTCTGGGGCCGCGCTGTCGGCTGGTATGCCATGGCCATCGTGGACTCGCTCGACTTTTTCTCGCCCACGCATCCCGAGGTGGAGCACATCAACGAAGTGCTCCGCAAGGTCGCCGACGGCATCGTCCGCTGGCAGGATCCCAAGACCGGCCTCTGGTGGCAGGTGCTCGACCAAGGCGGGCGCGAGGGCAACTACCTCGAAGCCACCGCCTCCTGCATGTATGTCTACACCCTAGCGAAGGGCATCAACCGCGGCTACCTCCCGCGCGACAAATACCTGCCCGCGGTCCTCAAGGGCTACGAGGGCATCATCCGCGACCTGATCCGCCAGAACCCCGACAGCACGGTGGATCTCACGCGCTGCTGCGAGGTCGCCGGTCTCGACTACACCAACTCCAAGGGTCGCCCGCGCGATGGTTCGTTCGAGTATTATGTGAGCGAGCCGATCATCGACAACGACCTGAAGGGCGTGCCCGCCTTCATCCTCGCCGGCATCGAGCTGGAACAACTGCTTTCCGCCAAGGCCGACACCGGCAGCTTCCAGGCCCGCGGCTGGGTTGACTACGAGCGCGTGCTCGCCCGCATCAAGGCCCCGACGTTCCCCGATCGTGACTTCCCCATCACCGCATACGGCGCCCAGCCCGGCACCGATGTCACTGCCGCCATCACCGCAGCCATCGAGGCCTGCACCAAGGCCGGCGGCGGACGCGTCGTCATTCCTCCCGGCGAGTGGCTCACCGTTGCGCTCACCCTCAAGAGCAATGTCAACCTCCACGTCAGCGAAGGCGCCACCCTCCGCTGGCTCTACGAGCCGGCGCGCTACCCCATCGTGTTCACCCGCTGGGAAGGCGTTGAGCTGATGAACTACCAGCCCTTCATCTACGCCTACGGTCAGGAAAACATCGCCATCACCGGCAAGGGCACCCTCGACGGCGGCGCCACCTGGGAAAACTGGTGGTCTTGGAACCGCCCGAGCCCCGGCCCGACCGCCGGCCGTGCCTCCCCCCAGCGCGTCGCCCGCAACCGGCTCATCGAAATGGGCGAACAGGGCGTCCCGGTCGCCGAACGCATCTTCGGTGAAGGCAGCTTCCTCCGCCCCAACTTCATCCAGCCCTACTCCTGCAAGAACATCCTCATCGAGGACGTCACCATCCTCCGTTCGCCGATGTGGGAGATCCACCCCGTCCTCTCGCAGAATATCACCGTTCGCGGCGTGAAGATCAATTCCCACGGCCCCAACAACGACGGCTTCGATCCCGAGTCCTGCCGCGACATTCTCGTCGAAAACACCGTCTTCGACACTGGCGACGACTGCATCGCCATCAAATCCGGCCGCAACGGCGACGGCCGCCGGGTCAACGTCCCCACCGAGAACATGGTCATCCGCAACTGCATCATGAAGGACGGTCACGGCGGCGTCGTCCTCGGCTCCGAGTGCAGCGGCGGCATCCGCAACATCTTTGTTGAAAACTGCGAAATGGACAGCCCCGATCTCGACCGCGCGCTCCGCTTCAAGAACAACGCCGTGCGCGGCGGCGTCCTGGAAAACGTCTTCATGCGCAACGTGAAGATCGGCCGGGTGGGGGAGGCGGTGGTCACCATTGACCTGCTCTACGAGGAGGGCGCGAAGGGCGACTTCAAGCCGGTCGTGCGCAACGTCCAGCTCGACAATGTCACCAGCAGCGCCAGCCCGCGCGTGCTCTACATCCGCGGCTTCGCGGGCGCGGTCATCGACGACATCCGCATCCGCAACTCCACATTCAACGGTGTGACTGAGACGGAAGTTGTGCAGCACGCCGGACGCATCAGCTTCGATCAGGTCACCATCACCCCGGCGAAGCTCACCCGCGGCCGCAACTCCGTGGCCCCGCCCGAGCCTGCCGCCAAGTAAGCCCCTTTACCCCAACGCACCCACCGCCCCATGAGCAAGTTCAACCAAGTAAACGAACAGATCGGCCGCTACCGCTGGACCATCTGCTCCCTGGTCTTCTTCGCGACGACCATCAACTACCTCGACCGCAACGTGCTCGGCCTGCTGAAGCCCGTGCTGGCGGCCGATGGCGTCTTCGGCACCGACAAAGCCTCGCAGGAGCTGAACTACTCGACGGTGGTCATCTGCTTCCAGCTGGCCTACGCGATCGGCATGGTCTTCGCCGGCCGGTTCATCGACTGGGTGGGCACGAAGGCCGGTTACGCCTACTCGCTCATCGGCTGGAGCATCGCGGCCATCGGCCACGCCTTTGGCCACCACACCTGGAGCTTCGGCTTCTGGCGCGCCGCGCTCGGCCTCACCGAGTCCGGCAATTTCCCCGCGGCCAACAAGACCATCGCCGAGTGGTTCCCCAAGAAGGACCGAGCCTTTGCCACCGGTCTCTACAATTCGGGCGCCAACGTCGGTGCCATCATCGCCCCGATCTCCGTGCCCTACATCGCCGAGTGGTGGGGCTGGGAATGGGCCTTCATCCTGACCGGCGTCGTCGGCCTGTTCTGGCTGTTCTTCTGGTATCGCACCTATGACTCGCCCACCGCCAAGCTGAAGTCCGGCCATCTCAGCCAGGCGGAATACGATTACATCCACAGCGACAAGGAAGAGGCGGCGCCGTCTGACGCTCCCGTTGCCAAGGTTTCGTGGTTCAAGCTCCTCAGCTTCCGCCAGACTTGGGCCTTTGCCCTCGGCAAGTTCCTCACCGACCCGATCTGGTGGTTCTACATGTTCTGGGTGCCCGCGTTCCTCAACGACGAGAACGCCCGCAAGGTGACCGCCCATCTGGTGGCGCACCCGGACTTCACGGGCGACAAGACCTCCATCCCCGGCTACATCAGCTGGACGGTGGCGGTGGCCGTCGTTTACTCGATCTCGACGGTCGGTTCCATCTTTGGCGGCTGGCTGCCGAAGCGTTTCGCCCACGGTGGCATGGACCTGAACAAGGCGCGCAAGCTTTCCATGTTCATCTTCGCCCTCGGGCCGCTGACCGTGCTCGCCGCGTCGCGACTGGGTGAGATCCACATCTGGCTCGCCGTGATCACTATCGGCATCGCCTGCGCCGCGCACCAAGCCTGGTCGGCCAACATCTTCACGACTGTCTCCGACATGTTCCCCAAGCGCGCCGTGGCCTCGGTCACGGGCATCGGCGGCATGGCCGGTGGCATCGGCGGCATCTTCATCGCCCGCGCGGCCGGCGTGCTGCTCGCGCACTACACCACGCTGGGCAAGATCGAGGTCGGTTACGGCATCCTCTTCATCGTCTGCGGCTCGGCCTACCTCGTGGCCTGGGTGGTCATGCACTTCCTCGTGCCGAAGTTCGCCTTGGTGAAACTCGATTGAGTTCGTGATGCTCCGCCGCCTTCTGCTCTCCGCCGCCCTGCTGCCGGCCCTCATGGCCGGCGCGGTGCGCTGGAATGACATCCTGGAGCAGCCGGCGGCCTGGTATGCCGGTGACGAGGCGCGCGCCATCGCCGCCAGCGTTCTGCTCTACCAGACGGATAGCGGCGGCTGGCCGAAGAACACCGACATGACTTCGCCGCCCTCGGCCAAGTTTATGGCGGAAAACGCGGCCGATCACCGGGCGTCCACGATCGACAACAAGGCCACGACGACGCAGCTCACCTTCCTCGCCCAGGTTATCACTGCGGGCGCCGCCGACCCGGCGCTCCGTGCGGCCTTCGAGCGCGGCTTCGATTACCTGCTGGCGTCCCAGTATGCCAACGGCGGTTGGCCGCAGTTCTTCCCGGTGCGCCCCGGCTACTACACGCACATCACCTACAACGACAACGCCATGGTCAACGTGCTCGTGGTGTTGCGCGACAGCGCGCAGGGCAAGGCGCCGTTCGGCTTCGTGGACGAAGCGCGCCGCGCACGGGCTGCCGCCGCCGTGGAAAAAGGCATCGACTGCATCCTGCGCACGCAGGTGAAACAGGACGGCAAACTCACCGTCTGGTGCGCGCAGCATGACGAACAGACTCTCGCTCCCGCGTGGGCGCGCAAGTTCGAGCCGCCCTCGCTGTCCGGCCAGGAAAGCGTAGGCCTCGTGAAATTCCTCCTTTCGGTGCCCAAGCCTTCCCCCGCGATCATCGCAGCGGTCGAGGGCGCCGTTGCCTGGTTCGAACAGGTGAAGCTGACCGGTGTGCGCGACGACCATCCCCCGGCCCCGGCGCTTCCGCACAAACAC
>CBINOW010000031.1:0-36563 GCA_966252395.1 uncultured Oleiharenicola sp. | reverse complement strand
AGCGCGTTCTGGCTCTTGAATCCGGCGAAAATGCCAAAGGTCTGCGGGCTCTCGCTCACGCCGCCGCAAATCGCGAGGTCCACCTCACCAAGGCGCAACATCTGCGTGGCGTGGATGAGGCCCATGTTGCCGGCGGCGCAGGCGGCGCCGATCGTGTAGGCGGGACCGGTGGTGCCGAGGTTCAGCGACACCTCGCCCGCCGGGCTGTTGGCCACGGTCCGGGGGTTGTGGTGGTGCGTCCAGAACTTCGTGTCGTATTTGAACTGCGAAATGTTGAAGACCTCGTTCTCGGTCTCGACGTTGCCGTGCTCCGTGATGCCGAGATAGACACCGATGCGGCTCTTGTCGCGGGCCTCGAGATTGATACCGGAATCGGCCACCGCCTCGCGGGCGCAATAGATGCTGATGCTGCCGGCGCGCGTGCCGATGCGGACATCCTTCTTCTTCTGGTATTTCAGCGGGTCGAACTTGCAGAGCCCCGCCGGCCACTGGCCCATGTAGCGCACCTCGGTCATCGCGATGCCCGACACGCCCTTCAGCAGGTTGGCGCGGAATTCGGCCAGAGTGTTGCCGTTCGGGGCGGTGAGACCGATGCCGGTGATGACGATGCGGGTATGCTTCATGTCGCTTGCAGAAACTGGGAACAGATTTGCCTAGCCATCGGAAGGTTAAAATCAATAACTGCCTGCCCATGAAAGTGCTCGTCGCCGGCGGAGCCGGTTACATTGGAAGCCATTGCGTCAAACAGCTCGTCGCGGCCGGCCATGAACCCGTGGTTGTGGACAATCTGGTTTACGGGCACCGCGCCGCCGTCGCGCCCTCGGTCCGTCTGCATGATGTGAACCTGGGCCACGCAGACGCCATTAGGGCCGTGATTGCCACGGAGAAGCCCGACGTGGTCATGCACTTTGCCGCCTACGCCTACGTGGGCGAATCCGTCACCCAGCCGCTGAAATATTACCAGAACAACGTCGTCGCGACGCTCCACCTGCTTGAGGCGATGCTGGCCCATGGGGTAAAGCGATTCGTGTTTTCATCCACCTGCGCCACCTACGGCGTGCCCGAGCGCATGCCGATTACCGAGGATCTGCCGCAGAAGCCGATCAATCCCTACGGACAGACCAAGCTCGACGTGGAAAACATGCTCAAAGCCCTCGCGCCGGCCACGGGCCTCAGCTTCGCGGCCTTCCGCTACTTTAATGCCGCCGGCGCCGCCGAGGATGGCTCCATCGGCGAGGATCACGATCCGGAGTCACACCTTATCCCGCTCGCCATCGGGGCAGCCCAGGGGTTGCGGCCGGCGCTCCAGGTTTTCGGCAACGACTACCCCACCCCGGACGGCACCTGTCTGCGCGACTACGTGCATGTGGACGACCTCAGCCGCGCCCACATCGCCGCGTTCAAGCTGCTGGAGAAACCCGGTTCGCAGAATTTCTTCAACCTCGGCACCGGCACGCCGACCTCGGTGCTGGAAGTCATCCGCGCCGTCGAGAAGGTCTCCCGCCTGAAGGTCCCGCACCATTTCGCGCCGCGTCGCGCCGGTGACCCGCCCGCGCTCTACGCCGACGCCGCCAAGGCCCGTGAGCAACTTGGCTGGACGCCGAAGTTCCAGACCATCGAGCCGATCATAGAAACCGCGTGGCGCTGGCACCGGGCGAAGCCCCAGGGCTATCAGGATCGCAAGTAGGACCGGTCTTTGACCGGTCAAGGCCGACGGCGCGACCTCCGTTGACTCAATGTCGGCCGGTTTGAAACCGGCCCTACTTCTTTGTCCGCTTCTTGGCCGCCGGCTTGGTCTCGCCTTCGGGCAGGCGGGATTCCATCGCTTCGTGCAATTTGGTCATCTCCTCGCCCGGGTGTTGGGCCCGCAGCGCTTTGGCCAGCTGGTCGTAAAGGCTTTCGAGCGAGTCGCCGTGGCTGACGGCGTTGGCCGCGCCCTTGGGGTCGCGCACTTCGTCAGGGAGATCTTTGGGCAAAATGGCGTCACCGGTCGCGGCGACGGCGCTGCGATAAACGACGTTCTCCAGCTCGCGCACGTTGCCGGGCCACGGGTAAGCGGTGAGCAGCGCCATGGCCTCTGGCGCCACCTTGCGCGCCTTCACTTTCTTGGCTTTGGCCAGGTTCTGGACAAAGAAATCCACGATCTGGACCACATCCTCGGTGCGCTCGCGCAACGGCGGCAGCTTAACGCGGACGACGTTGAGCCGGTAATAAAGATCCTCGCGGAACTTCTTTTCCCGCACGAGGGCCTCGAGATCCTTGTTGGTCGCGGCGACGACGCGCACGTTGACCTTGATGGTGTCCACGCCGCCGACCCGCTGGATATCGCCTTCCTGTAGCACGCGCAGGATCTTGGTCTGCGTGGTCGGCGTCATGTCACCGATCTCGTCGAGGAAGATGGTGCCGCCGTCGCATTGCTCGAACTTGCCCAGTCGCTGCGCCGTCGCGCCGGTGAACGAGCCGCGCTCGTGGCCGAACAGCTCGCTCTCGATCAGGTTCTCGGGAATGGCCGCGCAATTGACCGCAACATAGGGCTTGGACGCGCGGTGGCTGTGGCGGTGGAGACTGCGGGCGACGAGTTCCTTACCGGTGCCGCTCTCGCCTGTGATCATGACCGACGCGTCGCTGGCGGCGAACTGGCCGATGATCTTGAACACCTGCTGCATGGCCGGCGAGGCGCCGACGATGCCTTCCTTGTGCTCCTCGGTGTTGATGACGGGCTTGTAGCCGGCGGCGGACTTGTTGTCGGCCTGCGTGCGCAGCGCGCTTTCCACCAGCGCCAGCAGCTTGGGCGGGTCGAAGGGCTTCACCACGTAGTCGAACGCGCCAAACTTCATCGCCTCGATCGCGGTCTGCGCCGTGCCGTAGGCGGTCATGAAAATCACCAGCTGCTTAGGATTGGCCGCGCGGATGTGCTGGAGCGTCTCCAGCCCGGACATGCCGGTCATGCGGTTGTCGAGCAGCACGACGTCGGGCGCCTGCTTCTTGACGGCCGCCACCCCTTCCTCGCCGCTGGGCGCCTCCTGCACCTCGTAACGCTGGGAGGAGAGCACCCGGTTCAACGAATAACGGACCTCGGTGTCATCATCGATGACGAGGATGCGCGGGACGGGAGCGGAGACGGCTTCGGACATCAGTGGTGCGGAAAATAATTAGCCCTTTCGGGACGGACGGTTCTACTTACCGGGCATGCTAGGCTGGTCAATTAACTTGTTTCGCCTCTTCGGCATCCAACTCTCGGTGCACGTCAGCTTCCTGCTGCTCCTCGCCTACTACGCCTGGACCGGCTGGCAGGAAGGCGCTCTCGACGGCATGGTGTGGAGCGTCTGGTTCATCCTGTTTTTCTTCACCTGCGTGGTCCTGCACGAACTCGGCCACTCCCTGACCGCCCGGCGTTACGGCGTGCGCGTGCCCCGCATCCTGCTGCTGCCCATCGGCGGCATGGCGGAGATGGACCAGATTCCCCGCCGACCCTCAGCGGAGCTGTTCATCACCATCGCCGGTCCGGCGGTGAACTTCGTGATCGCGGCGCTGATGATCCCGTTCTTCTGGCGCGAGATGCTGGGGCTCGCCGCCTTCGAGCTCTACTCGGCCACCGACACCTTCGCGCATCTGGCCTGGGCCAACCTCGTCATGGGCACCTTCAACCTTCTGCCGGTCTTCCCGATGGACGGCGGCCGGATCTTCCGGGCCGTGCTCGCCTCCTACCTGCCCTACCTGCGGGCCACCTGGTGGGCGGTGACGGTCGGGCGCACGCTGGCGCTGATCTTGGCCGGCCTGGCCCTGTTCTACTTCGACAACCCGATGGCGGCGGTGCTGTTTGGCTTCATCTTCCTAGCCGCCGGCGCAGAATTCCGCGTGCTGGTCCGCCGCGAGCAGGAAGCCGCCTACTGGGCTGAGCTGGCCCGCCGGGTCGCCGCCAGCCAGCCTGCCGCCGGTGATTCGGAGCCGCCTCTGCTCCGGCATGGCTCGAACTGATCGCGCCTGACGCCGAAAAGCAGAAAACCACCCCGGAGGGTGGCTTTCTTAAATTGGCCTGCCGTCCGTAGCTTTATGTGACGGCAAAATGTAAAACCCTCCTTCGTTCACCCGGCGGAAGTTGCTGGCCTGCCAGCCGCACGCCTTCGCCCTTCTTGACGGCCTCCGAACAGTTCTTCGACTGCGTCGAGAGGAGAATGGCTTACCATAACCTCGCCATGGCGTCGGTGATCGGGGCGCCTGAATGGGCTCAGCTCCTCTCTATTTTTCAATTCATGGCCCCCGTCGAAGACGAATGGGAACGAGAATGGCGCATCGTTCAAAAGCATCCTGTCTACAGCATCCCCAGGACCGGTTCCGATGCCGTCGCGCAGGTTTCGCCGCCGCGCGGGTGGGCCAAGGTAGTGAACGCCCTCAAACCCACCAGTGCAGCGATTGTGGCATTGATTGCGCCGGCGGGTTGCAGCTCTCAGCTACGCTGCGCGCTGCCCGAATCGTTTCGCTCAGTAGGCATCACCGAGGAGCCGGCCTGATCGAGATGCGCGCTTGAGCCCTCCGCCAATCTATTTCCATCGCCAAGTGCGCGGGCAAAGCATTAACGATGGAGGCGTTGGACCAAGTAAGCGACATCGTAAGCCAAGCGCTGCAGCGAAATTCCATCCATCGCGAGGAAATGCTA
The DNA here is from genome assembly GCA_966252395.1 of uncultured Oleiharenicola sp. Taxonomy (GTDB): domain Bacteria; phylum Verrucomicrobiota; class Verrucomicrobiia; order Opitutales; family Opitutaceae; genus Lacunisphaera. Next base: position 31,906 of record CBINOW010000031.1, on the reverse strand, counting down.
TCCCTGATCGCTTCTGGGGAGGCTATTGCCTTCATCGGAGCCGGTCTAAGCCGTAAAGTGGGATATCCGATTTGGCCGGACCTGCTGAAAACGCTTCACGATGAAGCTAATGAACTGGCCAAATTGGAACTGGGTAAAGATGTCGAAGAGGACTATCTCCGTTACGCGCAGGCGATCAAAGATCATTGTTTGAAGCACCCGGGAGGCAAGGATCGCTACGGCAGAGTGCTTGGCCGGGTATTTGGGCCGACGAAAGAAGGTCCGGGTTGCACAGACACCCACAAGCTTATCGCCCAGCTCCCGTTCCGTGCGTTCGTCACGACTAACTACGAGGACTGCGTCGAAAATGGGATCAGGGAATTCGTTCTCTCCGATCGAAATCGCCCTGTGAGCGACATTCAGGACCTAACTACAGAGTGACGGCAATTAACCAAGGGGACGGCGACAACTTCAATTTGGGGACGGTTGTGGTTCGGATCGGTCATCGCTAGGAGGCAGGTGTTTAACAGAGGGGGACCCAGAAAGCTCATTCTCGCGGTCTATTGAGAATCAGCTATTCGCCTCATTTTCCGTTTAACGGCCCTCAACCGTTTTTAACGGCTCCTGCCCCTCGACCGCTAAAATGTCGCGCAATATGGCCAAAGGAATGCCTGGAAATCGCAATCGGCGGTCGCTGTTAAAAACAGCGAATCCCTAAGAGCCTTTTTCGGGCTGACTTAGGGATTCGTTTAACACCCCCTCTGGGGTGCGAGTATTTTCCAAAGTGGTGGACCCTAGCGGGTTCGAACCGCTGACCTCCTCAATGCCATTGAGGCGCTCTACCAACTGAGCTAAGAGCCCGTGCGAAGGGCCAAAAAGCAAGCATTGGGGAACGAATGCAAGGACTTTTTCGCAAAGTTCCACCCGTGCCCGGTTTCAGACTTCGTCCTTCATTTTGAAGGTCACCGTCACCGTGTCCGGACGCCGGGTCGGCATCGGACCGATGGAGCGCACCCGCAGGAAGGCCTCGATCACCGAGCGGTCGAACTCCTTGTTGCCGGACGATTTCTTGATGCGCGGGTTCATGATCGCCCCGCTCGCCGTGATGTCGAAGGTGACCTGCGTCTGGAGATCGTCGCTCACGCCGGCGGGCGGTTCGTGCGCCCGCTTCAGTTCCTGGATGAGCATCGAGAAATAGGTGTCGAGCGCGTCAGCCTGCTCGCGCGTGAGGGCCTTGCCGCCCCCGCCTCCCTTGAGATTGGCCGTGGAACCGCCTTTCACGCCCTGCGCGATACCGGTGGCGTCAATGCGCGGGCCCTTGGCGGTAGCTTTGCCGGTCTGGCCCGTCGAAGGCGCAGGTTTCGGCGTGGGGTGCTTCTTGATGTAGTCGTTGTAGGACAGGCGCTGCGCTTTCTTGACCTCCTTGGCGATGGAGTTGTCGGGCTTGGGCTTGTCTGGCGCCTTGGCCTTGGTCTTTTCGGGCGGCGGCGGGGTCGTGACAACCGGCTCGGGGGGCGTTTGCACCGTCGGTTCGGGTTCTGGCATGCTCTGCACCAGGTCGACTTTCGGCACCTCAAGCTTCACCGGTTTGGTCGTGTTGCCCAAGGCCGGCGCCTCGAGGGCTTCGGGATTCGTCGGCGGTCCGGCCACCAGTTCAAAGATGACCGGTGCCTTCGCCTGCTGCATTGCCGTGAACCACGTCAACAACACCAACACCGTCACCACCGAGGCATGCAGCGTCAGTGAGATGAGAAAGGCACTGGACGAGGTGGCACGCACGTCAGCTCAGCGGGCTTCGGTGTCGAAGGTGATTTTCGTGAGGTTGTGCCGCTTAACCTCGTCCATCACGCGCACGACCTGCTGCCATTGGAGCGTGAGGTCGGCGCGGATGCGGATGACCGGCTGTTTGGCCTTGGCCGCCTCGGCCATGAGCTGGCGCGAGATCTCCGGCAGCGACATGCGCTCGCTGCCGAAATAGTAGTTTCCCGAGCGGTCAATCGAGATGGCGACGAACTCCGTGTCGGGCGGGGTCTTCTGCTGGTCGCGCTTGGTCTCGCCGGGCAGGTTAACCGGGATGGTCTGCTCGTTCTGGATCATCGGCGTCGCGATCATGAAGATGATCAGCAGCGTGAACCCGAGGTCCACGAGGTTGGTGATGTTGAGCTCCGCGACGGGATGGAGCTGGCGTTGTCGGCGAAAGATGCGGGCCATGGCTCAGTCCAGTTTGGCCTCCAGTTCGATCCGGTCCGCCAGGCTGCTGGCGAAGTTTTCCAGTTCGGTGATCATCGTCTTCACGTTGCCGAGAAGGTAATTGTAGCCGAAGACCGAGGGAATCGCCACCACGAGGCCGGAGATGGTGGTGAGCAGCGCCGCGGACACACCGGGTGCGAGCGCCTGGATGGTCGCGGTCTGCATGACCGACACGGACACGAAGGCCTCCATCACGCCCCACACCGTGCCGAACAGGCCCATGAACGGCGCGCCCGACACCACCGAGGCGAGGAAGATCATGCTCGCCTCGTAGCGCAGCGACTGACGGGCGAGCGCGCGCTGGATCGCGTTCTCCGCATGCTCAAGGCGGCCGCGCAGCGTGTCCTCGCCCTTCTCCTTGCCGATGGCGGCGGCGCGCCAGTAGGCCTCGAGCGCGTCGGCCAGCAGGTCGGCGTAGGGAATGTCGCGCCGGTTGCGCATGTTCTCCGGCAGGCTGAGCACGTGTTTCTCCTGCGCGAGCAGGCGCTCGAAGCGGAAGTTCAGCTCGCGCAATTTCTGCAGCTCGGCGCGCTTGCCGAGCATCACCGCCCAGGCGATAATACTGAACACCGCGAGCAGCGCGATGACGCTCTGGCCCACCCGGTCGGTGGTGAGGAAAACCTGCCAGACATTGACGACAGAGACGAGGGCGGGAGGCGCGAGGAAGGCGGACATGTAAGTTGGCGCGAGTGTTGGGGTGTTTGACGGACGCAATCAACGGTATTTCCGAGACCGCTAAGCGGAAATCTGGTTGCGCGTGCTCGGGGCGGTTGGTTCGCTGCGGTTCTTCCCTTTCCCATGCCCCTCAAGAAAAAACCTGCTGGCAAACTCATCTCTTTCGAAGGCTCCGAAGGCAGCGGCAAGTCCACCCAGATCGCCCGCTTGGCCGACCGGCTGCAGAAGTCCGGCCGCGAGGTCGTCGCCACCCGCGAGCCCGGCGGCACCGAGATCGGCGAGCAGATCCGCAACATCATCGTCCACAATTCCAAGGGCGACGAGATGACGCCCGAGACGGAGCTGCTCCTCTTCACTGCCGCCCGCGCCCAGGTCGTGCGTGAGGTCATCGCCCCCGCCCTCAAGCGCGGCGCCATCGTCCTCAGCGACCGTTTCCTCGACTCCTCGACCGTTTATCAGGGGATCGCCCGCAACCTCGCCCCCGGACCGGTCGCCGAGATCAACCGCTTCGCTGTCGGCAACGTCATGCCCGACCTCACCATCGTGATCGACGTGCCCACCGAGGTCAGCCTGCAGCGCGTGCGCCAGCGCGCCTCCGACCTGCCCGACCGCATGGAGCGCGAGAACATCACCTTCTACAAAAAAGTCCGCGAAGGCTACCTGCTCCTCGCCAAACAGTGGCCCGACCGCGTAGTCGTGCTCGACGGCACGCTCACGCCCGCCGCCATCGAGAAGAAGATCTGGGCCATCGTCCAAAAACGCCTCGGCTAAACCCTTCTGTTGTAGGGCGGGGTCTCCGAACCCCGCCTCGCCTCGATCCCCAATCCATGTCCGCTCCCGCCGTCACGCCCTGGCCCCCTGCCCTCGCTGGCACGCCGACGGTGTCCGTCTTGGAGCGGGCCATCGAGCGCCAGCGCCTCGCGCACAGCCTCCTGTTGCACGGCGAAAACCTGAGCACCCTCGCCAGCGTGGCCCACGCCATCGCCGACCGCCTGCTCAACGACCCGCGCCACGGCACGCAGTATTTCCCGCCCAAGCAGCACCCCGACTTCCTCGCCCTGCGCCCGGCCGGCAAGTCCCGCCAGATCGGCGTCGAGCCCATGCGCGAGGTCATCGGCCGCATCCAGGTCTCGCCCCAGGTTTCCCTCCGCAAGGTCCTCGTCGTCTATGAGGCCGACCGGATGAACATTCCGACCGCCAACGTCTTTCTCAAGACCCTCGAGGAACCGACCGCCAGCACCACCATCCTGCTGCTGACGACCCGCCCCTACTCGCTCCTGCCCACCATCCGCAGCCGCTGCCTGCACTTCCGCTTCACCGACGACGGCCACGCCGCCCTCGCCGACGCGGAAGAATCACTCCAGCAAAGTTGGAAGGAAACCCTCGCCGACTACACCGCCTGGCTCGGCCAGGCTGCCGCCGGCGCAGCCGACAAACGTGCCATCGCCGACCAGGTCATGGGTGCCTACGGCCTCATCACGCGTTTCAACGCCGTCCTCGCCGCCGCCACCGACCAGGTCTGGAAGCAGCAGAAGGAAAAGCTGCCCGAGGACATCGGCGACGACGAACAGGCCGCCATCGAAACCGGCATCGCCAACGGCATCCGCACGAAGCTCTTTGCCGAGATCGAGCGCACCACCCGCGACTTCGCCCTGAGCCGCCTCTCTGCCGAAACCGGCAGCCCCGAGGTCACCCGCCGGGCCGCCGTCGCCGCCATCGCCCAGCTCGAACACGACACCGGCCTCCTCCGCCTGAACCTCAACGAGTCCGCGGCGCTGGAAAACTTCCTGCTGTCGTCGCTGCGGATTTGGGCCAGGCGATGAAGGTCTTGATGCCATGGGTGATCTTGCTGTTCGCGTGTTCAACGGCGGGCTACGCAGATCGAATGAAGGGCGAACCTTTCATGAAGCGGATATTGCCGGCGGATTTTCTTCACCTTGAGACGATCAACGAACTCTCCTATTCCCGCTCCTGCACACTGGTGATCTATCGAACAGCCTCCGGCAGGATTCACAACGCACTGACAATCAAAATGCAGGCGAATGACTACGTGGTGACGTCTGAACTGATCGACGAGCCGCCGGAGGGCATGAAAGAGGTAGTGCGAAAACGCACTTTCGTGCTGCCTCAATCCATCGGCAAGCGTGTCCACGAAGCAATCCAGCTCATGATGGAATACAACGTGTTTCCCCCAACAAATCCTCAGAGCGATGAAATGCAATCGTCGGATCCGAATTGGTGGATGCTTCTTCGAGTCTCTCCCACTCAGGTCATCGCCGGCTTTGTAGACGGCTACCGCATGCACCACCCGAGGCGTGATCCCGCGGAAACCCTCAGCCGCATCCTTTTTTACTTGGAGGATCTTAGCCGGGACTCGGCGTGGGATGGGGATCGAGATGTTCGGCTCAAGCATTTGGATGTGCTAACCGGCACGTTTATCGACTCAGTCAGGAGTGCGCAGGCTAAATAGCCCCGGGAAATCCGCTTTACTCCCCCGCCCGCAGGCTGTGTTAGGTCCGGTTGCGGGAAATGACTCACCAGCCGACCAACAGCACCAAGACACCCACTCTCCTCTCGATCGCCTGGCCGATCTTTGTCGAGCAGAGCCTGCGCATCCTCATCGGCACGGTGGACACCTTCATGGTGGCGCACGTCTCGGACGGAGCGGTGGCGGCGCTGGGCGTGTCGCACCGGCTGATCATGCTGGCGATCATCTGCTTTAACTTCATCGGCATCGGCACAAGCGTGGTCATCACCCACCACCTCGGCGCGGGCGACCAGAAGGGCGCCGAGAAGATCGCCTCCACGGCCCTCGGCGTAAACCTCTGGATGGGCCTGCTGGCCAGCGCGGTTATTTTTGCCTTCAACGAGCACCTGCTCCGGCTGATGCAGCTCCCGGAGGAACTCATGGCCTACGCCCTGCCCTTCATGGCGCTGATGGGCGGCACCCTGTTCCTGGAGTCCATCAACATCTCCATCGGCGCCATCCTCCGGGCGCACGGCAACACGCGCGACGTGATGTTCGTCACCGTCGGCCAGAACATCATCAACGTCGTCGGCGTGTCGCTCGTGCTGTTCGGCTGGTTCGGCCTGCCCAAGCTCGGGGTCGAGGGCGTGGCGGCCGCGAGCGTGTTCAGCCGCCTCGTGTCCACCACCGCCCTGCTCATTCTGCTCAGCCGCCGGTTGGGCATCCGCATGCACTGGCGCACGCCGTTCGACCTGCCGATGGACCGACTCCGCCGCATCCTGCACATCGGCCTGCCCGCCGCCGGCGAGCACATGTCCTACTGGCTGGCGTTGCTGACGGTCACCAGCTTCATCGGCCACATGGGGGCCAAGAGCCTCTCGATCATGGCCTACACCCAGACGGTGCAGTCGCTGGTGATTTTGTTCAGCCTCTCTCTCGGTCTGGGCACGGAAATCGTCGTGGGGCGACTCATCGGCGCGGGTGACTTCGAGGGCGCCTACCGGCAGTTGCTCTCCAGCGTAAAGCTCAGCCTCCTGCTGGCTGCCGGCGGCATGGTGATCATCGCGATTGTCGCCCCGCACCTGATCGGCCTGTTCTCGCATGACGCGGAGATCGTCGCGGGCGGAACGCTGCTCCTGCGCATCGCCTTCGCCCTCGAGATCGGACGCGTCTTCAACATCGTCGTCATCAACTCGCTCCGGGCCACCGGCGACGCCCGCTTCCCGGTCCAGATCGGCGCCGTGTGCATGTGGCTGCTCTGGGTGCCCAACTCCTGGTTCCTCGGCGTCTATCTCGGCTGGGGGCTCGTCGGTATCTGGATCGCCATGACCTGCGACGAGTGGCTCCGCGGCATCATCATGTATCGCCGCTGGGCGACGCGGAAATGGCTGCCCTTCGCCGAGCGCAGCCGCGCCGCCGTCCTCGCCCACAAGGACACCAACGTGCCAATTGTGCACGAGACGTGAGCGAGAATTAAGAAGGATGAAGGAAGAATTAAGAAGTCTGTGAGCCTGCTCCCCGAGCAATTTCTTCTTAATTCCTAATTCTTCCTTCGTTAATCAGCCCCCTGTCACCAGCGCCACAAACCTCTCCCGCGCCTCCATGTGCGGATTGTGGCCGGACTCGGCGATGACTTCGATCCTCGCCGCCGGGAAATGCCGCCGAATCGCCGCGTGGTCGTCCGGCTGGACGTATTGCGACTTACCGCCGGCAATGAACAAGGTCGGGCCGTCGTAACGGTCGCCGGCCGCGAGGCTGTTCCGCTCCAGACCCGGCAACGCTTCGGTCAGCACCGGCAGATTGACCGTCCATTTCCAGCGGCCGGCTTCGTCGCGGTCCAAGTTGGTCGTAAGAAATTTCCGCATGCCGAGGTTCGGCACCCGCGCCTCGAACCGCATCTCCGCTTCCGCGCGCGACTGGATGCTGCCGAGGTCCAGCTCGTTCATCGCCGCGAACTCACCGCGATGCGCCACCCAGAAATAGTCCTTGGGTGCGATGTCCACCACGACCAGCCGCTCGACCAGTTCCGGCCGCCGGCAGGCCAGCAGCATCGCCGTCTTCCCGCCCATGCTGTGCCCGACCAGCGTCGCCCGTGCTAGGCCCTGCGCCTGCATCCACGTGGCCACGTCTTCCGCCAGCACCTCGTAGTTCATCGCCGCATCATGCGGAGACCGGCCGTGGTTCCGCGCGTCCAGCGCGATGACGTGCCACCCGCGACCTTGTGGTGAGCCGGTCGAACCAGCCAAGTCCCGCCCCGCCGTCTGCCAGTTGCGCGACGAACCCAAAAGCCCATGCAGCAGGAGCAAGGGAGGATTCCCCTGCCCGCCCAGATCGGTGTGATGCAAGCTTACAGCCATCAGCAGTCAGATGCCAGATGTCGGAAGTCCAAGGCCAGCCCATTCATGCGGAAATTGCCTTGCTGACCTCTGACCTCTGTTCTCTGACTTCTGCCCCATGTCTGAGAAGCTCACGCCGATGATGCAGCAGTATTTCGAGGTCAAACGCGGCCTCCCGGCGAACACGCTCCTGCTCTTCCGGCTCGGTGACTTTTACGAGATGTTCTTTGCCGACGCCGAGGTCGCCTCGCGCATCCTCGGCATCACGCTGACCAAGCGCGGCGACACGCCCATGTGTGGCATCCCGCACCACGCCGCCGACAACTATATCTCCAAGCTCCTCACCGCTGGCAAGAAGGTCGCCGTCTGCGACCAGGCCGAGCCCGCCAAGGCCGGCAAACTCGTGAAGCGTCAGCTCACGCGCATCCTCTCCCCTGGCACCACGCTCTCCGCCAGCCAGCTCGACGCGGCGAAGAACCACTACCTCTGCGCGCTCACGCTGAACGACGCCGGCCTCCACGCCGCGTGGCTCGATCTCTCCACGGGCGAGTTCCGCCTGGCGTCCGATCCGAAGCCCGAGAACCTGCTGCCCGTTCTCACCGCGCTTGATCCCGCCGAACTCGTCCTGATCGAGGGCCAGTTGGAGAAATGGCGGGCCGCACCGCACGAGCAGCACGCGGTCCACGCGCTGCACCACTTCTGTGCGCCGCGTCTCTGCTCCGAGCTGCCCGGTTATCACTTCGAGGTCACGGGCGGCGCCCGCACCGTGATGGAGGCTCTGGGCGTGTTGAACCTGCAGGGCTTCGGCCTCGCCAACTCCCATCCCGCGCTCGGCGCGGCCGGCGCGGTGGTCCACTACGCCACCGAAAATCTCTGCGCCAAGCCTGAGAACCTGCGCTCGCTCCAGGAATATCGTAGCACGCGCACGCTGCTCCTCGATCCGGCCACGCTGCGCAACCTCGAGATTTTCCAGTCCACGCGCGGGACGCGCGACGCCTCGCTGCTCGGTGCCATCGAACGCACGACCACGGCCGCCGGCTCGCGCCTCCTCGAGCGGTGGCTCGCCGCGCCCGGTCTCGACCTGCTCGAAATTCAGCGTCGTCAGGCCGCCGTGGGCGAGTTTGTCGCCCAACCCGGCGATCTCGCCGCGCTCCGGGAACTGCTCAACAAGGTCCGCGACATCCCGCGCATCCTCAGCCGGCTCCAGAACCGCCTGCGCAACCCGCGTGAACTCGGCGGCGTGCGCGATACCCTCGCGCAGCTTCCGCCCATCCTCGCCTGCCTCGACCTGCTCGACTCGCACCTCGTGGGCCAGCACGGCGGCGTGGTGTCGCACATCCGCCAGCGCATCACCGACCTGCCGGCCTTGCGCGACCTGCTGGCTCGCGGCCTGGCCGACGAACTCCCCAACGAGCTCCAGGACGGCAACTACATCCGCGCTGGCTACGACGCCGAGCTCGACCGCCTGCGCGGCCTCACGACCGACAATAAGTCCTGGCTCGCCGAGCTGGAACGCAAGGAGCAGGAGCGCTCCGGTATCAAGAGCCTCAAGGTCCGCTACACCTCCGTCTTCGGCTACTACATCGAGATCACCAAGGCCAACCTCGCCAACGTGCCCGCCGACTACGTGCGCAAGCAGACCACGGCCAGCGGTGAGCGCTTCGTCACCGAGGAACTCAAGCTGAAGGAGAAGGAGATTTTCTCCGCCGAGGAGAAGTCCCTCGCCCGCGAACTGGAGCTGTTCACCGCGCTCGTGGCCGCCGTGCTCGACGAGTCTGTTTCCCTCTCCGCCACAGCCGATGCGCTCGCCGAACTCGATGTGCTGGCTGGCTGGGCCGTGCTCGCCCGCGAATGGGACTACTGCCGCCCCCACCTCGACGAGGGCGACGTGCTCAGCATCACCGACGGCCGCCACCCGGTGGTCGAACAGATGATGAAGACCGAGCGACTCGGCCTCGCGGGCAGCTACACCTTCGTGCCCAATGACACGTCGCTTTCCGCGAGCGACGCGCAGATCCAGCTTATCACCGGTCCCAACATGGCGGGCAAGTCCACCTACATCCGCCAGGTCGCGCTCATCACGCTGATGGCGCAGATCGGCTGCTGGGTGCCCGCCAAGGCCTGCCGCCTCGGCCTCGTGGACCGCATCTTCTCGCGCGTCGGCGCGAGCGACGACCTCGCCCGCGGCAACTCGACCTTCATGGTCGAGATGAACGAGACCGCCAACATCCTCAACAACACGACCGACCGCTCGCTGATCATCCTCGACGAGATCGGCCGCGGCACCTCGACCTACGACGGCCTGAGCATCGCCTGGGCCGTGGTCGAGCACCTGCACCGCGACGCCGACCGCGGCCCGCGCACTCTTTTCGCCACGCACTACCAGGAGCTCACCCAGCTGGAGAAACACCTGCCGCGCCTGAAGAATTGGTCCGTCGCCGTGAAGGAGTGGAACGACGACATCGTGTTTGTGCGTCGCGTCGTCCCCGGTGCCGCGGACCGCAGCTACGGCATCCAGGTCGCCCGCCTCGCCGGCCTGCCCCTGCCCGTGATCGACCGCGCCAAGACCATCCTCGCCCAGCTCGAGTCCGACGACGTCACCGTCACCCTCCCCGCCTCGCCCGCCGCCAAGCCGAAGAAGAAGATCAGCGTCGCCGACGCCGACAGTTCGCAGATGAATTTGTTGTGAGTCGGGGAACTGCGGTGGATGCCTGATTTCGCCGCGTTGAAGGCCAACGCATCCCAGTCTGAAGCACGGCATTGACACCCGGCGCGCGGGCGCGCCAACCTGACCTTTCGGCCCTCCAATCGTAAGGGGGACCACAACCAACATACACCATGTCGATGTCTCCGCTCGAAGAACTGCGCCACTCGTGCTCCCACGTTTTGGCCACCGCTGTCCTCCGTCTGTTTCCGGACGCCAAACTCGACATCGGTCCGCCCACGGACACCGGTTTCTATTACGACATCGATCTCGACCACAAGCTGACCACCGAGGATCTCGCCAAGCTCGAGGTCGAGATGAAGAAGATCGCGGACGAGAACCAGCCGTTCCTCCGCAAGGAAGTTCCCCGCTCCGAAGCCGAGCAGATCATCCGCTCCCGCGGCCAGGAACGATACAAGCTCGGACGTCTCGCCGACATTCCCGAGGGCGAGGCTATTTCGTTCTACCAGAACGGCGAGTTCATGGACCTGTGCGCCGGCACGCACGTCCGCTACACTTCGAAGCTCAAGGCCTTCAAGCTGCTCTCCATCGCCGGCGCCTACCACCGCGGCGACGAAACCAACAAGCAGCTCCAGCGCATTTACGGCACCGCCTTTGCCACGAAGGAGGAACTCGCCGCCTATCTCACCCAAATGGAGCAGGCCAAGCTCCGTGATCACCGCAAGCTCGGCAAGGATCTCAAGCTGTTTCACATCGACGAAGACGTCGGCCAAGGCCTCATCCTTTGGACCCAGGCGGGCTCCATCGTCCGCCAGGAACTCCAGACCTTCATCGCCAACGAGCTCCGCAAGCAGGGCTACTCGCAGGTCTTCACGCCGCACATCGGCCGCCTCTCGCTCTACAAGACCTCCGGCCACTTCCCCTACTACAAGGAATCCCAGTTCCCGCCCATCGTGGAACGCGACTTCCTCGACCAGCTCGTGAACTCCGGCTGCTCCTGCGCCGAGATGGCCAACCGCATCGAGGCCGTCTCGCAGAAGTTCGCCGACGACGTGAACGCCCGCACCGGCAAGGAAACGATCACCAAGGACCGCGTCCTGCCCGACGACCAGCTCATCGACGGCTTTCTCCTGAAGCCGATGAACTGCCCGCACCACATCAAGATCTTCGCCTCGCAGCCGCACAGCTACCGCGACCTGCCCGTGCGTCTCGCGGAGTTCGGCACCGTCTATCGCTGGGAACAGTCCGGCGAACTCAACGGCATGACCCGCGTCCGCGGCTTCACCCAGGACGACGCCCACCTCTTCTGCACGCCCGAGCAGGTTCAGGCCGAGATCCTCGGCTGCCTTTCGCTCGTGAAGACCGTGCTCACCACGCTCGGCATGTCCGACTACCGCGTGCGCGTCGGCCTGCGCGATCCCGACGGCAAGAAGTTCGCCGGCGACCCCGAGAAGTGGGACCTCGCCGAAGCCGCATGCCGCGAGGCCGCCAAGACCCTCGGCGTGCCCTTCACCGAGGAGCCCGGCGAGGCCGCGTTCTACGGCCCGAAGATCGACTTCGTCATCAAGGACGTCATCGGCCGCGAGTGGCAGCTCGGCACCGTGCAGGTCGACTACGTCCTGCCCGTGCGCTTCGACCTCCACTACATCGGCGCCGACGGCCAGAAGCACCGCCCCGTCATGGTCCACCGCGCGCCCTTCGGCTCGATGGAGCGTTTCTGCGGCGTGCTCATCGAGCACTTCGCCGGCGATTTCCCGCTCTGGCTCGCGCCCGAGCAGGTGCGCCTCGTGCCCATCTCCGACAAGGTCATGGACTACGCCAAGGCCACGCTGAACGAGTTCCTCGCGGCCGACCTGCGCGTCACGCTCGACACCCATTCCGACAAACTCGGCGCCAAGATCCGCCGTGCCGAGATCGACAAGGTGCCCTACACCCTCGTGCTCGGCCAGAAGGAGGCCGAGGCGCTCAGCGCGTCCGTCCGCTCCCGCGCCAAGGGCGACGAAGGCGTCCACAAGGTCGCCGACATCATCGCCCGCTTCAAAGCCGAGGTCACCACCCGCGCCCTGCCGGAGAAGAAGATCGCGACTGCGGTTCCGGCCCCCAAGGCCAACTGAGGTTCACCACCAAGACACAGAGGCACCAAGGGCGTTGCCTTTCCCTCTGTGTCTTTGCGCCTTGGTGGTTCCTATCTTCACGAGCAACGGAATCCCGTATAGTCCGGAACTCCTAATGAAACACCGGCGTGCACTCCTGGTTGGACTGGTGGTGTGCGCGCTGTCTCTCGTCGGAGTCTGGGTGTTATTGCCGACGATACTGAGCGCCCTGAATCCGGACGTGATCTACCGTATCCCGAACGCAGGGCGGACACTTTACCTGACGCTCGATGACGGCCCGTCCGAGGCTACGTCCCACATTCTCGACGTGCTTCGCAAGCATGAGGTCAGGGCGACGTTCTTCATCACGGCCGACCACATCCGTCCTGAACTGATGAGACGGATCGGCGCCGAGGGTCATCAAATCGCCCACCACCTGAAGACCACCCGCAGTCTCGACCGGCTGTCGGATGAACAGTTTCACGCGGATTTCCAGGCAACCGACAAGGCTCTTGCCACTTTCCACTCGGTGAAACTCTTCCGCCCGCCCGGCGGCTCCATCTCCGCCGAGCAAATCAAATACGTGCATGCCCAAGGTTATGCCGTCGTAGTCGGCACCGTTTACCCACTGGACCATTGGCTGAAAAGCGAGGGGCTGATCAAATTGCTGGCCCGGGCCCTCGTCACGGAAGGTGGCATTATCATCCTGCACGACTCCGCCATCCGGGGACCGCGAACCGCAGCCGTCCTCGACCAACTGATTCCACAGCTCAAGCAGGGCGGCTATCGTTTCGGCCTGCTGCCGACCGGCGAACAAGGCCGGCGGTAGCCAACCTTGACATTCGTCCATCATGCTGGACATTTAATCCGGTATGAAGGACGACATCAATCGGCGTATCGCCCGGCGCGTAAAGGAGCTTCGCGCGACCCACGGCATTTCCCTTACCGGTCTCTCGGTTAAATCCGGCGTCAGCCGCTCGATGATTTCGCTCATCGAGCGCGGTGAGACCAGCGCCACGGCCGCCGTGCTCGAAAAGCTCGCCGCCGGCCTCGATACCTCGCTCGCCGGACTCTTTGACACCCCGGCCCCTGCCGCGGCGCCCCCGAGTCCTGTCTCCCGCCGGGACGAACAGACCGAGTGGCGCGACCCCGGTTCGGGCTACCGCCGTCGCAACGTCACCCCGCCGGGCCTCGGGGCCCCCTTCCAGATCGTCGAGGTGCGCTTCCCGGCCGGCCAGACCGTGACCTTCGACAACAACGGACGCGACGAGCGCCTGCACCAGCAGGTCTGGATGCTGACGAGCTCCATGGAAGTCACCTGCGGCAAGGAAACCCAGCAGCTCGCGGAAGGCGACTGCTTCGCCATGGAGCTCGACCGCATCACCGTCTTCCGCAACCCCACGGCCAAGGCGGCGCGCTACGCCGTGGTGATCCAAACATGCCCGGAGGTCCGGCGATGAAGGCCACGGCACCCACGATCTGCCGTCTGGCGTCCGTCACCCCGACCGAGCGGGAACAACTCACCGATGTGCTCATCGGCTGCGTCGAAGGCGGCGCCTCGGTGAGCTTCATGCTGCCGCTGACCCGGGACCGCGCCGCCGCTTTTTGGCAGCGGGTGGCGGACGATGTCGCTCGCGGCGCACGCCTCCTGATCGTGGCGGAAGACGCGCATGGCATCTGCGGCACGGTGCAGCTTGTGCTCGACCTGCCTGAGAACCAGCCGCACCGCGCCGATCTCTGCAAAATGCTCGTGCATCGCCGGGCGCGGAAACTGGGCCTCGGCGCCGCCCTGCTGGCCGCGGCCGAGCAGGCCGCACGCGAGGCCGGCCGCACGCTGCTGGTGCTCGACGCCGTGAGCGGGGCCGACGGCGCCCGTCTCTACGAGCGCGGCGGCTGGGTGCGCGTAGGCGAGATCCCCAATTACGCGCTCTACCCGGCGGGTGGCTACTGCCCGACCACGTATTACTACAAGGACCTCGGCACGCGCTGAGTCCAATCCCCGCGGGGCGAGGGCGCCCCGGCTCCATTCCGAACATCCCGGGCGTGCCAGCTTTCGCCGTTGCGGAATGGACGGACGCGGCAAAGCGTGACGGCATGGATGCAACGACCGAACTGCCGCCTTGGAAGGAGGAACTCGACGCCATTGTGGGCGCCCGCGCCCATGGCCAGGCCGCCGCCATCCTGCCGCGACTGCAGCAACTTGATGCGCGCCACCCGAACGTCGCCGAGATCGCCTACCAGCTCGCCTGGACCTGCGACGTGCTCGGACGCGAGGCGCAGGCCCTGCCTTACTACGAGAAGGCCGTGGCCCTCGGCCTGCCCAGGAATGAACTGGCCGGCGCCCTGCTTGGGCTTGGTTCGACGCTGCGTCAGCTCGGTCAATTCGAGCGCTCCGCATCCGTGCTGCGTTCGGCCCAGCTCCAGTTTCCCGAGAATAGAGAATTCGACGCCTTCCTGGCGTTGACGTTGCACGCCGACGGCAAACCGGGCGAAGCCCTGCGCCTTGCCTTGGAAACGCTCTGCGACACGAGCGAAGATCCCGGCATCCGCGCCTACCAGCGTGCGCTGCGCCACGCAGCGACGCGACTGTGAGACTTGAATAGCGGGCGGCCCGCGGGCGGGCGCTTACTCGCCGCGCGCACACACGCGCTGTCCGTAAAAGCGGAATCCACCCGCACCCATCCGCGAATCACTTCGCCCAGGGTGCCGGACTCGGCGGATGGAAATCGCTGGTGAGATGAATCGTGCGGCCCTCGCGCAGCGCGCGGTGCACGGCCTCCATCACCTCGACGACATGCGCCGCGTGCGCCCCGGTCGTCGGATGCGGTTCCTTGCTGCGCAGCCCCTGCCAGAGGCCGATCACACCCGATGACCAGTCCACAAACCAGCGCCCCGTGCCCAGCGGTTGGCGCAGCGGGGGAATGCGGCGATAGCCGCCCCCATTGAGGCACAGCCGCACCGGCGCCGTGGCGGAATACCACTCGGTGTTGATCGAGCCCGCGTCGCCATGGATATCCAGCGTCGCTTGCCACTGGGTGGCGTTCATCACGTAGAAATTCGCCGTCAGCCGCACCTGCAGGCCGTTGGCAAACTGCAGGATCGCCGCCGTCCAGTCCTCGGTGGTGATGGGAAAGGGCCGTCCGTCCGTGCCCCAGCGTTGGGGCAGCAGCAAGGCACCGCCGGCGGTGACCTTGGCGACGGGCCCAAACCAGGCCGTGAGCAGGGAAATGGGATATACCGCCACGTCGAAGACCGGCCCGACGGCATAGAACGGCTTGGAATTCGGATGCCAGGTCTCGATGCGTCCCCAATCCACCGCCGCGTAAACCACGCGGGGCGTGCCGATGCGGAATTCCCGCAGGAGCTTCCACGCGGTCTGCTGGGCCTCGCCCAGCCACGTGACCGGTGCGCAGCTGAGGCGCAGCCCGCGGCTGGCGGCGAGGTCCACCAGCTTCTTCGCCTCGGCGTAGGTCGGTGCCAGCGGCTTCTCGGAGTGCACGTGCTTGCCCGCCTCCAGGCAGCGCGTGACGATCTCCACGTGGGCCTGCTGGATAGTGAGGTTTACCACCGCCTCGACCTGCGGGTCGGCGAGCACGGCATCGAGCGAGGCATAGGCTGTGCCGCCAAATTTGCCCGTCCACTCGCGCGCGCGATTAACGTCCAAATCCTGCGCTCCCATGATCTTGATCTCCGGCGAGCGCTTCAAGGCTTCGCCGTATTGCCCCGCGATGTTGCCGCAGCCGACGACGACGACGCGCAGGGGCGGGGCCGTTTCCCGGACTTGCATGTCGGCCCACCACGTCTCGACCCGCTCGCGGCTCTCCATGATTTCGGTGCTCGGGTTGTGCGTCTCGGGCTCGTGCTCGATGCCGATGGAGCCGCGAAAACCGATCGTGCGCAGATACCCGACGATGGCCCGGATCGGCACGATGCCATCCCCGAGCCGGCAGGTCTCGTGTCCGCGATCCACGAACTCCAGCCCGGTGCGCGAGACGCGCGGAGGTTTGACGTCCTTGAGATGGATGGCGAACAGCCGCGGGGCCAGCTCCCGCACGGCAGCCAACGCATCCCATTGCGCGGTGCCGCACCAACCCGTGTCGAGTGCGAGGCCCACCACATCCTCGTCGCCGGCGCCCAGGCGCGCCAGCAGCTCGGCCGACGATTTCTCGGGGTGGTTCTCGATGGCGTAGCCCACGCCAAACTCGCGCAATATTTCCACGGCCGCGGCGCGGTTTTCCGTGAACAACTGGCAGTGGCCGACAAAATACGGGATATCCAGCTCGGCGCACAACCGGCACGCCGCGCGCAGGTCCTCCGGCCCGCCCATCACCCACGCCGGATAGCTGCGGACCGCGAGCCCGTGCTTCGCCAGCAGCTCCTTCGCCGTGGCGAGATGGTGCACCGTGGCCCAGCGCCAGTGCAGATGTGCGCACCAGAGATCAACCGAGGTGAAACCGAGCGCCTTGATCTCGGCCAGCATCGCATCGAAGCGCGACGCGAAGGTCTCAAGCGGGGCGAACCAGTCGTTGGTGGCCTGGTCGCCCTGAGCCCAGCCTTTGGACATGCGGTAGCCAAGTTGACGGGCGACGAAGTTGGCGGTGACAAAAGAAGGAGCGGGTAACATGGGGTGTGTGCGCAATCATGCTGGATGATTGCGCGGCCCGAGGCCAGCGAGTTTCAACCGCAGCATTCAGTCAACGATGAGCCCAGAGCGCACTTTGCCAGTGCCGACCCGACTCGCAGCATGCGGCTGACCGGTGTGCTCACTGACCGGTTCCCCCACCCGCCCCTCCCTTCGTCCGCGGAAATTTTTCCGCCAACCGTCCCGCCCTGCATGTCTCCCGCCCCGTCCCCTGCCCGCTCCGCCGGCGGCAACGTTCGTTGGAGCATCTGCGGGCTCCTGTTCTTTTCCGTCGCGCTGAATTACATCGACCGGAACATCATCGGCATCCTGAAGGGGCCGCTGAGCACGGAGCTGGGCTGGAGCGACACGGATTACGCGCACATCGCCTCGGCCTTTCAGTTCGCCTACGCCCTCGGTTATCTCGTCGGCGGACGCCTCATGGACCGGATCGGCATCAAGCGCGGTCTGCCGCTGGCCGTCGCCGTCTGGAGCGTCGCCGCAGCCGCGCACGGGCTCTGTTCCCTGCTGCCGCACAACGAGTCCATCTCCGTCAACCTGCCCTGGCTCGCCGGGGCGGGCAAAACGCTCGCGGTGGTGTTTCCGCTCACGGTGCTGGGCTTCATCAGCGCCCGGGTTGTGCTCGGCTTGGCGGAGGGTGGCAATTTTCCCGGCGCGATCAAGGCGGTCGCCGAGTGGTTTCCGCAGAAGGAGCGCGCCCTCGCCACCGGTCTCTTCAACGCCGGGAGCAACGTCGGCGCGATTCTCTGCCCGTTCCTCGTGCCGCGCATGTATGCGGCCTGGGGCTGGCCGCTGACGTTCTACGTCACCGGCGGACTGGGCGTCTTCTGGCTGGCGGCGTGGTGGTGGCTCTACGAGAACCCGGAATCGCATCCGCGGCTGAGCGCGTCCGAACGCGACTACATTCGCGCGGGGCAACCCGCGATGGTGGAAACGGCCGCCCCACCCAAGGTCGGCTGGTTCTCGCTGCTCCGCTACCGCGCGGTCTGGGCCTACATCGCCATGAGCGTATTGGCTGGTCCGGTCTGGAACATCTACATGTTCTTCCTCCCTGACTTTCTCCAGAAGCGCTACGGCCTGCCCCTCGTGTCCGTCGGCAACTGGACCGCGGTCTTCTATTTCGTGGCCTCCTTCGGTGGCGTGGCCGGCGGTTGGCTCGTCGGCCACCTGCTGGGCCGCGGCTGGAGTGTCAACGCCGCGCGCAAGACCACGATGCTCGCGTGCGCCATGGCCGTGCTGCCTATCTACCTCGCGCCGCATGTGTCCACGGTGTGGCTCACCGTGCTGATCGTCGGTCTGGCCGGCTCCGCGCATCAGGGTTGGTCGGCCAACCAGTTCAGTTTCGCCTCCGACACCATGCCGCGACAGGCCGTGAGTTCGCTCGTCGGGCTCGGCGGGTTCATCGCCTATTTCACCGGCGGCTTCATGACCGAGGTCATCGGCCTGGTGCTCAAGAAAACCGGCAGCTACGCCTCCATCTTCGCCGCGGCCTCCGTCATGTATCTCACCGCGCTGCTCGTGATGCACCTCCTCGTGCCGCGCATCGGTCAAAGTGACCCGAAGCCGGTGTGACCCGTGCCGCGCCTCTAGACTTCCATGCCAAACCTGGTTTCCCGTCCCATGACCTCCCCTGCCTGGCAACCCGATTGCGGTGACGGTCGCTACCGCAATCCCATCCTGCACGCCGACTATTCCGACCCGGACGCGATCCGCGTGGGCGAGGACTATTACCTGGTCTCCTCCAGCTTCAGCAACGCACCCGGCCTGCCGATTCTGCAGTCGCGCGATCTCGTGAACTGGCGCCTGATCAACCACGCGTTGCCGCGGCTCGTGCCGGAGGAACATTTTTCGGTGCCGCGCCACGGCCAAGGCGTGTGGGCGCCGTCGATCCGGCACAAAGCCGGCAAATTTTGGATCTATTACCCCGATCCCGATTTCGGCCTCTATGTGATCACGGCCGACAATCCCGCCGGACGCTGGAGCGATCCTGTGCTGGTCAAGGGCGGCAAGGGCCTGATCGATCCCTGCCCGCTCTGGGATGAGGATGGCAATGTCTGGCTCGTTCACGGCTGGGCCAAGAGCCGCGCGGGCATCAAGAACCGCCTGACCCTGCTCCGCCTGACGTCCGATGGCCGCGCGGTGGCGGAAGATCTGGGCGTGATTGTGGATGGGTCGAAGGTGCCGGTGCCGGGCTTCGATACGCTTGAAGGTCCGAAGTTCTACAAACGAAACGGCTGGTATTATATTTTCGCGCCGGCGGGCGGCGTCGCCACGGGCTGGCAATCGGTCTTCCGCGCCAAGGACGTCCGCGGTCCCTACGAACATCGCATCGTCCTCGCCCAGGGAAAAACCGCGATCAACGGGCCGCACCAAGGCGCGCTCGTGGACACACCGTCCGGCGAAGCGTGGTTCCTGCATTTCCAAGACAAGGGGCCCTACGGGCGCATTGTGCATCTGCAGCCGGTGGTCTGGCGCGACGACTGGCCGGTGATGGGCGATGATCCCGATGGCGACGGCACCGGCGAACCGGTGCTCAGTCACCGGAAGCCGGTTGCCGCAGCTAGCTCGGCCGGCGAACCGGCAACGGGTGACGAATTCGATGGCCCCGCACTCGGTCTCCAATGGCAGTGGCAGGCCAATCCTGCCGCGAATTGGCACTCGCTCACCGCGCGTCCGGGCTGGCTCCGGCTGTCCTGCCAACCGGAGCCGCAGCAGGCCAACCTCTACCAATCACCCGCGCTGCTGACGCAGAAGTTTCCGGCCCCGGCGTTTCGCGTCACCACGCGGCTCGAGTTCAGCCCGCAGACGGCGGGCGAGGCCGCCGGACTCCTTGTCTTCGGTTACGCCTACAGTTGGATTGGACTGCGCGCGCGGGAGAACGGCATCGCGCTTGTCTGGGCCAGCCGCACCGAGGCGGCGAAGGGCGCCCCTCAAGAAGAGCACCTGCTGATCGAAAGATTAACCGGCCCCGTTTGGCTGAGTATGCTCGTCCACGCGGGCGCCCGCTGTCGCTTTGCATTCAGCACAGATGGCGAAGCCTTCACGGACAGCGGTCGCGAGTTCACCGCGACCGTCGGTCACTGGGTCGGGGCCAAGGTCGGGCTCTTTGCCTCGGCTCCGGCTTCTGGTCGCGCCGCCGGTCACGCGGATTTCGACTGGTTCCGCGTGCAACCCCTCGTAACCTGATCCCATGCGTGCGCCAACCGGGTTTCGTCTCCGCCCTCTGTTCGCCGCTGCGGCAGCGCTGCTTGCGCTCTGCGCCCAAGCGAGCGCCGCGCTTACCCGCCCCGTCGTGCCGGCCGCACCTGCTTTGCCGACGATTCCAGCGGCCCGTGTCAGCTTGGCGGACTTTGGCGGCGTGCCCGACGGCGAGACGCTCAACACGGCCGCGTTCGAACGCGCGCTCACGGCCCTCACCAGCTGTGGCGGCGGCACCCTCGTTGTGCCTTCCGGCGTCTGGCACACCGGGCCAATCACACTGCGCAGTCGCGTCAACCTGCACCTTGAGGCGGGTGCGATCATCCAGTTTTCCCGCGACCAAGCACTCTACCCGGTGCGGGTCTTCGACACCCGCGGCGAAAAGCAGGTGGACACCACCTCGCCGCTCTCGGGCGACCATCTCGAAGACATCGCCATCACCGGTGCCGGCGTGATTGATGGCGGTGGCGATGCCTGGCGTCTCGTGAAAAAGGGCAAGACCACAGAACCCTTCTGGAAGGCACTCGTCGCGTCCGGCGGCGTGCTCAATGCCCGCGGCGACGAATGGTGGCCGAGCCCGGCCGCGCTCGCCGGGGCGGCCGCGGTGCAGGCCTTGGAAGCCAAAGGCTCGCTCAACCTGGCGGACTACGAACCCTACCGCGTCTTCCTGCGCCCGCGCCTGCTTCGCTTGCTCGAATGTCGGCGCGTGCTGATCGAGGGCGTCACTTTCCGCAATGCCCCCAACTGGACGCTTCATCCGTGGCTCTGCGAGGACGTCACCCTGCGCGAGGTGAAAATCTTCAACGACCGCTGGGCGCAAAACAGTGACGCGCTCGATCTCGAATCCTGCCGTCGCGTCGTCGTGCGCGGCTGCATCGTGGACACGGGCGACGACGGCCTGTGCATCAAGTCCGGCAAGGACGCGGTCGGCCGCCGCATCGGCGTGCCCACGGAGGACGTGTTGATCGAGAACTGCACCGTCTATGAGGGACATGGCGGCTTCACCATCGGCAGCGAAATGTCGGGCGGCGTGCGCAATGTCCTCGTGCAGAACTGCACCTTCATCGGCACCGCGCTCGGCCTGCGTTTCAAGACCTCCCGCAGTCGCGGCGGTTTGGTGGAGAACATCCACATCCGGGGCATCCGCATGACCGGCATCGAGGGCAGCGCGATCGATTTCAACTTCTTCTACTTCAGCGAAGGCCAGGCCAGCGCGGCGGTGCCGCCGGTCACGGAGGAGACGCCGGTGTTCCGGAACATCCTGTTCGAGGACATTGTCTCGCGCGGCTCGAAGGCCGCCTTCACCCTGCGCGGTCTGCCCGAGATGCCGCTGCGAGACATCACCTTCCGCGACGTCTCGCTCTCCGCCCTCATCGGCGCCGATCTCGCCTACGGCGAACGCATCGTCTTCGAGCGGGTGAGCATCCGCGCCCAGCAGGGGCCGCCGCTCAAAGGCACCGCGGTCACCGATTCCCGGCTGGACCTCGTTCCCTGAGCGACACGCGACCGCATCGGCGGACGCCCATTCCGCGCCCTTGACTGGCGCGCGGCATCAACGAACGTGACGCCATGCCGGCCAAAGCCACGCTTCAGGATGTTGCCGAAGCCTCCGGGGTGCATCGCACCACGGTCTCGCTGGCGCTGCGTGATCACCCGCGCATTCCCCAGGCCACCCGCGACAAGGTAAAGGCCACGGCGGCCCGGCTCGGTTACCAGATCAATCCGCTCGTGGCCGCCCTGATGCAATCTCGCCGGCTCGGGAAACCGGTGAAGCACATGACGCTCGCCTACGTCACGAATTACCCGACCCGCTACGGTTGGAAACCGGTGCACCACGACCGGCCCGATTTCTTTCCCGGGGCCGTGGCCCGTGCCCGCGAGCTGGGCTACAACCTGGAGGATTTCTGGCTCGCGGAACCAGGCATGACCCCGGCGCGCTTCTGCGACATTCTCACCGCCCGCAACATCCATGGCCTCATCATCGGCCGTCTGCCGCCCGGGCAATATTCGCTCGACCTCGACTGGAAGCGTTTTTCGTGCGTCGCCCTTGGCATGACGCTGCGCTCGCCCGTGCTGCATCATGTCACCGAAAACCACTTCGACACCGTCTGGCAGGCGATGCAGCGCTGTCTCGAGCGCGGCTACCGGCGCGTCGGCTTCGTCTTCTCCGAGGCCAACGACAGCCCGCGGGTCGGCGACCGCTGGCTGGGCGCCTTCCTGCGGCAGCAGCTCGCCTTCCCGGCCAAGGACCGGGTGCCGCTGTGTCCCGCCATCCCTGCCACCGAGGCTGACTTTGCCCGCTGGTTTGAGCGTCACCGTCCCGACGCGTTGTTCGCCACCCACGCCCGGCCCGTGCTGGGCTGGTTGAAGAACATGGGCGTGCGGGTCCCGGCCGACGTGGGGCTGATCCATCTGGAAGGCTTGCCGGAAGGCGATTGCTCAGGCGTGCGCTACGACCCTGCCCAGATCGGGGCCCTGGCGGTCGAAATGCTCATCGGGCTGCTGCATCGGAATGAAACCGGCGTCCCGAACGCGAATCAGCACGAGGTGCTCCTCACCGGGGAGTGGCGCGAAGGCCGAACGCTGCCGGACCGTTCCTGAAGCGCAGTCCGGGGACCGATTTTGGTCAACGATGAGCGCAACGGGCCGCTGGAGCCGCCCCGGGCGGTTTCCGATGATTCGGCCACCCCGTTACGCCCGCGCGTGGCTTCCCCTTCCTTGAGCGTCTGTTCCCAGCGCTCTCCCGCTCGACAACCTGCTCGTTCCCCTTGCACCACCCCGTCGCCAGCCCGACTGCTCCGATCCTACGATTCCGTAGTATCACGTCAGCCGGGAGGTAGAGCGGCCTCTCTGATTAGCCTAACCTCGTCTCCTTTCCCCTAACCCCCATCCCTGTTGCCTGGAACAGGTTTCGTCCGCCCTAACCCGATCGTCTGACCATTATGAACCAACAACCCCTGAACCCCTCACGGCGTCGGCACCTGCTGCTGGCCCCGGTGTGCGCGTTGCTCTGCACGGCAACCGCCCTCGCCCAAACCACCACCGCTCCGGCGCCCGCTCCGGCCAACTCCGAACAGAAGGTGCCGGTCGAGACCAAGAAGCCAGGCTCGCTGGTGACCGAGGAAAAGGTCCTCGAGCTCTCGCCCTTCCAGGTCACCGCCGACAACAACGGTTACTACCAGGGCAACACGATGTCCGGCACGCGCCTCAACTCGAAGATCGAGGACCTCGGCCAGTCGATCACCGTGATGACCAAGGAGCAGATGCTCGATTTCGCGATGCTCGACATCAACGACGTGTTCGACCACATGGCGAGCACCGAGGGCACGGGCTCCTATTCCGAGTTCGTCACCGACCGCACCGGCGCGGTGGTGGACAACGTCAGCCTCAGCCCGAACACCGCCAATCGCGTGCGCGGTATCGGCAGCGCCAACATCGCCTTCAACAACATCGAGATGACGGGCCGCGTGCCGGTTGATCCGCTCTGGATGGACTCCCTTGAACTGAGCCGCGGCCCGAACGCCAACATCTTCGGCCTCGGAAACGCCTCCGGCACCGTCAACCAGGTGCCGGCCACGGCGAATCTGACCCGCGACTTCACCAAGGCGGAGCTCCGCGCTGACAGCTACGGCGGCTGGCGCGGCTCCGTGGACGTGAACCGCCAGGTCATTGAGGACAAGCTGGCCGTCCGCGCGAGCTATGCCTACCAGCATACCGCCTTCGTGCGCAAACCGTCCGGTGAGGACGCCCGCCGCCTGAGCCTCCAGCTCAAGTATCAGCCCTTCAAGAACACCACCCTCGCGGCTTCCTGGTATGGCTTCAGGAACGCCTCCGTGCGGCCGAATTTCACCACCCCGCGCGACCATTACACCGATTGGATCGATGCCGGGCGCCCCGGCTGGAATCCGGTGACCCGCCTGATTACCCTAGCCAACGGAAATGTTTACGGCAACGGCAACGTCCTCGGCTCCACCACGCCGTATTCGGGCACACCCGCACCCAACGCCAACCTGTTTCTGCCCAGCTGGGGCACGGAATCGCGTTCGCCCTTCCAGATCGGCGCCGCTGGCGACGCTCCCTATTGGACCATGGCCCGCTATACCGGCGGTGCCTTGGCCACCTCCGACCCGTTTGGCGCCACCGCATCGGGCATCGGCCTCCTCGCCACCAATTCCTCAGACACCTACACGGCCACGCAGCAACCGCTCTACAATTCCGTAGCCCGGCCCATCTCCGACAAGTCGATCTACGACTGGGAGGAGATCAATCTGGCCGGCAACAGCAAGGCGTGGGACGACGTCAACACCTACCTCGTCCAGCTCGACCAGGTCTTTATCAGCAACGAGCGGCAGACCTTGGCGGCCCAAGTCACCTGGATGCGCGAGGACGTCAAGCGGTTGGAAAACCAGCCCATGGGCCCCGCCAGCGTGAACAGCAACGTCGGCCAGCTCCAGGTTGACGTGAACACCCATTATCTCGACGGCACGGTGAATCCTTATTTCGGCCGTCCTTATCTGCGCAGCAGCGAACCTTACCTGCGCGACCGGCCCCAGCTTTGGGACACCACCCGCGCGCAGGCCGCCTATCGGATCGATTTCAGCCGAAACGACGGTCTGACCAAGTGGCTCGGCACCCAGCAGCTCCTCGGCTACTATGAATACAAGAATCGGGAGAACCGGCAGTATCAGTATCGGCACACCGCGCTGGGCACCGACAAGGCCTGGCAGCAAAAATACGCCAACACGCTGCTGGGCACGCAAACGGTGTCCAACATCAACCCGATCTATCTGATCAACGGCAACGCCATCCCAGGCAACTACGCCCGCCTCAACGAGCAATATTACGTCGGCAGCACGCCCGGCGGTGGCATCGAATACGCGCCGAACTACTTCCCGGAAGGCATCAGCCTTCCCTATGTCTGGGGCCCCAACGCCACCTCGATGATCAAGGATGTGTCTGCGGTCGGCTGGACCCCGGCCCCCGGTGGTGGCCTTCACAACACCAACACCCGCGTCAAGACCATGGGTGGCATGCTCCAGAGCACCCTGTTCGACGGCAAACTCGTCGGCACCTTTGGCCTCCGGAAGGACACAGTGCTCGATCGCAACGCCCCGTTTGCCACG
This sequence comes from uncultured Oleiharenicola sp., assembly GCA_966252395.1. Taxonomy (GTDB): domain Bacteria; phylum Verrucomicrobiota; class Verrucomicrobiia; order Opitutales; family Opitutaceae; genus Lacunisphaera. The sequence continues at coordinate 6,478 of CBINOW010000031.1, read as the reverse complement.
CTGACCCCCGATTTGCGGGCATACGACTTCGCCGCCTCCGCTGCGTGGAATCCCACCTGGCGTATGGCCGAGGGCAAGACGAAGAGCATGTCAATCGTGGCCCGCCCCTTCCGGGACCTGCGCTTCCTCAAGTCCGAGAAGGACGGCGGCAGCGGCATCAGAAAGGTTTTTGCCGAGGCCGTCAGCGGTCTCAGCCTCACCTACAACAAGTCGGACAACTTCATCGCCCAGGGCCCGGCCTACGATCTCTTCCTTAACCAGCTGCCCAACCAAACCGGCACGAGCAAGGATATCGGTTTCTGGCTGACCCTGTTGGACGGAGACCTCTCCATCCGCTATACGCACTTCGATACCAAGCAGCTGAACCTGCGCAACGGCGACATCTCCACGATGGCCCAGCGCATCCTGCGGTATGAGGGCTTTGTCGCGAACGATGCCTGGAACCTGCGGAAGCAGGCCGCCAATTGGCTGCGCGGCGTCGATGCCAATGGCGTCGCCACGAACGCGGAAATCGCCGCGGCCATCAAGATGCCCCTAGAACAGTATGAGGGTCTCATGACGATTGGCGCCAACGGCACCTATGCCGCGGTCAATGACGCGCAGTCCAAGGGACATGAGCTGGAGATCAACTATAACCCCACCCGGCACTGGACGGTCAGCGCCTCGGTCACCAAGACCCAGTCGATCAACACCGCGGCCGGCGCCGCCGTGGACGACTACATCGCCGCGCGCATGCCCATCTGGACCTCCTTGGAGGATCCGCGTTACACCGCGACCACCGCGACCATCAACGGCGTGACCGTCCCGCTGGCCGCGCACACGATCCCCACCGGAGCCACCGGCCATCTGCTCTGGTGGAACATCCTGGGCACGCAGTTCGGCACCGGGCCCGCGGGCGCTGGCTACAACAACACCAACTCCGCGGCCACGAACTTCGCGGGCAACGTCAATGCCCCGATGGCCGTGTTCCGCGCCCTGATCGGCCGCCCCCGGCCCCAAGTCCGCGAATACTCGGCCAAGTTCAGCACGAAGTATAATCTGGCCGGTATCACCGAGAACAAGATCCTCAAGGCCATGAGCGTGGGCGGCTCCGTCCGCTACGCCAGCAAGGGGTCCATCGGTTTCTACGGCCTCGGCTACACCGAGGGCATGGATCTCACCCAGGCGTCGAACCGCATCCTCGAGCTCGACACCAACCGTCCGATCTACTCGCCGGAGGAATACTACGTTGATCTCTTCGTGACCTACAACACGAAGCTCTTCAACGACAAGGTCCGCGCCAAATTCCAGCTCAACGTGAAGAACCTGCAGGAGAACGGCGGCGGCCTCCAGCCGACCGGTGCCTTCTTCGACGGGAAGACGCAGACCTACCGCATCGTCGATCCGCGTCAGTTCATCCTGAGCGCGACGTTCGATTTCTAAGTCAGGGGTAACACGAGAGTCCCGGCCGAGCCCTGTTCGGCCGGGACTTTTTTATGCCCGGTTGCCGGCTCCATCGCGCAATTCTCCCTCGCGCCGCTCTTGCCGTCTGCACCCGCGCACCCCGTAATGCCTGAAGCATGCCCCGCCCAGTCAAGTTGCCGCCGTCCGCACCTGCCGCTTCTGCCGGACTACCGGCCGTGGCTTGCTTCGGCCTGATCCTGCTCGCCGTCCTGTTCGCCTACGGGCCGGCATTGCGCGGCGACTTTCTCTGGGATGACGCCGGCCATGTCACTCATCCGGAGCTGAGCTCGCTGGGCGGACTTTTCCGCATCTGGTTCGAACCGGGCGCCACGCAGCAGTATTATCCGCTGCTGCACTCGGCCTTCTGGCTGGAATACCAGCTGTGGGGTGACGCCACGGCTGGCTACCACCTGGTCAACGTGCTCTGGCATTCACTGTCGGCCTGTCTGCTGATCGTGCTCCTCCGACGACTTTCTGTTCCAGGCGCAACGTTGGCCGGGCTGGTTTTCGCGCTGCATCCCGTCTGTGTCGAATCCGTCGCCTGGATTTCCGAGCAGAAAAACACGCTCTCCACCGTGTTCTACCTCGTCGCGGCACTCGCCTGGCTGCGCTACGAGGACGATCGCCGGCCGGTGCGCTATCTCCTGGCCATGGCATGCTTCCTGGCCGCGCTGCTGACAAAAACCGTCACCGCCACCCTGCCCGCTACTTTGCTTGTTGTCGCGTGGTGGCGTCGGGGACGCTTTTCGTGGCGGGCGGATGTGATGCCGCTCCTGCCCTGGCTGGTGCTCGGCGTCGCCGCGGGCCTAGGCACCGCGTGGTTCGAGACTCACCAGATCGGCGCGAAAGGCGAAGACTTTGCCCTTGGTGGCCTCGAGCGCGGCCTGCTCGCCGGACGGGTCGTCTGGTTCTACCTCGGAAAACTCGTCTGGCCCGCGGAGCTGGTTTTCTTCTACCCGCGCTGGACCGTGGATGCCGGCGTTTGGTGGCAGTGGCTCTTTCCGCTCGCCACCCTCGGTGCGCTCGCTGCCGCCGTATGGTGGAGCCGGCGCGACCGCGGCCCGCTTGCGGCCGCGTTGCTCTTCGGCGGCGCGCTGTTTCCCGTGCTCGGTTTCGTGAATGTTTACCCCTTCGTGTTCTCCTATGTAGCGGACCACTTTCAATATCTGGCGAGCCTGGGGATGATCGCATTTCTTGCCGCCTGCTCAGTCCGTGTTTTCAGCCTGCTGCGGGGGCCAGACTGGAGCGCACCGCTCGCTGCCGGCGTCCTGCTGCTTGTGCTCGGCGGACTCACCTGGCGGCAAAGCGCCCACTACCGTGACGTATTCGTCCTCTACGAAGCCACGCTCGCGCGCAACCCCGACAGCTGGGCCGCGCACCTGAACCTCGGCACCGCGCTGGATGACGCCGGACAGCCCGCCGAAGCGCTGCCTCATTTGCAACGTGCGCTGGCGCTCAAGCCGGCTTTTCCCGAGGCTCTCAACACGCTCGGCAGCGTGCTTAACCGCCTCGGCCGCCCTGTCGAGGCGCTACCGTTGTTGGAGCAGGCCCTGCAAATCCAGCCGCGTTTCGCCGCCGCGCACAACACCCTAGGCGTCACGCTCATGGCCCTCGGGCGGAATGATGCTGGAGTCGCCGCCTTCGAGCAGGCGCTGGCGATCAACCCGGAGCTGACACCCGCCCGCGTAAACCTGGGCTGGGCACTGGCCAACAGCGGCCACCCCGCCGCCGCCTTGGATCAGCTCGCGATTGCCCGGCGTCAGCAGCCCGATTTTGCCGACGCCGAGCTGAAGACCGGCCTGACTTACGTCCTGACCCGACGACTGGGCGAGGCCCTACCGTATGTGCGTCGGGCCGTGGACCTGCAGCCGAACAACGCCGACTCGCGCCACATCCTCGGCGTCATTCTGCTCGATCTTCGCCGTCCCGCCGAAGCCGCCGAACAATTCGAGACCGCCTTGGAGCTGAACCCCTCCCACCCCGGCGCCCGCGCCGGACTCGAACAGCTTTACCGCCAGCAACCGCGTTGAGCCGTGGCGCCGGGCTTATCTGTGCGCTTCATGGCCCGCGGGCCGCTTCCGGCGCGCGACCTTCACGGCCAGTGCCACCAACCCGAGCATCAGCACGATGCCGAGCAACGCCGCCCCGGGCGCATCGTCGGTCTCCCCGACATAAATCCCCGCAGCCGCCAGCACCGCGCCCAGCGACCCGAGCCCCAAGGCAATCGCCAAGTTCTTATTCATGGGCGTCATTGTGCGCCCTTTGCATGAAACCTTGATGAACTCGCCATGAAATCCGGGCGAATTGGCGGGGCGGACACAACCGACTAGACAACCGCCGCTTTGGTCAGCTCGCCGTTCACGAGGCGCCAGAGCCCCAGCGGATTTGCGTTCTGCAATTCGGCCGGCAGCAGGTCGTCGGGGAAGCCCTGATAGCACACCGGCCGAGCCCAGCGTCCGATCGCCCGCGTGCCGACGGAAGTCGTGCGTCCGCCGTCGCTGGTCGAGGGATAGGGTCCACCGTGCACGATCGCGTGGCTGACTTCGACGCCGGTCGGATAACCGTTGAGCACGAGACGGCCGGCCTTGGTGGCCAGCACTTCGATGAGGTCGCTGTGGGCTTTCGCCTCGCCAGCCCCGGCCTGTAGCGTGGCCGTAAGGGATCCCTCGACATGGGCGGCCACCCGCAGCATCTCCGCGCGGTCCTTGCACCAGACGACGAGCGAACTGGGGCCAAAGATTTCCTCCGCCAGCGAATGGTTCCCGAGGAAGCTCAGCGCATCCGTCTCAAACCACATGGGCGCCGCACCGCAGCCGCCCGCGGCTTTGCCCTGGGCGACGACTTTCACGCCCGGCTGCTTCGCCCGGGAGGAGGTGTTGTTGGCGTAGGCCTTGGCGATGCCGGCGGTCAGCATCACGCCCTCCGGCGTGCCAGCCAGCTTGGCCGCGAGGTCCTTCACAAACTGCTCCGCCTGCGGCGAGCGCTGCAGCACAATGAGACCCGGATTGGTGCAGAACTGGCCGACGCCCAGCGTGCTGGAGGCGTGCAACCCGTCCACGATGGCGCCAGCGCGCTCGGCGAGTGCGCCCGGCAGAATGAACAGCGGGTTGACGCTGCCCATTTCCGCATAGACGGGAATCGGCTCGGGCCGCGCGGCGCCGAGGTCGGCGAGCGCTCGGCCGCCCTTGACCGAGCCGGTGAAGCCCACGGCCTTGACCAACGGGTGTTTCACCAAGGTCTGCCCCACCTCGAAACCGGAGTCGAACAGCAGAGAAAACGTGCCCTCGGGCAGACCGCAGTCGCGCACCGCATGCAGAATCAGCCGGCCGGTGAGTTCGCTTGTCCCGGGATGCGCGGGATGCGCCTTCACAATCACCGGACAACCCGCCGCGAAGGCCGAGGCGGTGTCGCCACCGGCCACCGAGTAGGCGAAGGGAAAATTGCTGGAACCAAAGACCACGACCGGCCCCAGCGGACGCATCAGGGAGCGATGGTCGGGCTTGGGCAGCGGCTTGCGGTCGGGCTGCGCGGTTTCGATGCGGGCATCGGTCCAGTCGCCGCGCTCGGCCGCCTGCGCGTAGAGGCGGAGCTGGCCGACCGTGCGCGCGACCTCGCCCTTCAGGCGGGCCTCGGGCAGCGCGGTTTCCTGCATGGCGCGGGTCACGAGATCGTCGGCTTTGGTTTCAAGATTCGCCGCGATGGCGCGAAGAAACTTCCCGCGCTCAGCGCCGGAGAGCCGGGCGAGTGCCGGCGCGGCGGCCGCGGCCAGAACCGCCGCCCGATCGGCGTCGCCGGTCGTGGCCGACAGGAACGTGGGCTCGAGCGGCGTATTTTTCGCCGGGTCGAAAGCCTTGAAGGTGGCGCCGCCTGCGCCGCTGGAACCGAAGCCAATGAGGGAGCCGCCGTCTGGTTTCATAGGGTAAGAGTCGCAGAGTTATGCGAAGCGATCCGGATTAAGCAAAGTCAGATCCACGGAGGGTTTGCGCTCACAGATGACCTCGGCGACAAGCCGGCCCGTGCCGGGCGCCAGGGTGACGCCGAGCATGGCGTGGCCGCAGGCGGCCGTGAGATTCGCATACCGGCCGAAGCGGCCGATGTAAGGCAGGCCGTCGGGCGAGACCGGACGGTAACCGAACCACGGCCTGACCCCGGAAAAGTCGCTCGCCGTCAGTTCCGGCAGGTAAGCCATGGCGCCAGCGATGATCTGATCGACACGCTCAGGGCGCACCCGGTCATTGTGGCCGGCTATCTCCATGGTGCCGCCGAAACGCAGTGTGTCGCCCATCGGAGTTACTGCCACCCGCCGCTCCTTCAGAATGAAAGGCTTGGTGACCCGGAAACGCGGCTTCGGCAGCGTCAGGCTGTAGCCTTTGCCGGCCTGCAACGGCAACCGCAGGCCAAGCCCGGACAGCATGCCGCCCGACCAAGAGCCGCCCGTCAGCACAAATTCGTCGGCAATCAGGTCGCCCGCAGTGGTCTGGGCTGCGGCCACGCGCTGGCCCAGCACGCGCCAGTCGAAGATCGTGGTATTCCAGCGAAACTGCACGCCCATCTCGCCCAGCAACTCGCTCAACGCCGCACAGAAGCGCGCCGGCGTGAGATGTGCATCAATCGGAAAATAGACCGACCCCGCGATATCGAGTTTTACGCCGAGGCCGAGCGCGGCGGTCTGCGCCGCGTCGAGCACCCGCGCTTCGACGCCGAGTTCGTTGGCGATGCGCGCGAGGCCGTTGGCTTCGTCGTCTAGGCTTTCCTGCGTTCGGCACACATTGAGCAGGCCGTCCTTGCGGAACTCCGAGCGATTGCCCGTGAGATCGTCAAGTTCCTCGTAGAGCGCCCGGCTGTGCAGGCAGAGGTCGCGCAGGACGGGAGCGGCTCTGGCCACCTGCCGACGGTTGCTGGCGCGCCAAAAAAGCCAGCCCCAGCGCATCAGGTCCGTGTCGAGCCGCGGCTGGATGTAGAACGGACTGCGCGAGTCCATCATCCACTTGAGCCCCTTCCAGACCATTCCGGGTGCCGCGATGGGAACCACGTG
>CBINOW010000030.1:0-36627 GCA_966252395.1 uncultured Oleiharenicola sp. | reverse complement strand
GGTGAGAGCGGCGCTTTGGATGCGCTCGCGATCATCGGGGTGGATGGCGTCAAACCACGACTGGGGCTGGGCATACAGGCTCTCACAGGTGCGCCCGAACACGCATTCGTAGGCGGGACTGATGTAGATCATCTCCCGCCGGTGGACGTCGGTGAGCCAGAAAACCTCGTGGATGTTGTCGGTGACCTGGCGGAAGCGGCGTTCGCTCTCGCGGCGGGCCTCCTCGGCGCGTTCCCGCTCGGTGATGTCGAGGATCAGCCAGAGGAAGTGGTCCTCGCCGTTGAGCGTGATGCGGGTGAGGGAGCCGAGGCCGACGCCGATCTCGCCGGATTTGCGGCGCCCGTGCAGGAGGCAGGCAACGGCGGTGCCCTTCTGCCGCATCTGCCGGATGATCTCGGTGCGCTCGACGGGATCGCTCCAGAGTTGCAGCTCCCCGGGCGTGCGGCCGGTGAGCTCGGCGAGGCTGTAGCCGGTGCCCGCGCAGAAGGCCTCGTTGGCGTCCACGATGCGATCATCGGCGCAGCGGACGATGCAGATGGGCGTGGGGCTGAGGTGGAAGACGGTCGAGAGGCGTTCCTCGCTCGAGCGCAGGGCCTCCTCGGCGCGTTTGCGGACGGAGATGTCGCGGAACAGCGCCAGGCGGAACGACCGCTGGTCGAGGGTGATGCCCGAGACGGTGACGTGGACGGGCACGAAAGTCCCGTCGGAGCGGCGCACTTCCGCCTCGGTGGTATCCGCGCCGGGCCATGAAGCGCCGGGCGCGGCCGCGGCCACCGGCGGGAAGAGCGGCGCGACGGGCCGGCCGAGCAGTTCGTCCCGCGAGAGCCCGAAGAGCGCGCCGGCCTGTTCGTTGGCGTCAATGATCCGGCCGTCGGCCTCGGCGACGAGCAGGGCGGCGTCGCGCATCGTCTGGAAAAGGTGGCGGTATTTGTGCTCCGAGAGTTGCATCTGGGCCTCGGCGGCGCGGCGCTGGCGGCGTTCGAGGGCATCGCGCAGCTCGCGGGCAACGGCGGGGGCCAGGCGCGCGAGGTTGTGCTTCATCACGTAGTCGTGCGCGCCGGCCTTCATCGCGGCGACGGCGACATCCTCGCCGATCGTGCCCGAGACAAAGATGAAGGGCAGATCGCTGCCGCTGGCGCGGACGAGGCGCAGGGCCTCCTCGCCGCTGAAGCCGGGCAGCGCGTAGTCGCTGAGCACGATCTCCCACCCGGGGCGGCCGAGGGCGGCGCGGAGGGCTGCGGCCGTCGCCACGCGTTCGTGGGTGACGGTGTAGCCGTGCCGGGAGAGTTCGCGCAGGATGAGCAGGGCATCATCCTCCACATCCTCCACGAGCAGGACGTGCAACGGGGTCTTCATGGGGCGGAGGCGGCCGGGGGGAGGGGCGGGGGTTCGTTGAGGACCAGCCAGTAGAGCCCGAGCTGGTTGATCGCGGCGGTGAACTGCTCGAAGTCCACGGGCTTGCGGATGTAGCTGTTGGCGCCGAGGTCGTAGCTCCGGACGATGTCCTGTTCCTCGCGGGAGGTGGTGAGGATCACGACCGGCTGACGGCGCAGCTTCGGGTCCGCGCGAATCCGGCGGAGCACCTCCAGACCGTCGAGCCGGGGGAGCTTGAGGTCGAGCAGCACGAGGGAGGGCAGTTCCATCCGCTCGGCGCCGATGAGCAGGTAGTCGAGCGCCTGCACGCCGTCGCCCACGACCACGAGCGGGTTGGAGATCTTGTTCTTCTGCAGGGCGCGCTGGGTGAGGCGGACGTCGTCGTCGTTGTCCTCCACGAGCAGGATGGGACGGTTTTTCATGAGGAGGGAGGGGTGGGGTCGGGCAACGTGAAGGTGAACGTGGCACCTTCGTCGGGGCGGCTGTCGGCCCCGATGTGTCCGCCATGACGATGGATGATTCGTTGCACCGTGGCGAGCCCGATGCCGGTGCCGGAAAACTCGGCGGTGGTGTGGAAACGCTGGAAGGCGCCGAAGAGCTTCGAGGCGGCGGCGGAGTCGAAGCCGGCGCCGTTGTCGCGCACAAAGAAGGCCGGGACGCCGTCGCGCTCGGTGCGGCCGAACTCGATGCGGGCCACGGGGCGCTTGGCGGAAAACTTCACGGCATTGCCGAAGAGATTCTCCAGCGCGAGCTGCAGCAGGCGGGCGTCGCCGTGCGCGACGAGGCCGGGGGCGATGACAAAGTCAATCTGCCGGTCGGGGTGGGCCTGGCGGAGAGCGTCGGCCACGGTGGCGGCGAGGGCGCTGAGGTCAACGGGGCCGCGCTGCATCTCGTTGCGCGTGACCTGGGAGAGCTTGAGGAGATCGTCAATCAGCTGGCCCATGCGCTGGCTGGCGGAGCGGATGCGGCGCAGGCTGTCCTGGCCCTCGGCATCGAGCTTGCCCAGGTAGTCCTCGAGCAGGACGCGGCTGAAGCCGTCAATGCTGCGCAGCGGGCTGCGCAGGTCGTGGGAGACGGAGTAGCTGAAGGCCTCGAGTTCGCGATTGGCGGCGAGGAACTGCGCGGTCCGCTCCTCGACGCGTTTTTCGAGGTGGGTGTTGAGCCGGTTGATTTCCTCGGCGGAGCGGCGCCGTGCCTCGATCTCCCCGGCGAGGAGGTGGTTAGCCCGGCGGAGGCGGCCGCGCTCAAGGAACACGCGCACGCTCTGGGTGGCGATCACGGCGATGAGCAGGAGCATCAGGCCGATGAACCAGGACTGCTGCCAGACGGGAGGCAGCACGACGAAGTCCAGGGTGGCCGGGGTCGGGTCCACGTTGAAGTCCTGGTCGCGGGCCCGGACCTCCAGGTGGTGGGTTCCGGCGGACAGCGCGAAGAAGGCGTGGCCGCGGTCCGTGGTGTAGGGCGACCAAGGGTGCTCATCGAGGCGGAAGGAAAACTGGAGCAGCGTGTCCTTCTCCTCGCGCCACGGGGAGGTGCCGCTCCAAAGCACGGAGAGATTGCCGGGCTGGGAAACGGTTTTCGATCCCGCCGTGATGCCCGTCTCGGGCGGGGTGCCCTGGAACTGATGGCGCACGGTCCAAAAGGCGGCGGCAGAGTCGGGCGGGGCGGCCTTCGCCCAGGCGCGGCGGTTCCACTCGGGGGGAAAGCGGTTGATCCAGAGTGCGCCGGAGGCTCCGGCTTTCAAACTGCCGCCGTCCTGCGGAACGTTCAGGGCGGCGGGCAGCAGGTCGGCCACCCAGGTGTGCCCGTCGAAGCGGCTCACGTCGCGGTCGGTGGCGGCCCACACCGAACCGTCGGCCGTCTGCGCGAGGCTGCGCACGCTGTTGGCCACCAGGCTGCCCTTGCCCTGGTGGCGCCGCCACGCGCTTCCGTCGTATTGCAGGGCGCCGAACTGCCGTGTGCCGATCCAGAGGTGACGCTCGCGCGTGGTGAGCATCATCTCGATGATGCCATGGGGCGCTTCCGGCGTCGGCGTGAACGTGCTCCACTTGTCGCCGTCCCCAAAGATCAGGATGTTGCGGCCGGCCCAGATTTTCCCGTCGCGGGATTCGCCGAGGCTGAGAAACTTGCCGATCGGTTCAGGCCGCTGGGTGGCCGGCAGGAGGGTGGCGGGGTTCGCATCGTTGCCGTTACTCGGGGCCCGGCCGGGCTGATGGTAATGGGTCCAGTTCCCGTCGTGGTAGCGGAGGAGACCGTGGCGATGCTCCTTCGCGCCCGAGGAATCCACGGCGGCGGAAAGCCAGACGGAGCCGTCGGCCGCGGCCAGCACCCCGTGCCAGTCCACGCCCCAGGAAAACTCATCGTGGATGAAGCGCGTCCATTGCCGGCCGTCGAAGCGCGCCGTGGCGGCGGTCTGCCGGTGGCTGCCCGCCACCCAGACTTCCCCGTTCTGCGTCCCGACGAGCGCCACGGGCGCGTCAATCACGCCGTCCTCCTCGCCGAACGCGGTCCATTTTCCTCCGGTCTCCACGATCACCCGGCCGTCGCGATGCAGGAACCACGCGGCGCCCGCCGGGCTTTCCCACTGGAAGTTGAGGTCGCGCAGGGTCAGCCAGCGCGGGGTCTCGTAATCCACGCGCTGGACCTCGGTGCCCGGACCGCCGATCCAGAGGGCGCCGTCGGCCGACTGCAGGAGAAAATTGCGGGCGGTGGGGATCGGCGTCTCCGGCTGCCGGTAGCTGCGCCAGTGCCCGTCGCGGTAGGTGCTGACCACATACCGGCCCGACAGCCAGATCACGCCGTCGCGGGTCTGGAGCAGGTTGCCGGCATCCCCCGGCACGCCGACATCGGCGAGCCGAAGTGCTTTCCACCGCTCGCCGGCGAACACGTTGACGTGACCGGAGCCGGTGTCGTAAACGACCCACACGCGGCCGTCGGCTAGGGGCAGGATGGACGGTCTCCGACCGCAGACCAGGCCGTCGGATTCATTGTAGAGGTGCCACGTGCCGTCGCCGGGATGGAAGGACAGGATTTCGCCGGCGGCGGTGGCCAGCCACAGGCGGCCGGTGGCATCCTCGGCCAGCTCCGCGATGTCGTGGCGGTTCAGCTCCGGCGTGCCCGGGCGCGGCCGCGTGGTGATGGCCTCGGGGAGCAACTCGATGTTCAGGGACCGGAGTTTTTTGTCCTGACGCAGCCGGGCCGCGGTCTCTCCGTCCGTGTAGCAGGTCCAGCGGTTCTGGTGGAAGCGCACCAAGCCCCAGGCTGTGGCCGCCCAGAGGAAACCGTCGCGCGCGACGATGAGCTTGTGGATCTCACCGAACGCCAGTCCGGTGCCGGGAAACAGGCCGCGCCAGCCGCCCTCCTTGAAGCGGCTGATGCCGGCCCGCCCACCGACAAACACGCTTCCGTCCGGCGCGGCGCACACGGTGTTCACGCTGCCGACCATGACCTTTTCGGCCGAATGGAATTCCCAGGTGATGCCATCATAGCTTCTGACGCCCTCGACCGTCCCGAACCAGATCGTGCCGTTCCTGGCCTCGGCCATGCAGTGTGCGCCGAGACCGCTCAGCTCCGGGAACGTGCGCCAGCGCCACGACTCGAGCAGCGGATCCTCGCTGACCGGCTGAAAGGGGCTGGCGGCAAACCCGGCGATGCCGCCGAGCGCCAGCACCGCGAGCAACCCGGACCGCAGGCGGAGGCGGATCCGGTTCCTCAGGCGGGAAACGACAGGGCGGGGCGCGGCATTCATGGGGAGGTGTCGGGCTGTCCGGGCAGCGAGAAGTAGAACGTGGCGCCTTCACCGGGGCGGCTCTCGGCGTCCACCTGGCCGCCATGGCGGTGGACGATGCGCTGCACGGTGGCGAGCCCGATGCCCGTGCCGGGAAACTCCGCGGTGGTGTGAAAGCGCTGGAAGGTGCCGAAGAGATTCCGCGCGGCGGTGCGGTTGAAGCCCGCGCCGTTGTCGCGCACGAAGCAGACCCGCTGTCCGTGGCGCATCGTCTGGCCGAACTCGATCCGGGCGGCGGGGCGGCCGGCGGTGAACTTCCACGCGTTGCCGAGGAGGTTTTCGAGCACGATGCGGAGCAGGGCGGCGTCGCCGGTCACCGGCACCTCCGGTGCGATGACGACCTCCACCCGGCGGTGCGGATCGCCATGGGCCAGCTCGGCGGCGATCTCGGCCGCGAGGGGAGCGAGGTTCACCGCGGTCATGTGCAGGGGACCGCGGCTGACGCGCGACAACCCGAGCAGCGCCTCGATCAGCACGCCCATGCGCTGCGTGGCGGCGCGGATGCGCTGGAGAAAATCCCGGCCCGTGTCATCGAGCCGGTCCTGATAATCCTCGAGCAGCGCCTGGCTGAAGCCGTCAATGCCGCGCAGCGGCGCGCGCAGGTCGTGCGACACGGAGTAGGAGAAGGTCTCGAGCTCGCGGTTGGCGGCCTCGAGCGCGGCGGTGCGCTGGCGCACGCGCTCCTCCAGTTCGTCGTGGGCTTTTTGCAGCCGGCGCTGCTGCAGCCACACCCGCACGCTTTGGATGACAATCAGGCAACCCAGGAGCGCCATCAGCGCGAGGAACCACGCCTGCCGCCAGACCGCGGGCAGGACGACGAAGTCCAGCACGGCGGGCGTGGGATCCACGTTGAAGTCCACGTCGCGGGCGCGCACCTCAAGGCGGTGCGGGCCGTCGGGCAACGTGAAGAACGAGTGTCCGCTCTCCGCGGTGTAGGGTGACCAGGGCCCCGCATCGAGGCGCCAGGAAAACTGCAGGCGGGCATCGCCGGGTTCGCGCCAGGGCGCGACGCCGCTCCACAAAACCGAGAGGTTGCCCGGCTGCGCAATCCGCTTGGCGCCCGCGGTGAGGGTGGTGTGGGGCGGCGGCCCCTGCAACAGGTGGCGCACGGTCCGGAACACGGCGTCGGGCGCCGGCCGCGGGGACTTGGTCCAGCCGCGGCGGTTCCATTCGACCGTGTGGTGGTTGATCCAGAGCGCGCCGGAGGGGGCGCTCTTCAGGTTGCCGCCTTCGTGCGGGATGGCCAGCTCCGCGGGCAGCACCTCCGGGGTCCAGCCGAGACCGTCGAAGCGGCTGGCGCCGCGATCGGTGGCGGCCCAGACCGAACCGTCGGCCGTCTGCGCGAAGCTGCGCACGCTGTTGGCGTCGAGGCTGGCATGACCCTGGAATTGCTGCCACGTGTGACCGTCATGGCGGAGGGCGCCGTATTGCCGCGTGCCGAGCCAGAGATCGCCTTCGCGGGTGGTGAGCATGGATTCGATGATGCCGAAGCGCAGCGCCGGGTTGCCCCGCATCTCGGTCCACCGCCGGCCGTCGTGATAGACGAGAACATTGCGGCCGGCCCAGAGCGAACCGTCACGGGTCTCGCCGAAGCTGGCGTATTTCTCGATCGGTTCCTGCCGGTTGGAGGCGGGAAGCAGCGTGGCCGGATTTTCCGCTCCATCCGGGTGAGGCGAGCGGCCGGGCTGGTGATGATGAATCCACGAACCGTCCCGATACTGCAGGATGCCGTCGCGATGTTCCGGCGGTCCTGAGGAGTCAACCGCCGCTCCGAACCAGAGGGAGCCGTCCCGCGACTCATACACGGCGCGCCAATCAATGGCGTAGGAGAGCGCGTCATGCACCCAACGGGTCCAGGCACGGCCGTCAAAACGCGCGGTGGCCGCCGTCGGGCCGTGGCTGCCGGCGGCCCAGACCGAGCCGTCGCGCGTTCCGAGCAGCACGACCGGGGTGTCAATCAGGCCGTCCTCGGGACCGTAGCTGGTCCAGGTATCCTTGTCGCGGGTGACGACGCGGCCGTCGCGATGCAGGAACCACTGCACGCCGGCCGGGCTTTCCCATTGGAAGTTGAGGTCTTCCAGCGTCAGCCAGCGCTGCGTTTGGTAATCCACGCGCTGGACCTCGGTGTTGGGCCCGGCGATCCACAGGGCGCCATCGGCGGATTGGGCGATGAGGTTGGTGGCGGACGGCAGCGGGATCTCGGGCGATTCATACCGGCGCCACTTACCGTCGCGGTAGCGCAGGAGTTGGTAACGGGCGGAGAGCCACACGACTCCGTCGCGCGTTTCCAGCAGGCGGCCGCCGTCGGGCCCGGTGGTGGTCGGAAGCGGCAGCGTGCGCCAGGCGGTGCCGTCGTAAACGCTGACCGCGTCGGCGTTGCCGTGCGCAACCCAGAGCGAGCCATCGCGGCGAGGCAGCAGTGTGGCGAGGCGGCCGCTGGCGAGGCCGTCGGCTTCGTTGAACAGGGTCCAGGCCGATCCGGCGAGACGCAGGACCTCGCCGCCCTTCGTGGTGAACCAGAGCGCACCCTGCCGGTCGAGGCAGGCATCGAACAGGTCGCTGCGTTTGCGGGCGAGCGAGCCCGGTCGTGGTTGCGCGAGCAGGGCTTCGGGCAGCAGCTCGATGCGGAGGCCCGGATATTCCCGTGCCTCGCGCAGTGACGCGGCGGTGGTGGCGTCGGTGAAAAGCGTCCAGACCGAGGCCTGCCACCGCAACGCGCCCCACGAGGTCGCGGCCCAGACGGCGCCGTCGGCGGCGACCACCAGGTCGCGCACGTCGGGCGCGCGCACACCGATGGCTGGAAACAATCGTTCCCACCGGCCGGCATGGAAACGGCTCAGGCCCCACCAGCCGCCCGCGACAGGGGCACCATCGGCCTCGAAGCAAATCGCCGCGACCCAGCCGATGTAGGCGTTGTTGTCGGCGAGTTCGCGTTTCCAAGCGATGCCGTCGTAGCTGGCGAGTCCGTCGCCGGTGCCGAACCACATCGTGCCGTCGGGCGCCTCGACCATGCATTGCAGGTCGAGGCCGCGCAGGTCGGGGAAGGAGCGCCAGCGCCACGGCTCGAGCAGCGGGTCGGAGGGCACCGGCTGGTAGGGGCGGGCGGCTTGGGCGGGGCAGACAACCAGCGCCAGCGCGATCAGCAGCCACGGGCCGGCGATGCGCAGCCGGCTGCCAAACGCCCATGCCCGCGGACGGAGGGAGCGACCATCATGGAGGGGCAAGTTCATGAACGGGCGGCGCACCACGGTGCGGAGACATCCTTCGTGCGGGGGGCCCCTCATTCATAGCAGGCACGGGGCATTGTTCTAGAAAATTGTAGCCGGCGAAAACCTCCGTTGGGCAGGGCCGAACGCATCCAACGCCGGCCGAAACGAAACGCGCGAAGGATCGCGCGCCGAGGGACGGATGAGGGATGATTTCCCGATGAGATGACGAACACGCTCGGGCAGGGGCCGATCTCCGCGCGGCCCGGTCGCACGCGCCAACGCCACCGGTCCGCCCTGCCGCCACTCGGCTGGCGGGCAGGATCAATCGTTCGACTGCATGGTCGCGGTTCAGACGAAGTGGGCCGTGTCGTTGGCCGGACGCAGGGCGCGCCCGGGCGCGGGAGCTGCCGGGTGTCCGGTGGGTGCGCCCGGCGAAGTGGACGGGCCGGCGTCGTGGGTGGCTTTCACCTCGATGACGGCGTGCAGGCGGGCGATGGCGTCGTTGAGGGCGGCGGCCTGCGAGCTGAGCTCGGTGGCTGCGGCGGAGGTTTCCTCGGCGCTGCTCGCGTTGAGCTGCGTGACCTTGTCCATCTGGGCGACGGCGGTGTTGATCTGGGCGACGCCCTGGCTCTGCTCGTCGGAGGCGGTGGCGATTTCGCCGACGAGGCGCTCGAGGTTGCGGACGTGGCCGAGGATCTCCTCGAAGCTGTGCGCGGCCTCGGCGCTGATCTGCACGCCGTTCCGGCTCTTCTGCACGCAGTCCTCGATCTTGGTCGCGGTCTCCTTGGCGGCAGCGGCGGAGCGCTGGGCGAGGGCGCGGACTTCCTCGGCCACGACGGCGAAGCCGGCGCCGTGCTCGCCGGCGCGGGCGGCCTCGACGGCGGCGTTGAGCGCGAGCAGGTTGGTCTGGAACGCGATCTCGTCGATCGTCTTGAGGATCTTGGTGATTTCCTGGTTGGCGGCCTCGATGGACTGCATGGCGGTCTCCATCTGGTGCATGCGCGTGCTGCCGGTGTCGGCCGTGGCGCGGGCCTGGCCGGCGGTGGCGCGGGCCTCCTTCGCGTGGTCGGCGTTGCGCTTGGTCATGGACGCGAGCTCCTCGAGCGAGGCGGAGGTTTCCTCGAGCGAGGCGGCCTGTTCGCTGGCGCCGGCGGCGAGCTGGTGGCTGGCCGCGTTGATCTGGCGCGAGGCGGCGCTGGTCTCGGCGCTGGCGTGCTCGATGTGCGTGATGGAGTCGCGCAGCGGTTTCACGATCACGCGGCGGTTGAAGAAGGAGAAGCCCACCCCGACGGCGAGGGCGAGCGGAAGCACCCAGGCGAAGGTGTGCAACATCCCGGCGCGCGCGATGGCGTCCACGCGGTCGAGGGAGGTGGAGAGCACGAAGGCGCCGTGCACCTCGCCGGTCTTCCAGTTCTCCATGGTGAAGCCGAGGAGATCCTTGCCGTCCTTCGTCGGGCTGTTGGCGGGATCGCCGTGGCAGGTCAGGCAGTCCTGGGAGAGCTTGATCGGGCGGGCATAGATGAGACGGTTGGTGGCGCGGTCTTCCTGGATATATTCCGTCTGCTCACCCGATTCGAGCGCGCGCAGGATGTCGGCCTCGGCCGGGGTCGGCTGGTTGTCGGGATTGCGGGCCTGGTGCTTGGGCACGCGGAAGGCGTAGCCCGAGCCGTTCGCGGCCTTGCGGATGGCCTCCCACGCGGCGACGACGGGGATGGTGCGGTAGATCGTCGAGTTGCGCAGGTCGCCCGAGGCCTTGTATTCCTCGAAGAGTTTCTTGCGGTCGAAGGCGCCGCGCTGGCCGAGGGCGGAGATGCTTTCGCGGACGTTCTCGGCCTCGACCACCATGGAACGCATTTCGTTGACCGTCATGTTGACGCCTTGCTGACGGATGACCCGGCTCTGGACGAGCAGGGCGGCGCCGACGCTGAGCCCGAGGGCGACGAGGACGGCGATGATGATTTTTGTGCCTAATTTCATGGGTTATGCGGGTGAGCATCGCCGGGTTAGGCGCGTGGAGGGCCCGGGATGCAGTGGAAAGATGACGGGAGCGGTGGGTGGGAGGAGGGTGGGTTGGGCAGGACGGAAAATCAGACCGCGCCGTGCGGGAGCTGGCCCCGGACGGTGGCGAGGCCGGGAAACACCCGCAGGGGAGCGCGGGAGCGGGAAGGGGCGGATAGAGCGGAGGGTGCGGACATGGCAAAGGGTATGGGCGGGTTGAATCGCTCCCAATCCTTGCCGATCTTCTCGGCCCGAATCAGACGGTCGCATCCTGGGGATGCACCACGAATGAAGCTGGATATCGGCACGGGGCCGGGGGGCTTGAGAAGGAAACACCGGTGGCGAACGTGCGCCGGGCGGGAGGGCCTTCAGGCCAGCATTTTTTCCAACCGCGTCCGCAGCTGGCCCAGCTCCTTGGAGCGGAAGCTGTCGCGGGTCTTCTCGATCACCGCGATGGCGTCGGCGAGGGCGGTGCGCCAAGGCTGATCGCCGGCGGGCGACTGGGCCGGACGACCGGCACCGGCCATAAACCCGGCGGCCAGCGACGCGAGGCGTTGGACGAGGATTTCATCCTGCGATCCGCCGCCCGAGTTTTCGACGAGATCGAGGATTTCGCGGGCCAGGCCCACGAAGTGGTCGCGGCGGTGGTGGCGGCTGATCGTCTGCCGGATGCGCTCACCGAGTTCGGTCCAGTTGACCGGTTTGATGATGTAACCTGCGACGGGCAGGTTGGCGGCGCGGCAGGCCGTTTCCAATTCCGGGTTGCCCGTCATGAGCAGGATCGCGGCGGGGCAACGGCGGTGCAGCAGGGCCTCGATCCATTCGAGGCGGTGGTTGCCGGGCATGTGGATGTCGCTCAGGATCAGGTCGAATTCGCCGCGCGCCAGGGCCGCATCGGCGGGCCCGGGACCCTCCGCGCAGACCACGGTGTAGCCGCTGGCTTGCAGGCGGTTTTCCATCACCGCCCGCGCGATGGCGTCGTCATCCACCACCAAAATCCGACCGCCGCATGATTCTGCCGGGTGGGGTTGTGCCACCGTGATGGGCCGGACGTTGGATATGACTGAGGGCATGGGGAGATGACCCGCACGGTGAATCGGCACGGGCGCCGCCCGGGTTTAGCCCATTCTGCCCGGCGTGGCGGCAGGGCAGACCGCGCGGGAAATGTAAACCCGCCGCGGCCGGGCGATCCGGTGTATCCGGCTGGACCGCGCGCCCTGCCGGAAGCGGTTGCCGCGCAGCGGTCTTCAGGCGGAGCCGGTTTGTGCCGATGAAGGCGGGGCCGCCCCTTCCCATGCGCATCCTCATTGCTGAAGACGATCCCTACTCCCAACTGATACTCCGCATGATGCTCGAAAAGGAGCCCGGGTGCGAGGTCGTGACCGCCGGCAACGGCGCCGAGGCCTGGCAACTGTTGGACACGGCGCCGGCCTTCGACCTGTGCATCCTCGACATCATGATGCCCGAGCTCAGCGGCCTGCAGCTGGCTGCGCGCATGCGCGATGATCCGCGCTTCGAGGAACATCCCATCATCTTTTGCACGGCGTTGAACGACCGCGGCACGGTGGAGCAGGCCACGCTGCTCGCCGCCAGCCACTACATCACCAAACCCTACAAGCGCGACCACATCATCCGGCAGGTTCATCGCGCCGTGGCGAACCGGGGCGAATGCTGCCGGATCGAACCGGTGGCCAAGGTGGCGGAGCGCCTCGGGCTTGAGCCGGTCCAGGTCGGGCAGCTGCAGGCGGGCATGCAGGGCGAGCTGGAAAAACTCACGGACGAACTGGCTGCCAGTCCGGCCGCTTTTCTGCTGCCGGCCAACGGCATCCGTCTCAACGCGCTCAAGGGCGCGGCGGCCAACCTCGGCGCGCGGCGCCTGGCCGAGGAGCTTAGCGAGCTGGAATCCGCCCACGTGCTGGCCGCCCAGCAGCCGCAATTCGACTGGCGCGCGGTGCTCAAGCGGGTGACGGCCGAGTCGGAGCACCTGCGGCGCAAGCTGGCCGCCACCCGGGCCGCGGCCTGAGGCTTGCCCGGGCGGCGGAACCGACCAAGGTGGGGGGAGTCTCCTTCTCCCATGAAAAAACTGCTCCTCGTCCTCGGTCTCGGCGGCCTGATCCTGCTCATCGGTGTTTACATCGGCGTGGCCTATTTCCTCGGCTCCATCGTGAAGACCGGGGTCAACAGCCTCGGCCCCAGGCTGACGCAGACCAAGGTCGAGCTGGCCTCGGCGCGCCTCTCGCCGCTGACCGGCTCGGGCACGCTCTCGGGTCTCGTCGTCGGCAATCCCCGCGGCTGGAGCGACGGCAACGCGTTCGCGCTCGGCAAGGTGCATGTGGACGTCGAGCCGTTCTCGCTCTTTGGCGACGCCATCGTGGTGAACGAGATCTCGATTGATGAACCGGTGTTCAACTACGAGACGAAGATCGTCTCGAGCAACATCAAGGACCTGCTGAAGAACATCGAGGCCTTCACCGGCGGAGGCGGCAAGACGGAGGAAACGAAGCAGGGAAAGTCCGTGAAGTTTGTCGTGAAGAAATTCCGCCTGACGAACGCCAAGGCCACCGTCGGCGTGGGCCCGACCGCGCTCGCCGTGCCGCTGCCGCCCGTGAGCCTCGACAATCTCGGCGTGGACAAGGGCGGCATCACCGCCGACCAACTGGCCACGGAGATCATGAGCCATGTGCTCGGCAGCATCGTCACCGGCACCGCCAACGCCCTCACCCAGACCGGCGGCGCGGCCGGCGCCATCAGCCTCGAGAAGACCAAGGAGGCCGCCAAGCAGGCGGGCGAGGCGATCAAGGGTCTGTTCAAGAAGGACTGACGGCGAAATTCACAGGCTGCACGCGAGCGCGCGGAATGACGGCGAAGGTCGGGTGCGTCCGGTCGCGAAGCGAAAAGCCCCCCGGCGGGCATCCACCGCCGGGGGGGGCGCGTTACGTATTCCCCGTCATAGGGAAAGGGTTCAGGCGTCCCTGAAAAAGTCGTCGTGGCCGGTCTTGACGCCTGCGAGCGCGGGTTTGCGGGGGGACGGAGCCGCGGGCTGGGCGGCCGCGCGGACCGGGGCCGGCGCGGGATTCGCAGGCGTATTCGCGGAACGGCCGCCGCCCACGAGCAGCTGGAGGGAGTTGACGATGCCCTGGAGACTTTCCGCCTGCGCGTTGAGTTCCTGGGCGGCGGCGGCGGTCTCCTCGGCGTTGCTCGCATTGCCCTGCGTGACCTTGTCCATCTGGGAGACGGCGCCGGTGATCTGGCCGATGCCCTGGCTCTGTTCCTGGGAGGCCGTGGCGATTTCGGTGACCAGCTCCTCGAGTTTTCGAATCCGGCCTTGGATGTCGGCGAAACTCCGGCCGGCTTCCGTGCTGATGTGGACGCCCTGCTGGCTTTGGGCGACCGCGTGTTCGATCTTGGCGGCGGTTTCCTTGGCCGCGGCGGCGGAACGCTGGGCGAGGGCGCGGACCTCCTCGGCGACGACGGCGAAACCGGCGCCGTGTTCGCCCGCGCGGGCGGCCTCGACGGCGGCGTTGAGCGCGAGGATGTTGGTCTGGAAGGCGATCTCGTCGATCGTCTTGAGGAGTTTGGTGATGTCCGCGGAGGCCGTGTTGATAGACTGCATGGCGCCCTGCATGGCCTGCATCTGGGTGGCGCCGGTGTCCGCCGCCGTGCGGGCGGCGGCCGCCGTTTCCCGGGCCTGCTGCGAGCCTTCGGCGTTGCGCTTGGTCATCGAGGAAAGCTCTTCCAGCGAGGCGCTGGTCTCCTCCAGCGAAGCCGCCTGCTCGCTCGCGCCCTCGGCGAGGGACTGGCTGGCGGCGGAGACCTGCGCGGAAGCGGCGGCGCCCTGTTCGGCGCCGGCGGAAAGCTCGTTGACCGAGCGCCGCAGCACGCCGGACACGCTGGAAACGATGGCCACGGCGAGCGTGAGGCTGAACACCAAGGTGGCGAGCGCGATGCCGGAGGTGAGGGCGGAGGTGAACTCGGCGTCATCCACGGCCATGCGCGCCGCGGCGTCCGCCTCCTGGCCAAACAGGGCGGAGGCCTGACCCACGGACGTCTGATATTCCGTGTAAGCGGGGCGAACTTTCGCGGCGTTGTATTGGATGGCCTCGGCCACCTTGCCGGCATGCAGCAGGTCGAACAGCGGCTTGCGCGCCTCAATGTATTTCTGCCGGGCGGCGGCGATGGTGGCAAAGGCGCGCCGGTCCGCCTCGGTGACAAGGTGTTTCTCGAACTCGGCCAGCTCGACCTTGATGATGCCCTGATACTCGGTGATTTTTTGTTCGAAGGCGTTGCGCTCGGCCGCGGTCTTGGCCAGCTGCATGCGCAGCACGGCGAGTTGGATCTCACTGACGAGGCCCTTGATGTTCTCGATGTGTTCCAAGGCCGGCAGCGAGGTTCCGGCGATGGATCGGGCGTCCCGGCGAACGTGCCCCAGCTGAACATGGCTCGTGACAGCCGAGATCATGACCAGGGCGACGATGAGGCCGAAGGCCATGCCGAGCCGCCGGCCGATCGTCCAAGAGGTCATGCCCTTGGTCGCGAAGAACCACAGACCCCAGGCGGCGAGGCCAAGGGCGATCACGCCGCCGACGATCCACCCGATGACCGGACCGGAGCCGGTTTCGGCGGTGGTGGAGAGCTGCGTGTTGCCGGACTGGGCCTCCGCCGAAGCGGCAGCGGAGGCGGTCTGGTCGGAGGCATGAACGGTCTCGTCAGCCTGGGTCTCGTTGCCTTCGGTGTAGGCGAGCAGGCGAACTTGTTCGGGGTGGTTTCCCAGCCACCGGACTGCGCCGGTCGAGAGGTCGTAAACCGCGCCGAGCACCTGCAGCCTGCCGGATTTGACGCGTTCGCGGACTTCGGGGCTGCGGCGGAAAATGTCGTCGATGGACTGCCAGACGTTGTTTTTGACGGCCTCGGCAAAAAGTCGTTCACCCGGGGCGGTGGCGCGGGTCTTTTCGACCGCGGGGACGATGTTGTCCACGAGATCGGGGATGCTGCCATGCACGGGACTGTTCTCCACCACCGCTTGGACGGCGCCGCATCCGCTGTGTCCGAGGACGAGCAGCAGCGGGGTCTGCAGGTGGCCGACACCGTATTCAATCGAGCCGATCTCGTCGGTGTCGGCCTCGTTGCCCGCCACCCGCACGATGAAGAGGTCGCCGAGACCCTGATCAAAGAGGATCTCGGGCGAGACCCGCGAGTCGGAGCAGGTGAGAATGGTGGCGAACGGGGCCTGGCCGCGGGCGGTTTCATTGCGACGGGCGGCGTCCTGCCGAGGGTGCTCGGGGTGGCCGGCCAGCATCCGCGTCTGGCCGGATTCGAGCGCGGCGCGGGCTTCGTTGGCATCCGGGGCGGCCGGCAGCGGGTGGCCGGTGACCAGCGCCAGCAGGATGGTGACGAACAGACGGGTGAGACCGTGAAACGCCGTAGTGGTGACGGCGGGGAAGCGTGGAAGGGGCGGGAAGTTCATGGGAGGGGACAATCGGGGCCGGTAAAGGCCGGATTGTGTCGCTTCCCATCATTGCCAGCCCGAAGCCGGCCCTAAAGGGCGGTCGCATCAGGGATGCACCGCAACACTGCCCCGGCATTACGGCACGGGGCCGGGCGGACTTTAGCACGGAATGAATCTGCCGGTGCATCCCGGCCATGCCGGCTCCCCGAAACTCCGGGGGCGCAGGGGCGGGGGCGCAGGTGGTATGACGTTATTTGCGGGCGGTTGTGCCATGGATAACCGGGCGGAAGATTGACCTTCGCCGGGGGTGGGGCGAAATTTCCGCCCGCATGAAGGTTACCTACTACCTCGAGGTGTTGTCGTCCTGGTGCCATTGGGTCGAACCGGTTTGGGCGGACCTGAAGAACCGCTACGCCGGCCGCGTGGAGTTCGAGTGGCGCATCGCGCTGATGAACCCCGAGGACTTTCCCGTCTCGCAGGCGCAGTGCGACTGGTTTTACCGGCGCAGCGGCGGCACGGTGATGCACTCGCCTTACATGCTCAGCTCCGGCTGGTTCGAGGCCGAGCGCAAGGGCCGCTACGAGGCGCCCAACCTCGTGGCCGAGGCGGCGCGGGATTTCGGTTTCAACGGCGACGAGATCCGCCTCGCGCTCGCGCACGCCGCGCTGCGCGAAGGGCAGAAGATCGGCGACCTCGCCACGGCGGTGAAGGTCGCGGCCAAGGCGGCCCATTCGACGGGTTCGACCGGCTCACCGCAGGCCGGCTCAGGGCAGGGCAAAATCGACCCGAAGAAACTGCTCAAGGCCGCCGAGTCGAACATCGTGAAGGACCGCGTGGCGACGAGCACGGCGGATTTTCATGCCCACCAGATCAACCAGCGCCCGGCCTTTGTGCTGACCGACGCCATCGGCGACAAGGCGGTGTTCTCCGGCCTCGTGCGGATTGAGCCGCTGGCCGCGACCATTGACGCGATGCTGGCGGACTCCGCGGCCTACGCCGCGCACCTCACGCATCACGGCGCCGCGCCGAAGGTGTGACGGATGGGACCACGGCGACCTCGCCGTGGACACTCCGCAGCGGGGACGCTGCGGCTCCACCCCGCCCTTACGCGATCTGGCGGTAGCGTTGCGGGGGGATCTTGAAACGGTGCCCCGAGTCGAGGTCCGTGAAAATGTGCCACTGTGGGTCGGAGGTGTCGTGGACGAACACCTCGAGCATGTGGCCGGGTTCGTAGCTGTATTCTTCCATGGCGAAGCCGTGGTCTTCGTGCTTGATGGCTTCGCCGAGTTCGCCGCTGTGCGGTTCCGTGATCTCAATCTTCCAGTTCATTGGAGGAACGGGGTCGAGGGTTGGGGTTGCCGGGCTGACGTCCGGGGCGTGGCCGCATCATCCACCCGCAACCGCAGCCGGTCAAGCCGCGGCCCGGCGCAGTTGCTCACAATCGCTGCGCGTGGGTTGGCGCGGTCGCTCAATGCTCGCCGCGGTATTTCTTTTCGCCGGCCCGGAGGGGAAGGGGCAGGACGTTTTCCTTGGGCGGCAGCGGGCAGGTGGTGAAGGGCGTGAAGGCGCAGGGCGGGTTGTAGAGCTTGTTGAAGTCGAGGATGACCTTCCCGTCCTTGGGCGGTGCGCTGTAGAGGAAGCGGCTGGCTTCGTAGGTTTCCTCGCCGGCGGTGGCGTCGGTCAGGATGAAGAACAGGTCGTCTTCGGGCGCGTCCTGCAGCGGCAGCAGCTCGTAGGAGCGGCCCTCGACCGTGAACACGGCCTTGCCCGGGCAGGCGGCGTCCTGCGTGAGGCCGACGACGTTGGTGATCGGCAGCTGGCGCGGCGTGTCGAAGGGCACCCACTTCGCCTCGATGCGCCACTTGGCGTCCACCGGGTAGTTTTCGATGCCGGCGAAGTTTTTGCGGCGCGCCGACTCGCTGTCACGCACGCGCAGGAAGTAACGGCCGCCCTGCTCGAGGATGTAGAAATTGATGGTGCCGGCGCGGACGTAGGTGGGCTTCCCGGCGTTGCTGGCAACGAGCGGGGCGGTGCGCTCCGTCGTGCCGTCAATGGCGGCCTCCACGCCGTCGGCCAAGGCGAAGGTGAGGGTGTTGTCGCCCGTGCGCGTGATCGTGCCGAGCTGGGCCGGACCGGCGGCGAGCCGGATGGCGTTGCCCGGCGCGGAGCCGACCGACCAGACGCCAATCTCCAGCGGGTGGCGGCCGATGAGCGCAAGCCAGCCGTCGGCCCGGGTGAGCCGCTCGATGCGGCCGGCGCGCCATTGCTCGACGGATTGGACGTAGTCTTCGGCCTCGGCGGCGAAACCGGCGGTCGCCAGCAGGGAGGCAAGGAGGAGGGGGCGGAGTAGGAATTTCATCCGGCGGTTCAGTTGGCGCGGCTGATCAACTCATCCACGAACCGGCGGGCGGGCGTGTCGCGCACGGGTTTGCCGTCGGCCCCCAGGGCGATCTTGTCCTCGGCGCGCAGCTTGCCGTCCGGGCCATAAACCTTGAACTGCGGAATGGAGCGGAGGCCGAACTGCTGCGCGACGGGAGAGTCCCAGTCGATGCGCGTGACGCCCGGGCGGTTGATGTCCACCTTCACGACGACGATGTCATCGCGCTTGGTGTGCAGCTGGTGCAACGGTTCGTCGTAGGCACGGCAGGGCGGGCAGTATTTGCTGGTGAAGTCGAAGATCACGGTCTTGCCCGGCACGAGGTAGTCGGCGAGCTGGACGGTCTCGCCCTGCGCGATGCGGAGCGGCTCGGCGGACTTGGTGGTGGCGGCAAGCGGCGCGGTGAGGACGAGGACGAGGACGGAAGCGACGAGGGCGGTCAGGGCTTTCATGATGGAGGTGAACGTGGGCGGGTTTTGCCGCGCCGCAAATTTCAAACGCCAAAGAAATCCGAAAGGGGGGAAATCCGCCCCGGGATTTTATTTGGAACCTGGCGCCTGGAGTTTGGCATTTCCCGCCAGGCCGGCGGGGACCTGGTCGCGGGTGATGACGCGCGGGTCGTTGTAGAATTCCTTGGCGAAGCGGTTCTCGGCGGGATTCCATTTTTCGTTCCAAACGAGGAAGTGCCGGAGCTTCGGGAAATTCTTTTCGATGCCGTCGAGCAGCCGGCGGAAATCGTAGTCGGCGGGCGGGTTGGAGGCGCCGTGGGGACCGAACTCGGTCAGACCGACGGGCTTTTTGATTTTGGCGAGCCGGTTGAAGCCGACGATTTTATCGGGATTGATATGGTCGGTGTAGGCATCGAGGCCGATGAGGTCGGCGTAGGCGTCGCCGGGGTAGTAGAGGTCGGCGTGTTTCTGGCCGTGGTTCGGGCCCCAGGCCCAGATGAGATTGTGGAGACCCTTTTGGTGCGTGAAGTAGTCGAACATGTGGCGCCAGAGCGCGATGAAGTCCGCCGGTTCCTGTGCGCCCCACCAGAACCAGCCGCCGTTCATCTCGTGCAACGGACGCCAGATCACGACGACGCCCGCGGACTGCAGTTCCTGCAGTCCGGCGGCAACCACATCGAGGGACTTCAGCCAGGCGTCGTGCAGCGGGCCGGGTTTGAGCACGTCGGCGAGCTTGAGATTGTTGGTCTTGAGGCTGGCGCCGGTGGGGTTGGGGGCATGCCAGGAGAGGTTAACGAGGCCGCCGGCCTGCCAGTAGGTGCGAGCCAGCTCATTGGGCTGGCTCACGTCGATGTGGGCCATGTTGGGCTTGTCGCCCTGTCTCCATCCGCAGTAATCGAGGCCGATCATCACGGGCCAGCGGCCGGTGGCCTCGTGGATCTTGCCGAGCTCGCCGATGCTGGCGGAGCCGCTCCAGCCGGCGAACTGCCCGGAGACGAGGCGCACCTGCGGCGCGGCTTGCAATTCCTGGAACCACGCGAGAATGGCGCGGCCCCTGGGGTTGAGCTGGGCATCGGCCGGAGCGGCGGAGTCGGCGGCGCGGGCCGTGAGCAACAGCGAAGAGGCGAGGAGCGCAAGGATGGGGCGGATCATTGGGTCTGAAACGTGGACAAGTTTCGCGCCTGCGCAACCCTGTCATGGCAATACAATAGACCAACGCGCCGCTTGCGCGTGGGACGGGGCTGGATTTGGTGGGGCGATGACTACCCCACGCCCCCTGCGTCGTCTGCTTTCCCTCTTTCTGTTGATTGGCTCCGTGTTGAGCGCCACCGCAGCCACTAATCCGCCGGTGCTGCCCATCGGCTCCCCGTTGCCCGATTTCGCGCTGCCGGGCGTGGACGGCAAGACTTACAAACCCTCGGACTTCGCGTCCGCAAAGATCCTGGCGATCGTCTTCACCTGCAACCACTGCCCGACGGCCCAGGCCTACGAGGAACGCCTCAAGCGCATCGCGGCCGAATACGGCCCGAAGGGCGTGGCGGTCGTCGCCATCAATCCCAACCACGCGCCTGCGGTCCGGCTCGACGAGCAGGGCTACGGCGATCTCGGCGACTCCTTCGAGGAGATGGTCATCCGCCACAAGGACCATAAGTGGAACTTTCCCTACCTCGATGACGGCGAGACGCAGGAGCTGGCGATGAAGTTCGGCGCCGTGGCCACGCCGCATGTGTTCCTCTTCGACGCCGACCGGAAGCTCCGCTTCCAAGGCCGCATTGACAACTCGGAGCGCGAGGATCTCGCCAACGCGCACGACACCCGGGCGGCGCTCGACGCGCTGCTGGCCGGCAAGGATCCCGAGGTGAAGACGACGCGTGTCTTCGGCTGCTCGGTGAAATGGAAGGACAAGGTGGAGGACAACCTGCGCTGGCGCGCCAAGGTCGCGAAGGAGCCCGTGGCGCTCGAGAAGGTGGACGTGGCGGGCATCAAGGCCCTCCGCGCCAATGCCGACTCCGGCAAGCTGCGGCTGGTGAATTTCTGGGCCACGTGGTGCGGGCCCTGCGTCTCGGAGTTTGACGAGCTCCTCGAGCAGAACCTGCGTTTCCGGCATCGCGGCTTCGAGATGGTGACGGTCGCCGCGCAGTTTCCCGACGAGGAAGCCAAGGTCCTGGCCTTCCTGAAGGAGAAAAAATCCTCCGGGCGCAACCTGATCTTCGGCGAGAAGGACAAATACGCCTTCATCGAGGCCTTCGACCCGGAGTGGAACGGCGAGCTGCCCTACACACTGCTGATCGGCGCGAAGGGCGAGGTGCTCTACCGCGAGAGCGGCTCGATCAACTTCCTCGCGCTGCGCCGCGCGATCTACCCCGCGCTCGACAAGGTCACGCCGTGGGTGAACGCGGACAAGGTTTACGATCGCTGAGCCTTGGAGGCGGGGGTGCCCTCACCCCCCGACGCCCCGGCTGCGTCTCCTGAAACAAGCGGGGTGAGGGCACCCCGCCACCAGACAGGCCATCAATGTCCAGCAACCGGGGCGCGGGCGCCCCGGCTCCACCTCACTGCTTCGGCATCAGGTTCTTGTCGAGGAAGGCGAGGATCTGGTCGTAAAGCTCGACCTCGTTTTTCAGGAAGGCCATGCCGTGGCCTTCGCCGCCGACGAAGAATTTTTCGTGCGGCACGTGGTTTTTCTCCAGCTCGGCCACCAGCCGCTTGGACTGCTGGATCTCGACGGTCTGGTCATCCTTGCCGCCGGCGACGAAGACCGGCACCCGGATCTTGCTCACATGATGGATGGGCGACATGGCCTGGTAGCGGGCGGTCTCCACGCGCGGATCGCCGAGCGTTTTGATCATGCGTCCGTAGTAGGGCAGGTCGTATTGGTCGTATTTCTCGGACTGCACCTGCAGCGCCCAGTCGAAGACGCCGGCATTCGTGACGGCGCAGCGGTAGAGATCGGTTTCATGGGCCACGCCTGACACGGAGAGATAGCCGCCGAAGGAGGCGCCCATGATGCCGACGCGGTTGCGGTCGATCAGGCCGGTGCCGAGCACGGTTTTCACCGCGTCGGTGACGTCATGGTGCATCTTGACGAAGTCATACTTGTCGCCGGAGGGAAAGCGTCCGACCGAGCCGGTGGAGCCGCGGTAGTTGGGCTGGAGCACGGCATAGCCGTGGTTGGCGAGGAACTGCACCTCGCCATTGAATCCCCAGTTGTCCCGGGCCCAGGGGCCGCCGTGGCAGAGGACGACGAGGGGCGCGGGGTTTTCCTTGGACGTTCCGGCGGGCAGCGTGAGGTAGCCTTCCAGCTTGAATCCGTCGCGGGTCTTGAACTGCATGATCTGCATCGGCTGCATGCGGGCCGGATCGATCCACGGGGCGGAGTTCTTGAACAGGCCGGCCTTGCGTTCGGCGAGGTTGACCCAGTGGTAGGAGACGGGCTGGCGGTCGGAATAGGTGCTGACGAGGAAGATCTGGTGCTTGTCGTCGCTGCCGATGATGCGGACCACCTGCTTGGGGAACATGCCGTCGAGGATCTTCTGGAGCGCCTGGTATTGCTCGTTGAACCAGTAAACCCGCGGCCCGCCCTTCTGGAAAACGGCGCCGAGCACGTCGCCTGTGGCCGGATTGTTGTAGGTCCAGCCGTTGAAATCATAGGCGGGGTCCTGCAGGAGGACCTCGCCGAGCTGGCCGGTGGCGGCGTTCATCAGCTGGAGCGGATGCGGTTTCCCGTCCACGGCCGGGCCCATGACGAGGAGCTCCCCGGGACTGTTGGCGTTGTCGATGATATCAACCTCCTCGAGGTTAACCGGGCAACCGATCCATTTGTTCCCTTCCAGCCGGAACATGGCGAGGTTGCCGTTCGCGGAGGTGAAGGCGTAGGCGAGCTCGCCTACCTTGTCGGCCATGTAGCCGTAGGTGACGCTCGGCTCCGGCGGGAGCGCATAACTCCGGACCGTGGTGCGGTCGTTGTTGTCGCGCACCTTCGAATGCAACTGCATGTATACTTGGTCATTCATCGTCGCGCTCAGATCCACGATCGGCAGGTTGCGCACGCTCGCGCGCACGGCGACGACCCCGACGTCGCGTCGGGTCTCCAGATGGAAGCGGTTCCAGATGAGCGGATGCTCCGGGTCCTTCAGCGGGATCGAGACAAGGCTCGAGCCGTTATACTGCTGCAGCGCCGAGATGTCGTTGAGGTTGTCCACGCTGGTCACCGCCATGCCGAGGCCGAACTGTTTGCGGGAGGAAAGCTGGAACAGCAGGCGCCGGTCGCCCAGCCAGTAAACCCGGTAGATGTCCTTTGTGGAGGAGAAGCCGATGGAGTTCACCTTCGACGTCGCGATGTCGTAGGACATGAGGAAATGCTTGTCCTCGTCGGCGGTCGCGATGGCCGCGATGTGGGTGCCCGAGCGGTTCAGGATCGGCTGGGCCAGCGCGCGCGGGCGGAAGAAATCCTGGGTCGGGATCGGCTGGTCGGCCGGCACGGGCGTGACGCGTTCTAGGTCGATCTTGTCGGCGGCGAACAGCGCGGGCGCAATCAGGGCAAGGGCAAGGCAGGGACGGAGGAACCGTTTCATGGAGGGTTGGGGTGATACCTCGTTGGCCCGACGAAGCCCCGGCAGTCTTGCGGAGGAACGAGTTCGGGCAAGCCGGGACCCGCCGCATTCGTTGGCTATGACCCGCTATTTCAGCAACTCGCGGAGGTCGGCGAGGCTGAGTTTGGCGGCGGCCGCGTCGCTGGCCTCGAAAACGTCGGCGAGGAGCGCGCGTTTGCTGTCCTGCAGGGCGAGCACCTTCTCCTCGACCGTGCCGGCGCAGATGAGCTTGTAGCTGGTGACGACCTTGGTCTGGCCGATGCGGTGGGCGCGGTCGGTGGCCTGCGCCTCGGCGGCGGGATTCCACCACGGGTCGAAATGCACGACGACATCGGCGCCGGTGAGGTTGAGGCCGGTGCCACCGGCCTTGAGCGAGATGAGGAAGACGGGGACCGAGGCGTCGTTCTGGAATTTGTCCACGGCGGCCTGCCGGGCCTTGGGCGTGAGCGAGCCGTCGAGGTAGCAGTAGGGCACGCCCTGCGCATCGAGTTCCTCGCGCAGCAGACCGAGCAACGCCGTGAACTGGGAGAACACGAGCATGCGGTGGCCTTCGTCGATGCTCTCGGCCAGCAGCTCGCGGAAGGCGTCCAACTTGGCGGAGTCGGGGTAGGGCGCGGACTCCGCTCCGCGCTGCGGCGGGGAGGGGACTCCCCGCCCTACCTCCGGCACCAGCCGCGGGTCGCAGCAAATTTGGCGCAGACGCAGCAACTGGGTGAAGACGGCGAAGCGCAGGTTGCCCTCCGACGAGCCCTTGGCGGCGAGATCCAGCAGTTCGCGTTCGCTGTCCTCCTGCATGCGGCGGTAGAGCGCGGCCTGCGCGGGGGTGGGTTCGCACCAGATCGTCTGTTCGATCTTTTCGGGCAATTCGGGCGCGACGGATGACTTGGTGCGGCGCAGGATGTAAGGCGCGGTCTGGGTGCGGAGCTGGGCGTCGTGCCAGGCGCGTTCGTCGCGCTTGAGGCCGGGCGGGACCTTGGCGAGGAAGCCGGGCATCAGGAATTCGAAGAGCGAGCGCAGGTCGTCGAGCGAATTTTCCAGCGGCGTGCCGGTCAGCAGGAAGCGGCCGCGTCCGCGCAGCGCGCGCAGCGACTGGGCGGCTTGCGTGCGGCGGTTCTTAAGGTGCTGCGCCTCGTCGGCGAGGATGAGGTCGAACTCGACCGATTCGAACAGCACGGTGTCGCGCGCGAGCGTGCCGTAGGAGGTCAGCACGAGGTCGTAGGTCGCGAAGTCCTTGCCCGCGAGCCGGCGGTTGCCGTGGTGGACAAAGACCTTCAGTTCCGGCGCGAAGCGGGCGGCTTCGCGCCGCCAGTTTTCGACGAGCGAGGCGGGGCAGGCGACCAAGTGGGGCACCGTTCCGGCGTGCTCGCCGGCCGGTGTTTGTCCTCGGTTCTCGCTACGCGAAACCGAGGCAAAGGCCGGCAGCACGGCGCGTGTGTTTGCGGCCCGGGCCGCTGCCACCAGCGCCAGCGCCTGCAGCGTTTTGCCGAGACCCATCTCGTCGGCGAGGATGCCGCCGAGTTGCTGGCGGTAGAGATGCCAGAGCCAGGCGGCACCGAGTTTTTGGTAGGGGCGAAGAATGGCGTCGAGCGCCGCGGGCACGGGTGCGGGCGGCAGCGCGGTGAGATTGCGCAGGGCGGCGCTACGTTGACGCCAGGTTTCGGGTGCCTGAAAGTGCGGCGCGAGTTCCTCCAGCAGGTCGTTCACCTCGGCTGCGCGGGCTTTGCTGATGCGGTGCTTCCGGACGGCGCTCCCGGCCTCGGTCGGATCGCCGGCCAGCTTGCGGTGCGCGGCCTGGATTTTTTCGAGCCGGCTCTGGTCAATGAGGTAGATGGCCTTGCCGTCCTCAATATAGCCACGGCCACTGGCGACGGCGTCGCGCACCTGGGCCTCGGTGGCCCGGCCGGCGTTGAGCCCGAGGGCTACGTCGTAGCCGTCAGGGGATTCGGTGATCTCGGCGGAGGCCTCGGCTTCCTTGAGGTGGGCGGTGTTGCGCTGGAAGTTGTCGGTGAACTCCGCACCGAAGTCCTCGCGGAGCAAGCGTCCCTGGGTGGCCAGGATGTTGAGCACCCGGTGGCGGTCGCGCAGCCACCACTTGCGGTTGAGCGGATCGAGCACGAAGCGCTGGGCGCGCAGGAACTCCAGGATGGCGTCGTAGTGCGCGGAGCCGCGCGCGGGCAATGAGACCGCGAGGAAGTGTTCGGAGCCGTCGATGAGGAGCGCCCCGTTGCCGGCTGCTGCCGGCCCGGGGTTTGTCCGCAGAGCTCCGGCTTTCGCCGGACTCCTCGGCAAAGGGCTCGGGTTCGAAACCGGGGGTGCTTTCGCCAGCAATTCGCTCACACCCGAGAGTTCGCGACCGTGCCAAGCGAGGGGGACGTCGGGCAGGCTGCCGTAGAAGAAGACGGGCTGGCCGGCGAGGGCGGCGATCAGTTCACTCAACTGGGCGCGGGTGATCTGGATCAACGAGGCCGGTTCCGGCTTCACGCCGAGGCGCTGGAGCAGGGCCAGGCCGGGCAGGAGGTTTTCGGGAAAACCGCCCGGCAAAAGATCAAGCTCCACCCGCACGGCGATGGCGTCGCGCGGGATCGCGGACTCAAGGTTGGGCGGCAGCAGCAGGCGGAGAACCGAAGGCATTTATGATTTATGAAATATGATTTATGAGGTCAGGCACAAGGCCGGCACCATCCTAAATCACAGGCCATAAACCAAGAGCCCTGCGGTCACTTGCCCCAGTTGCGGATCAGGTCGCGGACGAGCAGGCCGGAAGGCGTGAGGTCGCTGTCTTTCCAGCGGCCTTTGGCGGAGGCTCCGTGTTTGACGACGGAGGCCGTCTCGCGCTTGTCGGAGATGGACCAGTTGCAGTGGCTGAGGTCGTGTTTCCGCATGAAATCCATCCATTCGCGCACGGAGGCCTGGTCGATCGGGCCGTTGCCGTCGGCGTTGCAGGTGCCCCACTCGGTGACAAAGAGCGCGGCGCCGAGCGCGAGCGCCTCCTCGGCCTTGGCGCGGAGGTCGGCTTTGTGCGTGCCGGCGTAGAAGTGCAGCGTGTAGGCCACGTTGGGATCCTTGATCGGGTCGGCGGCGGCGAGGTCCACGCGCTGCGACCAGGAGGGCGTGCCGACGACGATGAGGTTGTCGGGGTCGTGCGCTCGGATGGCGGCGATGACTTTCTCCGCGTAGGGCTTGATCGTGTTCGGCCACGAGATCCGGAGCGGTTCGTTGTAGATTTCGTAGATGACGTTGGGCAGATGGCCGTAGCGCTTGGCCATGTCGGCGAAAAACGCCGCCGCTTCGGCCGTGTGTTCCTCGGCGTGGTGGTCGTGCCAGTCAATGATCACGTAAAGGTCGTTGGCCACGGCGGCGTCCACGACCGTCGTGACGCGATTACGGTTAACCCGAGGGTGCTGCAGGTAGCCGTCCTCCTTGTGCACGCCGAGCGCGGCGCGGACGACGGTGGTGCCCCAGTCCTGCTTCAGCCAGGCGACCGTCTCGGCGGTGTAGAACCGGCCCATCCACTGGCTCCAGAAAAAGCTGTTGCCCGCGAGGCTGACCGGGCGGCCGTGGGCGCCGACGATGCGGTTGCCCTGCACCTGCAGCCGCCCGTGCTGGCTGACGATGCCCGCGGAGCCCGGGGCGGGCGAAACGTTGGCGGCGGGCGTGCCGGCGCAGGCGCTTTGGGCGAGCGCGACGGCCACAGTCGCGCACAAGAATACGGAGCGGAACAATTTCATGGGGTGCGGCACACAAGCCAGGAACCTATCCGGCGGCAAATGCGGAGAATTGAGAAATCCCGCATCCGGTTTTCGATTCCCGTCGCGGAAGGGCGTGTCCTCGGTTGAGGATTATTCGTCCACCGTGATCGGCAGGCCGACCCAGGCGAGGCGGACGAGGACGCGGGCGTCCCAGTTGGCGAGGCGGAAGCAACCGTGTGACTCGGTGCGGCCGACCTTCTCCGGGTCAGGCGTGCCGTGGATGCCGTAGCCGGTGCGGTCGAGGCCGATCCAAGCGACGCCGACGGGGTTGTTCGGACCGGGGGCAATGATGAGCTTGCGGCCGAGTTCCTGCGCCTCGGGCACCTCGGGAAACACGGCCGGGTCGAAGGTGTAGTTGGGGTCGGGGATGACGACGGTGACGTGCAGTTCGCCGACGGGGCGCTTCTCCACGTTGCGGGCGATGCTCACGGGCGTGTGCAGCAGCACGCGGCCGGTTTCGTCCACCGCTTGGAGCACTTTTTCCGCAAGGTAGATGTGGATGCGCGCGATCCTGATGGCAGGGATGGCGGGGTCGGCGGACGGCACCACGAGTTTGGTGCCGGGCAGCAGGTCATCCCAATTCACGTCGGGGTTGAGTTTAATGAGCAGCTTCGGGTTGGCACGAAAGCGCTCGGCGATCATCTCCAGCGGCGTGGCGTGGCGCAGGGCGTCGAGTTCGGACTTGCCGAGCCAGGTGTCGGGCACGGGAGCGGTGGCGGCGCTGTCTTCGGTCGAAAATATGTAATCAGTCAATGCCGGCGCCGAGATGAGCAGCGCGGCCTTGGTGGCGCGGTCGAGGTCGCCGGTTTCGCGCAGGCCCTCGTTTTTCTGCCAGGCCTTGAGCGCGGCGGCGGTTTGCAGTCCGCGCACGCCGTCGAGCGAGCCGCAGGAGAATCCGCGGCGGTGCAATTCGACCTGCGCCTCAAGCCAGTTGGCGACGGGCTGGCCGGCGGGCGGTGCGGGCTCGGCCTGCTCGGTGGTTTCTGCGGTTTCGTCCTCGGCGGGCAGGGCGGGGGTGTCCTCGGGCCGCAGCGGCGGTTCGGCGGTTTGTTGCGCCCGGACCGGGACGGCGACGCAGAGGAGCAGGAGAAGCAGGAGCGGCATGGCGCGGTGTCAGCGGGACGTGAGATGCCACAGGCCGCATAACGCGCAACGGTAAGCGGAGCGCTGCCGTTCGACGCCGGCGCACAAGGCGGCGTCGAGCGCGTCGCCTTGCGTGCGGTAGCGGCGCTTGCCGGTGCAGATGCGTTTCCGTTCCTCGGCCGTGGGTTTCTTCATGCCTTGGGTTCGAAGCGGCTTTCGGCCCGGTTCTTTTTCACTTCGGCGGCGGGAAAGACCCGGCCGTTCATGGCGATATAAACACCGGCTGGCAGCACCTGCAGCGCGCCGACGGCGCACCCGAGGTTGAAAAACGCGTCGGTCTGCCGGAAGCGCGCGGGCACCATGGAGCCGGTGAAGACGATGACCTTATCGGCCAGGCCGGCGAGGTGGGCGGCGGTCGCCGTCATGGTGTCGGTGCCGTGGGTGATGAGGATGAGCTTTTCCGGGGCGGCGGCCACGCGGGTGCGGATGAGGGCCCGGTCCTCGTCGGTCATGTGCAGGCTGTCCTTCTGCATCACGGACTCGACCACGTAGTCGAAGGTCACGTTGGCTTCCTTGAACAGCGGGCCGACCTGCGGGTCGCCCACGTTGAAGGTGCTGGCGTCGTCGAAATAGACTTTGTCGATGGTCCCGCCGGTGGTGATGACTCGGATGCGCATGACGGCGAAGATGCGGCCGGAGGCGGCCGGTTCAATGCGGATTGCGGCGGATGTAAAAGGTAAAACCGGTTGATTCGCGAGCGAACCAAAGTAGCTTTCCGCTGTCCGAACTGACATGAAAACCCCCGTCCTGAGCGCCGCCCTGCTTGCCCTGTTGGCTTCGTCGCTGGCGGCGAGGGACGTGGCTCCGGGCGCCTCGCTCGATGAGGTGCGCGCCACGTTGGGTCAGCCCAACGGGCAGATGCGTCTCGGGGCGCGCCATGTGCTTTATTACGAATGCGGCGAGGTCGAGCTGAGTGACGGTCGCGTGACCCGGGTCGATTTGCGCACCCCGGAGGAACAGGCGGCGATCGCGGCGCGGGAGGAGCGGTTGGAGGCCGAGCTGGCGTCCCGCCGTTCGCAAGTCTTTGCCGAAGGCACCGCCCTGCGCGATCGCAAGCTGGCGGATGCGGCTTTTCTGGCGTCGCCGGTCGCCTACCAGGTCGCGTTCTGGGAGGATTTTGCGCGGCGCTATCCCGGCGTGTCCTGCGCCGAGCCGCTGACCATCGCCCGGCTCAAGTTCAGCGAACAGCTCGAGGAAAAGGCGCGGAAGGAAGATGACGCGCGTCGCTTGCGGGAACTGGAGGCGCGCGTTGCCGCCGCCGAGCGCGAACCGGTTTACTACCGCGTGGCCAGCTATCCCCGTTATCGCGACCGTTACGACCATCACCAGGAATTCGCGCTCTGGCCGGTGAGCTACACCTACTACGATGCGCCCAAGCCGGTTTACGAATCGCCCGGCCTGCCGGTGGTCGGTTCGCTCACGGGCAACTTGGCGCTACCCGAGCGGCGCGACTACACCGGCCGCTCCGACCGTGGCGAATGGAAGCGCGACCGGCACGGCGAACGGCGGGACAATTCCGGCTGGCGCGGCGCCGAGCCGGGCCGTGGTCATCGGCGCGAGCGCCTGTGAGCGCACGGCCCGTCGTTTGACGGCGGGCCCAATCCGCGTAGATAGGGGCACCCCCGACTGCCCCATGAAGAAATTTTTCAGCCTCGGCTGGCTGCCCCTGAATGCCGATCTCGGATTGTTGTTCCTGCGTGTGTCCGTTTCGTGGCTGATGATCCGCTACCATGGCTGGGGCAAACTCACGGGTTGGGCCGACGAGAAAATCCGTCTGCCCAACCTGCTAGGATTCGACGGCCTCAGAAAGGAGCTGCACACGTTTCCCGATTACATCGGCCTCAGCTCGGAGGTGAGCTACGTGCTGGTGACCTGGTGCGAGACCTTCGGATCGCTTGCGATCATGATCGGGTTGCTCACGAGACTGCACTCGCTCGGACTGGTCATTACGATGACGGTGGCGTGGGTATTTCATCATCAGATGAGGTTGACCGGCCCCGGCGCAGGGGAACTGCCGTTCTCCTGGATCTTTGTTTACCTGCTGCTCTTCCTGGCCGGGCCGGGCAGATACTCGCTCGACCACCGGCTGGGGTTGGCTGGCGGGGTGGGTGGGAAAGAGCGGTGATCCGCTGTGCCCGTGCCGGCCGGCGGCGGAATATGTTCGCCACGCAGTCGCCCGCGCGCGGACATTCTGAAGCCCGATGCAACAGGACGAATACCGCAAGCTCGCCGAAATCGAGGACCGCATGTGGTATTTCCGCGCCTTGCACCGGCGGCGGGAGCACTGGCTCGCGCGCTTGCTGCCGGCCGGACCGGCGCACGTGCTGGATGCCGGCTGCGGCACGGGCGGATTCATCAAGCGCCTGCGCGCGACGCGACCAGAATGGACCACCGAAGGCGTGGATATTGAACCGCAGGCCGTCAGCTTGGCGCGCGAGCGGACCGGAGCGGGGGTTGCGCAGGGATCGCTCACTGCGCTGCCCTTTGCCGACGGAAGCTTCGATGCGGTTTCCACCGGTGATGT
This sequence comes from uncultured Oleiharenicola sp., assembly GCA_966252395.1. GTDB lineage: Bacteria > Verrucomicrobiota > Verrucomicrobiia > Opitutales > Opitutaceae > Lacunisphaera. The sequence continues at coordinate 5,979 of CBINOW010000030.1, read as the reverse complement.
GCTCTACCACATCGATGATCCGCGGGTGGCGGTCCGCGAAATGACGCGCGTGCTGAGGCCGGGAGGCGTGCTGGCGGTAAATGAGCCCGCCTACCGCTGGCTCTGGTCCTACCACGACGAGGCGGTCGCCTCGAAACACCGCTTTTCGCGGCCGGAACTTGCCGCGCACCTGCGGGCCGCCGGGCTGGAGGTGAAGTTTGCGAGCTATGCCAACATGCTGGTGCTGCCGCTGGTGGTGGCGCGGAGGAAACTGTTTCCCCCGTCGCACCCGACCAGCGATGTGCAGCTTTATCCCGCGCCAGTGGAGGCGTTGTTCGCGGGCATGGCCGCGCTGGAACATGCGTGGACCAAGCGTGGCTGGCCGTTGCCGGCGGGGAGTTCGGTGTTCGTGGCGGCGATCAAACCCCTCCGTTGATCCGGCCGTGATGGGGTGACCCCAAATAATCTGAACCCTTGTCATCGGTTGGTGTCGGGGTAAGTTCGCTTCACCCCAAAACCCCATGAAATTCCGTCACGGATGGCTTGTCGCTGCGCTTAGCGTGGCTGTGGCTGCGTTCGCGCAGAATCGCGTCGAAGAGGAAGAAACGGCCGTTTTTTCCAAGGTCTTCAATGATTACGTCCGCACTCCCTCGGTCCTGGGTGGCTACAAGGCCGAAAGTTTTGCCTTCGCCAACGGCGGGCCCGTGCTGGGCAATTTGCGCGACCCGTCGGTGGACAACGCCACCTTCAAGCAGGTCATCCAACTCATCAGCCCGGCGCTGACGCGGCAAAACTATGTCGCGGCTACCGATCCGGGGGAGACGGATCTCCTCATCTATGTCTATTGGGGTTCGACGGACGGTTATGCCAATTCGATTGCCAATGCCGACGGCACTTTGCTGCAGACGTCTGACATGGGTTCCGACTGGTATGGCGCCGCCTCGCTGATGGACGAGGCCAACCGCCGGCGTGATCGCACCAACTTCAGCAACGCCGCCTTGCTCGGCTACCGCGAGGCACTCGCGAGCCACAACGGCCTGCGCGCCTGGGGCGTGCACGGCACCGTCTATCATGACCTGGTGGAAGATGTGGAGGAACCCCGCTATTTTGTCATCCTCACGGCCTTTGATTTCAAAACCGCCTTGAAGGACAAGCGGCTCGTGCCGCTCTGGTCCACGCGCTACAACATCGCCACCCGCGGCAACAACTTCCTCACCGCGCTGCCCGACATGAGCATGTTTGCCTCGCGCTATTTCGGTCGCGACAGCCAGGGGCTCATCCGCCGCCTGAATCCGACCGGCAAGGTGGACATGAAGGACCTGCAGATCCTCGGAGCGGTGGAAACGCCAGCCGAGGGGAAGTAATTTCCCGGAGTCGAGCGAAGGGAAAACCACTTCGCCGGTGTTGACCGGTGGATGGAATTCTACGCGCGTGCCGGACGACAATGCCTGGGGATGGCGGTGGCCGGCTCCGGTTCGATGCAGGTCGTCAACGCAGGCTTCGTGCGGCTGGTCCTCGCACCGGCCTGGCTGCCCGGAGCGCCCATCTGGGCCGTAGGCAGCGGCGTGATCTTGATTTTGACCGGCATGGCGCTGCTGGCCGGCTACCGCCAGCGGATGGCGGCCTGTGCCCTGAGCGGATTGCTGCTGATCACGATTGGCCTGCGGATTTCGGAGATCGTGGCGAACCCGGGTGCCGGTTACGCGTGGACCAACTCATTCAAACTGCTGGCGCTTGCCGGGGGCGGGTTGTTGCTGGGTGTGACGACGGCCGGTGCCGCGATTGTCGCCGCCGGGCTGATGGGGGTGTTCCTGCTGGTCTGTGGGGCGCAGCATGTCGTGTATGCCGGATTCGTTGATGCGTTGGTGCCGGCATGGATTCCGCCGGGGCAGAGGTTCTGGACGCTGGTCAGCGCCGGCGCATTGCTGGCGGGCGGCATGGGCGTCTTCTTGCCTGCGTTCCGCCGGTCTGCGGGGCTGTTCGTGGGTGTGATGATCTTCCTGTGGGTAATCCTGCTGCATATCCCGCGCAGCGTGAGCCTGCGGAGTGCCTTTGAACTGGCAGGGGTCTTCGAGGCGCTGGCGCTCGGTGGCACGGCTTGGCTGGTGGCGGCCGCCGCGCCGGCGCGCGAACCGAAGCGCCCCTTGTGACACGCATCTACGTAGGACTACGCATTGGCGGGGCCGGCATGATCTTCTAGAATCGGGGTCCATGATCACCCCCATTCTCCGTTCAACCCGTTCCCTGGCCGTAGCGTTGGTGCTGGCCTGTGCGACCCAGGCCCACGCCGCCGCTAGCAAGCCAGTTTGGACCTGCCCGCTGGGCGAAGACGCCAAGTGGGAAAACCTCACCGACCTCGGAGTGCTCCTCGTGGGCACGGATTCGGCCATCCACTGCATCGATCCCGACACGGGCAAGGTGCTCTGGAAGAACGCCACCTTCAAGAAGAGCAACGCCATGAACGCGCGCGAGATCCCGGGCACGCCGTTCCTGCTCTGCAACCAGTTCAGCGGCATGGCGGGCTCGAAATCCACCTTCACGCTCATCGACTACCTCACCGGCGAAACCAAGTGGACCGCCCCTGAGATGATGGGACAGTATCTCGGCACGATTCCGGTTCCGGAGAAGGGCCTGGCCATCCTCGTGATGACGACCTGGAAGGACGGCAAGGGCCAGGAGAACGGCACGTTCCTCTTTGCCCATGACATCGCCACCGGCGAGCGCAAGTGGTCCACGATGCTCACGAAGGCCAACGGCATCCCGCTCCACATGGCGGACAATTCCGGGAAATTCATGCCGCGCATGGATCTCTCCGGCTACCATGATCCCATCCTCGAGGGCGATACGCTCTACCTCGGCTACCTTGGCGTGCATGCGCTCGACATCAACACCGGCACGATCAAGTGGGCGGTGGAGTTTCCCCCGGGCGACAAGGGCCTGAAGCGGACTTATGCCCCGCTGCGGATCGTGGACAACATGATCTACGGGGCGGGTGGCGGCAGCGTTTACGCCATAAACAAGGAGACCGGCGCCACCATCTGGAAGAGCGACCGCATCTCGGAATACGCCGGTCTCTTCAAGGCGCGCGACAACGCGATCGTCACCCAGATCGAAGTCATCGGCGACAAGATCTACGCCCGCTACGGCGGCAATTTTTCCAACGGCCAGACCGTGATGCTCAAGGAGCCGCTCGGCGTGGTCGTGGTCTCCGCGGCCGACGGCAAACCCGTCTATCAGGACAAGAAGATCGAGGGCGGCCTGACCAACCTCATGGCGCTGCCCGAGGTCGGCGCGGTGATGTTCGCCGACGGCAAGGAGCTCGTCGGCCTCAGCACCGGCGCGACGGTGGCGGAACTCTTCCGCGTGCCCATCGAGTTCAAGCGCAAGATGGGCGGCAGCGACATCGCCAAGATCGGCCTCGGTCTCACCGGCGGCCTGATGGGCACGGTCAAGGCCGTGAGCTCATCCAGCAAGGCGCGCCTCGACGTGCCGGTCGCGATTACGCGGCAGGACGGCCACATCGTCGTGCAGGGCAAGCAGCACCTGCTCGGGTTCGACCCGGTGGCCAAGGGCCAGAAGTGGTCGCTCTATTATGCCGCGCCCAGCGACGCCTTTGCCACGATCGCGATGTTTGCGGTGACGCTCGCCGCCTCGGCGCAGGGCAACGCGCAGGTAGCGCAGAACGGCAGCATCATGACCTCGGGCGGCCGCCAGGGCATGGAAAACATCCAGAACGCGCTCGACCGCTACAACCGTTACACCGAGACCCGCGCGCGCAAGATCGGCGGCTCCAAGAGCTCCGGCGCCTACACCTACATCATCACCAAGCTCGAGAAGGAGCACGGAGGTGGCATCGGGCTCGTGGGCGTGAATCTCGGCAATGGCGAGACCGACCGCCGCCTGGCCTTGGGCGACAAGGAGCCCAAGTATCTCGCGGACGAGGCCGCCGGACGCATCTTCTACTTCAAGGGCGGCGATCAGATCCAAGCCTACGAGTTCTGAGGCGGATTATCCGGCCTCATCAAGCAAACAGGGTGGAACCGGCACGCCGGTTCCACCCTGTCGTTTTAGCGGGAAGGGCTCAGGAGGCCGGGATGATCTCGAGGGCGTTGATCTCGGGATTTTCGATGCTCGAGGTGAAGGTGATGTCCAGCTTGCCGTCGGTGACCTCGACCTCGACGGTCTCGACGTAGGCTTTCATGACGCCACCGGCGCGCGCGGTGACATCGAAGTCCTTGAACTCCTTGTCCTCGACCTTGAAGGTGAACACCCGCTCGCCCTTGCCGTAGATGCCCTCGTAGGTCTCGGCGAAGTGCAGCTTCACGGTGTATTTCCCGTTGGGCAGCTTGCGGGAGAAGCTGTCCATGCTGTAGCGCTCGGCGGTGTAGATTGACGGCGTCTTGGTGTTGGCGACGACGATGCCGGTGCGGTCGATGGTGTCGCCGCCATTGAAGCCTTGGTCGGCCAGCCAGACCACGCCGTTTTCGTCGGTGTGGTCCTTGGTCGTGCCGGCGCGGATGCGGATGGCGTCGGCCGCGGTGGCGAGCACGGTGCAGCCGAGGGTGAGCGCGGCAGCGAGCAGGGTGAGGAACGGGCGGTGGGTTTGGGTCATGGGATGTTTCATGGGGTTGGGGAAATCAGGCGGTCCGCAGCCAGGCCAGGCTGGTGGCGATGCTGCGGAGCGGATCGGGCGACTCGTCCTGCTCGACGTGGCACTGGGCCACGCCGGTCTCGGCGCAGGCCTGCAGGATGGCGCGGAAGTCGAGCGTGCCGTGGCCAACTTCACGGAAAGCCGCGGGTGGCACGGCGTTTTCGTCGAAGCTGACCGGGGTGCCGGGGGCGAGATCCTTGAGGTGGACCTGGGCGATGCGCCCACGGAGATCGCGGATCATCCGCACCGGTTCGAGGCCGACGATGGCGGCCCAGAAGACGTCGAACTCCAGCTGCACCAGCGCGGGATCGAGCTCTCCGAGCAGCACGTCCCAGCCGGTGGTCCGTCCGTCCTCGAGCGGGGCAAACTCGAAGGAGTGGTGGTGGTAGCAAAGCTGGACGCCCGCGTCACGGCAGCGGCGGCCAAAGGCGTTGGCAGCGGCGGCGTGCCGTTTCATGTGCGCGATGGTCTCGCGGTTGCCCTTGTTCACATAGCCGAAGACGAGGTATTTCAGCGCCAGTTCGCGGGCGATGGCCAGGGTGCGGTCGCGGTCGGCGAGGCTGTCGGGTGTGGGCTGGGCGAGGGACGCCCAGTCGATGAAGGCGGAGCTAATGCCCAGTCCGAGGTCGCGGGCGTGCGGCGCGAAGTCGGGCGCGTTGGCCGTGCGCATCAGCTCGATCTGGGCGTAGCCGGCCGCCTTGATGGCGCGCAGTGTGCCGGGCAGATCGGTCTCCAGCTGACGGCGCACGCTCCACACCTGCACGCCGAGCGTGGGAAGGTAACGCTGCAAAGGGGAGGGGGCGGCCATGAACGGGGTAAGCGCGGGAGGCTATTTCCGCCGTGGGGGGGAGCAAGCGCTCAGCCGCCCGTAACAATAGACCGGAGGCCTCAATGAGGCTTGGTGCGGGTGCGCTTGCGGTATTGGCCGGGTGCCTCGCCGGTCATGCGCTTGAAGACCACCGAGAGATACTCGATGTGCTCGAAGCCGGTGAACCCGGCGATGCTCTTGAGCGGCAGGTCGGTTTCGGTGAGCAGTTCCTTGGCCCGCGCCAGCTGCACGCGGCGGATCTCGGCCTGCGGCGAGCGGCCGATGAAGCGGCGGAATTTTTTCTCCAGCTGGCTGCGCGAGGCGGCGGTGTGCGTCACCACCTCGTCCACGCTGAGGCCCTTGCAGGCGTGATCGCGGATGTAGTTGAGCGCCGCGCTGACGTTGCGGTCGCCGACGGCGAGGATGTCGGTGGAGAGGCGCGTGACGACGCCGACCGGGTCGATGCGCACGTCGAGGGCGTCGGGTGCGCGGCCGCGCAGCAGGCGGTCGAGCACCTCGGCCGCGTGGTAGCCGGACTGGT